>JBJMQW010000127.1:0-28589 GCA_045802495.1 Allostellaceae bacterium | reverse complement strand
GAGCGACGGCATGTCGTGGCGCCCGATCGTCCATATCGAGGATATCGGCCGGGCCTTTGTCGCCGCTCTCGAGGCGCCGGTCGAGACGGTTCACAGCGAGATCTTCAATGTCGGGATCACCACCGAGAACTACCGCATTCGCGAAATCGCGCAGATCGTCGAGGCGACGGTGCCCGGCTCGCATGTCGAATTCGCCACCGGGGCGGGTCCCGACAAGCGGACCTACCGGGTCGATTGCTCGAAGATCTCGCGCCTCTTGCCCAAATTCCGGCCGCAATGGACCGCCCGCCGCGGGGTGCGCGAGCTCTACAACAAATATAATGAATACGGGCTCCTCTTGGAGGATTTCGAAGGGGCGCGCTACCAGCGCCTCGCCTATCTGCAATCCCTGATGGATCGCGGCGCCATCGACAGCAAGTTGCGCTGGGTCGTGCCGGCTGCAAATCTGCCGGCCGGCGCGGCACAATCCCCCAAGCCCTTCTGATGCGCGCCGCCTTGCATATCGAAGCCGTTGGGAGGTCCGCCGTTGGATAAGACCGTATGTCCGAACTGCAGGTCGGTCGGCTGTTGTCATTCATTTTATGAGGCGCGGGGCGTTCCAACCAATAGCTGTCTTTTGGTCGAGGATCGAGCCCGCGCTCTGCGGTTCCCGACCGGCGACATCGCGCTTGCGGTCTGCAGCGAATGCAGCTTCATCTTTAACGCGGCGTGGGATCCGGAACGTACCGTCTATTCGGATCAATACGAGGAGACCCAGGGTTTCTCGCCCACGTTCAACACATTCAACCGCGCCATCGCTGAGGAACTTGTCAGCACCTACAATGTTCGCGGCAAAACCGTGCTGGAGATCGGTTGCGGGAAAGGCGAATTTCTGACCCTCATCTGCCAGCTAGGGGGCAATCGCGGCATCGGATACGATCCAAGCTTTGTCCCCGCCCGACAGCGCCCCGGGCAGGATATACGGTTCGTTCGCCAATTCTTCACGGAAACCACGGACGAAGTCGCACCCGATCTACTATGTTGCAAGATGACGCTCGAGCACATCGGGCAAACGCAGCGATTTCTCTCGTCTGTCCGCTCCGTTGCGAACCGCAAGGATTCGGTGATTTTTTTTCAGGTGCCAGATGTCGACCGGATCCTGAAAGAAGGGGCATTTTGGGACGTCTACTATGAGCATTGCTCGTATTTTGGCGCCGCCTCGCTCAAATACCTGTTTGGTGAGACGGGTTTCGCAGTACAGCGGGTCTGGACCGGGTATGACGACCAATATTTGATGATTGTGGGGAGCCCTGAGGAGCGCCGATCCGATGTCGCCCATGGCAGCGAGGGTGATGCCGCCGCGATCATCGACCGTTGCAGCAGCTTCGCCGCCGCCGTGACGCGCAGTCGTGCAGCATGGCTCACTCGACTGCGTGAGTGGGCGGCTGCCGGGCAGCGCACGGTTCTCTGGGGCTCCGGATCCAAGGCCGTCGCGTTTTTGACGACACTCGGGGTGTGCGACGAGGTCGAGCACGCGGTCGACATCAATCCTTACCGCGTCGGCAAATTTCTGCCCAGTACGGGTCAGCGGATCGTGGCGCCGGCATTCCTGCGCGAATACCGCCCGGACAACGTCGTCATCATGAACCCGGTCTATCTCCACGAGGTCGAGCGAGAACTCGCGCTGCAGAACTGCGAGCCCCGGGTGTACACGATTCTCGATCTTTAGCTGGAGCAGCATCCGGCATACATAAAAACGCCAGGCCCGCGGGAAGCCCAGCCAGGGGCTTAATACACCGCTCCTCCGCCGCAAAGACGCGCCGCAAAGGTTTTGCGCTTCTGATCGAGATTTCGGAAGGCGGTCGAGGCCGTATACAATTCGCATGGAGGGGATTTCGGTGAGCCACAATCCTTCGCTGCACGAGGATTATCGCGACGACGAGCGGGTCGAAGCGGGCAGCAATCGAGCGTTCGGGTGCACGGTCGGCATCATTTTGATCGTGATCGGCACGGCAAAAGCGTTGGTGGCGGGAGCGATCCTCCCGGTCCCGTGCTTGATCTTCGTTGCGGGCGCTATGCTGTTTCTGGTCGGGGTCGTTGCACCCTCGCGCTTGTCGGCGCTTCACGGACTCTGGTTGAGCGGAGGCGCCGCAATCGCGAAGGTGGTCAATCCCGTCGTCTTGGCTCTCCTGTTCTTTCTTCTGGTTACCCCAATGGCGTTTGTTATGCGTGTAATCGGCAAGCGACCATTGCGCCTGCAACCCGATCGGACTGTATCCACGTATTGGATAAATCGTGAGCCGCCGCCGGGCGGGGGTCCGAGCATGAGGCAGCAATTCTGAGAGAAATCCGATGGGGAGTTTTATAGGCGAGTTCTGGGCTTTCTTGCGCGTTCGCAAGAAATTCTGGCTCGCGCCGATAATGATAACCATGGCGTTGTTTGGTGCGCTGCTGATAGCAACCCAAGGCTCGGTGATCGCACCATTCATCTACACGCTGTTTTGACGGGGATGGGTTGCCGGATGCGCATTCTCGGGATCTCCGCCTTTTATCACGACAGCGCGGCGGCGCTGGTCGAGGATGGTCGCGTCGTCGCGGCGGCGCAGGAAGAGCGGTTTACCCGCAAAAAGCAGGACGCGCGCTACCCCGAGAATGCTATCCGCTATTGTCTCGACGAGGGCGGCCTATCGCTCGACGAGCTCGATTACATCGTTTTCTACGAGAAGCCGTTTCTGAAATTCGAACGATTGCTCGAGACTTATCTCGCCTTTGCGCCACGCGGGTTTGACTCTTTCCGAATGGCCTTGCCGCTGTGGCTCAAGCAGAAATTATTCCAGAAGGATCTTCTTGGTAAGCGCTTCAAAGCGCGGGCGCCCGGCTTTGACTGGCAACGTAAGCTGCTGTTCGCCGAGCACCATCAAAGCCACGCAGCGAGCACGTTCTATCCTTCACCCTTCGATGAGGCGCTGGTCCTTACAATGGACGGGGTCGGAGAGTGGGCCACCACCAGTGTCGGGATCGGCCGAGACCACAGCATCGAGATGCTGAAAGAAATCCATTTTCCCCACTCGCTTGGTTTGCTCTACGCGGCTTTCACCTACTACACCGGATTCAAGGTGAACTCCGGCGAATACAAAGTGATGGGATTGGCTCCATATGGCGAGCCTCGCTACGCCGATATCATCCTGGATAAGCTGATCGACCTCAAATCCGACGGATCGTTTAATCTCAATCAGGAATATTTCGACTATTGCGTCGGGCTGCGGATGACCAACGGCCGTTTCGATCGTTTGTTCGGCGGCCCGCCGCGTGCCCCGGACGCCCTGCTGGAGCAGCGCCATATGGATCTCGCTGCCTCGGTCCAGACAGTGACCGAGGAGGTGATCGTGCGGATGGTCCGAAGCTTGGTTGCGGAAACCGGGCTTCGCCGGCTTTGCCTGGCTGGCGGCGTCGCGCTGAATTGTGTCGCCAATGGCAAGATATTGCGCGACGGGGTGATCGAGGATCTTTGGGTTCAGCCGGCTGCCGGGGATGCCGGCGGCGCGCTCGGTGCCGCGCTCTCAGCCTATCACGAGTTTCTCGATCAGCCGCGGAGGGTTGGAAACGTTCTCGACGGGATGCAAGGTGCCTATCTTGGGCCCGCTTTTTCAAATGAGGAGATCGCGGCGCGGCTCCATAACGCCGGGGCGGTCTTCAAAGTTGTCGAGGACGAGACGCTCATCGAAGACACGGTTGACGCGCTGGTCGCGGAAAAGGCGGTTGGCTGGTTCCAGGGACGGATGGAGTTCGGTCCACGCGCCCTCGGGGCCCGGTCGATCCTCGGCGACCCGCGGTCGCCTCAGATGCAGCGGCAACTGAACCTCAAGGTAAAGTTTCGCGAGAGCTTCCGCCCGTTCGCGCCTTCTGTCTTACGAGAAGACGTGGCCGAGTGGTTCCAGCTTGATGGCGACAGCCCCTATATGCTCGTCGTCGCCGACCTCTGCGAGGACCGCCGGCGGCCGGTATCGGAGGAAGACAAAGCGCTCTTTGGGATCGAGCGGCTCAATACTATTCGTTCAGAGATCCCGGCCGTCACCCATGTAGACATGTCGGCGCGAATTCAAACCGTTCACAGAGAGACCAACCCGCGTTATCACGCGCTGCTCACCGCCTTCAAAGCGCGTACCGGCTGCCCGGTTCTCGTGAACACCAGCTTTAATGTCCGAAGCGAGCCGATTGTCTGCACTCCGGAAGACGCGTTTCGCTGCTTTATGGGGACCGACATCGAGCTCCTGGTTGCGGGCAATTGCATCGCCCGCAAGGAAGACCAGGACCCTTCATTGCGCGTCGACTACAAGGACGCGTTCGAGCCTGATTGAACTCGGCGAGGGCAGGCGCTCGACCCTGGTTGCACGGAATGCTAGGCGCCTAGATGAGCGCGTGCCCTCAATCGGCCGGAAGCAACGCGGATGAATGAACGATGTCTCGAAGATTTTGCGGTGGGGCAAGTCTTTGGCTCGGGACGGCTGCGGATCGACGAGGAGCGGATCAAGAGCTTTGCGGCCGAATTCGACCCGCAGCCCTTTCATCTCGACGACGAGGCTGCCCGCGGCACGATTTTCCAGGGGCTGGCGGCAAGCGGCTGGCATACGGCGGCGGCGACGATGCGACTGCTCGTCGAGAGCGAATTCAAGCCGGCCGGCGGGATCGTCGGAGCCGGCTTTGACGAGTTCCGCTGGCCGCGGCCGGTGCGGCCCGGGGACGAGCTGCGCGTCGAAATCGAGGTGCTCGAGGTACGGCCCTCGAAATCGCGGCCCGACCAAGGCCTCATAAAGGTGCGGACAACGACGCTGAACCAGGACGGCGAGGCCGTGCAGATCCATGTCGGCAACCTCATCGTGCGGCGCCGCCGGAATTAGGGTAGGGAGAGCGACCGTTGGCCGCGCGCTTGGAAGCCCGAGGACGATCATGGTCATAAAATCGCCCTTTACTCGTTCTATACTCACCGCATCGTGTCCGCCGAGGGCGCGGTGGCGAACGCCACGGCGGTTGACGGCGTACTGCAACGAATAGGAGAATTTCGCTGCAGGCCCGCTGCAGATGCAGCGGAGATGATTTGTAGACACAATTTCAGATTGTAGCCAGCCCAGTGAGTGAAGGCGATGAACAGGCGCGCCTCCAACCCAGATGACGGGGTCCCCAGATAGAGGACATGACTTCGATACCGACATTTGCCACGAGACCGAGCTTTCTCGGCCTCGAGCGCACAAACGCCGACGCAGCAATCTGCATCGCCGGCGTCCCGTTTGATCTCGGCACCTCGAACCGCCCGGGCGCGCGCTTTGGGCCGGCGGCGATCCGCCAGGCGAGCCGCATGCTGGTCGATGGCGATCATCCGGCGTCCTGGGCGGAAATCGAGGCGATGGAGCTCGCCGATATCGGCGACTTTCGGATCGGGCATGGCGACATCCTGGGCACGCTTGCCAAGATCGAGGAGCAGGCCGCGCCGCTCGGGCATCTCGTCGCGCTCGGCGGCGACCACACGATCACGATCGCGTTGTTGCGAGCGCTGGCGCGCCGCAACGGCGCGCTCGGCCTCGTGCATTTTGACGGCCATGTCGACACCTGGCCGGAAAGCTTCGGGCTGGCCTGGGGCCATGGATCGCCCTTCTACCACGCAATCGAGGAGGGGATGATCGATCCGCGGCGCACAATCCAGATCGGCATCCGCTCGCCGATGCACCGCGACATCTTCGACTGGACGACAGGCAAGGGGGTGACGATCGTCTCGGCGGAGGAAGTGCACGAAACCGGGCCAAAGCCCGTTGCCGAGCGGATCCGCGATGTGGTCGGAGATGCGCGCTGCTATTTGAGCTTCGATGTCGATGCGCTCGACCCGGCTTTTGCCCCGGGCACCGGCACCCCCGAAGTGGGCGGGATGGCGACGTGGCAGGCGCGGGCGATCCTGCGCCGGCTCGCCGGCCTCGCCTTTGCGGGGATGGATGTGGTCGAGGTTTCGCCGCCCTACGACGTCGCCGAGATCACCGCGCTCGCTGCGGCGACGATGGCCTGGGACTACATCGCGCTGCTCGCCTCGACAAATTCCTCGCGCTCCCACTGAAGCGGCGGTAACGTCTTGCGGCAATGGAAAAACGGGGAGAACCCAAGTTGAGCGACGCCGAGATCGGCGCATTGCGCGCCAAGCTGGCAAGCCGGCCGCGGTCCGATGATTACCGGCAGCGCCGCAACGACATCGACGCGCGGGGCCTGCAATACGGGGTCAAGCCGGATGTCACGGTCGAGCCCGTCAACGCAAACGGGGTGCGAGCGGAATGGACCTCGACCCCGCAAGCCGACCGCAGTGCCGCGCTCCTTTATCTGCATGGCGGCGGTTATGTGATCGGCTCGCTGGACAGCCACCGGCACCTTGTCTCCGAAGCCGGCCGGGCATCCGGAGGTTGGGCGCTGTCACTCGACTATCGGCTGGCTCCCGAGCACCCGTTTCCCGCCGCGGTCGATGATGCAATCGCAGGCTATCGGTTTCTGTTGGCGAAAGACTATCCGCCCGGGCGGATTGCGATCGCAGGCGACAGCGCGGGCGGCGGCCTGGTGGTGTCGGCGATGGTTGCGATCAGGGAGGCCGGTCTGCCGCAGCCAGCCTGCGGCTGGTGCATCTCGCCTTGGGTCGATATGGAAGCGATCGGCGAGACGATGACGACAAGGGCCGCTGCCGATCCGATGGTACAGCAAACGGGCATCCTCGACATGGCGCGGCTCTATTTGAACGGCGCCGACCCGCGCTCGCCGCTGGCGGCGCCGATCTACGCCGATCTGACCGGCCTGGCGCCGCTACTGATCCAAGTCGGCGCCGCGGAGACCCTGCTCGACGACGCGCTGCGATTGGCAAAAACCGCCGGCGCCGCCGATGTGCGGGTGGATCTGCAGATCTGGCCGGAGATGGTCCATGTGTGGCATCTCTTTCACCCCGAGCTCAAGGCCGGCCTTCGGGGGATCGAAGAGGGCGGCTTATTCGTCCGCAGGATGATCGGCGCGGCCAACTGACCGGTCGATCCGGGTCATCAATTCGGCTGGGAGCGGACCGGCTTCGGCGGCGGCGCCGCACTCGGCAAGCTCCTGGCGGTTTTTCACGCCCAGCACGAGCGTGTCGATATCGAGCGACAGCGCGTAGCGATGCGCGAGGAAAGCCGGAGTGAACCCGAGATCGGCGGCGAGTTTGCGGAAGCCTGCCGCGCGATCATAATCGCGGATCTCCGGGTGGTCGGCGGGCAGCGGCCGATCAATCGCGCCGGTCAGCGCCCCGGCCTGCACCGCGCGAATGCCCATGATGCCGACACCGTTGGCGCGAGCCGCCGCCATCACGGCGCGCGGCTTCGCCGGCCCGTCGAAGAATTTCAACCCGCCCGGCGAGTCCAACAGGTTGGCGATGCACTGCACCGCTGCCGGCGCTGGGTGCTCGCCGAGCAGTTTGACGATCGTATCGGGATGGCCGATGCCGGTCAGGCCCCAGGCGCCGATCAGGCCCTCCGCCACCAGCTTTTCGAAGGCCGGACGCACATGCTCGACAAACGTCCTGTAAAGCGTCATGCGCGGGGCGGCGTCGGGATGCTGCGCGATGTGCCGGTCGTCCGGCACCACATTCGAATGTAGAAAAAACAGATCGAGCCGTGAGAGGCGCAACCGCTCCAGGCTCCCCGCGATCGAGCGCCGCAGCACGGGCTCGATTTCCGCGGGTGGCGTGTTGCCCAAATTGCATTTGCTGGTGACCCGAACCCCCTCGGGCAGATGACCGGCAAAGGCCTCGCCGACCACCTGCTCGGCCTTGCCGTCGCCGTAGCGCGGCGCGAGATCGATCAGGTTGATCCCGGCGGCGACCGCGGCGTGCACCGTGGCGACGCATTCGTCCCAGCTCGTTGCCCCCCAAACCATGCCGAGCCCGCCGCCCCCGAGCGTCAACTTGGAAACCGCGGCAAGGGAGCCCAAATCCTGTTGCTGCATCGGTTACCTCAAATCTCTGCGCCGCAATCTTACGCCGACTGGCCAAGGCTGCAGGAGCCGTCAGCGTAGGGTGGCGGCAATATTGCCGCCATCTACGGTTGTGACGTCGGCGGTGGTCTTGAGCGCCACGGCATGATGCAGAAATGCCTGAGCGACGTCTTCGGCGGTGACCTCCCGACGCAACAGATTGCGCGACATGTATTCGCTTGCGGTCATGCCGTATGCGGCAGCGCGCTGCTCGATGAATTGCGGCGTCAGCAGGCCGCTGCGAACGCCGTCGGCATTGACGGCATTGGCGCGAATGCCGTCGGCGCCATATTCGAGCGCGTATTGCCGGACCAGGAACAGCGTCGCGGCCTTCGGCAGGCCGTACGGTCCGGCCCGATGGCCGGGGTTGATCGCTTGCTTCGAGACGTTGAACAGAAGACAACCGCCAGTCCCTTGGGCGAGCATGATCCGGACTGCCGTTTGGGCGACCGTCTGGTGGGAGAAAAAATTCAATTCGAAGCTTTGCCTCAATACCGCGTCTTCGACCTCGCCGATCCGGCCTTGCGCGGCAGCGCCGGCATTGGAGACGACAATATCAACGCCGCCGAAATAAGCCGCGACGCGATCGAAGGCGGAGCGCACCGAGCCGGCGTCGGTTACGTCGCATTCGATTGCAAGTGCTGCTCCGCCCAGCTTTTTCGCGGCTTCCCGCGTCGCGGCCGGATCGATGTCGAGCAATGCTACTTCGGCTCCAGCGCCGCTCATTGCACGCGCTGTGGCAAGGCCGATTGTTCCGGCGCCGCCGGTGACGACCGCGATTTGGCCGGCGAGGGGCTTATCGACGCTCTGCCCGAGCTTCGCTTGTTCGAGCGACCAATATTCGATGTCAAAGAGGTCTGCTTCACTCACCGACTCGAAGCGGCCGATTGCTTCGGCGTCGGTCACGGTGCCGACCGTGGATTCGGCAATATCCGCCGCAATCCGCGCGTCCTTTATGCTGCGCCCAAGTCCGAACAGACCCAGGCCAGGAACCAGGATCACCCGCGGCATCGGGTCGAGCTCGCGTTTTGGCGCCGCTTGCCGGGCGTTGTGGCAGCTGAAATAGGCATGATACGCGGCCGTGAAGCGCGCGACCGCCGCGCCCACAGACCCTGTGAACTCGTCGAGCCGCCCCGCCTCCGGTGCCGGAACGATGAGCGGATAATTCTTGGTGCGGATCGTGTGGTCCGGTGTTGCGACCCCGGCCTGGCCGTAACGCCGCAGATCGGCCCCGTTAACGTAATTGAGGATCGCCGGGCTCGAGCGGTATTCGAGGAGAAACCGCTTATAGGCGCCCGACCCTGACGGATCGCGAATGGCGCAAGCGCCGCGCAGGATCGGCGCTACCTCGGCCACAGTGGCGATCTCGGCCGGCAGGGAGCCGGCGACAAAGACCGTCTTGCGCCGGCGAGAGATCTCTTCTTCAGCAAGCGAGGCGACGGCGATCATGCGCTGATACGCCTCCCGCGCCGTGTCACCGAATGTGAAGACGCCGTGCTTCAACAGCACGAGCCCTTCGACGGCGGGGTCTTCCTCAAAGATTTCCGCCGCTTTCTGGGCGAGCTTGAACCCGGGCATGATGTATGGGACGAGGCCCATGCGCCTGCCGTAGAGATCGGCGCAGCGCTCGGCGGCATCCGGCTGATCAGCGAGGCTCAGCACGGCCGTCGAATGGGTATGATCGATGAATTTGTGCGGCAGGAAGCCGTGCAGCAGCGTTTCGACCGATGGATTGGGGGCTCCGGGATCGATCAGGTTGGCGCGTTGGACGCGCACCATCTCTTCGTCGTCCAGCGCTGCGCGCCGGCGCAGTTTGCGCAGCGGAGCGAGCCGCACCGCGGGCAGCCCGGCAGGCTCGATCGTCGCCATGTCCCAGCCGCTGCCCTTAACGCAGAGCACCTCGACCTCGTCGCCGAGAAGGTCCTGCATGACTGTCTTGACCGAAGTATTGCCGCCGCCGTGCAAGACCAGCCGAGGCTCGCGCCCCATCAGTCGAGAGGTGTAGACGCGCAGTGCGAGGTCGCGCCCAACGCCCTCGGCGGCATAACGCTCGACCATGCGCGCGGCATCCGCATCCGACCACGAGCTCTGCATTCTCGTCACCCTATGTCAATGACGGCATGTCAGTGACGGCTCGACGTTGGGGCCGCCAATGCCCACGCATTCGGATAAAGCACGCAGCGCCGCGGGCGGCGAGATCGGCAGCCCCGGGTTCTGTGAACCGCGGCTGAAAAAAACCGCCTAGTCTTGCAGCTCCAGCACAGCCGTGCGCGGCGCCTCCCGGACGCGGCGAGGGATGAGGCAGTCTTCGGTGTCGCTGCCGCGCGCCCAGGTTTGACCCGCGTTGAGCTCATATTCGTGCTCTGGCGAATGAGCCACCGTGCCATGATCGGACGTCGGACCGAGCAAGGCGCGCATCGTCCGTAGGCACCTTCGGTGCCATGGCTGAGGATCACCGATCATTCCGGCAATGATGTTTTCGCGTGCGTGCCGAAGCACTTCGAGAACGTCCGCGTGCGTCGTGCGTGGATCGTCGTTGAAGAATTCGATCCGCCAATAGCGCTTGCCGCTGACCTCTCTCGCTGCCTGCAGGATGACGCGCTGCAGCATTTGCCGTCCGTCCACGGCCTCGATGGCGCCGACCAGGCAATGACGCCCATGCGCGTCGCGCAGTCTGCCTTTGCACCATTGCTGCTCCGTGGCGAGCAGCAGCTCAACCGCTCCGAGTTTTGCAAGCGGGTGGGTCGCGAATGTGTCTATTCCATCGAAGGGCATGTCCTCACTCCGAGATACATGTTGCACGCCATGCGTCGGCCGAAGGCTCTACGCCGCGCTGATACAAACCCTTGGGCCCTTTCCGCATTCCAGTTGCATCGGCGATTTTGTTCGGAAATCCCGAATACTGCAACCGCGAAGAGCTTGCGGCAGGACAGGAAACAAAATCTCGGCAGATCGGGAGAATAATGAAGCGCGCAGAGCGCCGGGTGAGCACGCCGGTCGACGCCAAACGCGGTCCCCTCGCGCCGTAGTCTGCACAAAAACGCTGCAGTCGGCGACCTTGGCTCGCACTCGCCCTTGATCGATCCCGCCGCAAGTCAAAGGTCGCCGTAGGTGAAACGCTCCTTGCGAAAGAGACCACGCTGAAAGCTCAGATAGGCGTCCTTGGTCATGGCGGGCTCAAAGTTGGCAAGGATTTCATTGGCTGGCGCGGCGTCTCCGTAAAGCAGGTCGATCGCTGTCATCGCCAACAGCTTGGCTGGAGTGAGATAACCGTGTTGGGGCTCGTCGATCCGCCAGTCGGCGCCGTGCGCCTTCCCTTGGGCGGCGATAACATAGGGGTGGATCACCGGCATCATATGCGCAAGATCGCCCATATCCGTCGACCCGGTACGGTGCCCGCCGATGTGGAACTCGCCCGGCCCGAATAGGGCCTCGACATTTCCGCCGAAGATGTGTCCCAGTTGCTTGTCGTTACGTTGCGGCAGATAACCGGGGATCGTGTGGATCTCGACCTCGGCGCCCATCGCCATCGCGCCGGCGCGCAGACAACGGTCTACCTTCTTGTTGGCGTCGACGATCGCTGCGAGCGAGCCGCCGCGCACAAAAGTCTCCATCGTGACCTCGGCCGGCACAACACTGACCGCATCGCCGCCTTTGGTGATAATCGGATGGATGCGGATCGTGTCCTTTTCCCAGAAGGTTTCTCGCTGGGCCGAGATTGCGTTCATTGCGATCATCGCCGCGTTGAGCGCATTGACTCCGAGCTGCGGCAAACTCCCCGCATGCGCGGCCCGTCCGATAAATCGAATCTGCTTCACCAGAGCGCCGTTCGACGACTCGGCAAGGATTGCCCGCGTCTTGGACCCGTCGCGGGAGCCCGTATGTATCATCATGGCCATGTCGACATCGTCGAAATAGCCCTTGGCGACTAGCTCGGGCTTGCCCAGCATGAACTCGATTTCGCCCTTTGCGACGCGTCCCGCCCGCTCCTCGACATCGATGAACTCTTCGGCCGGGACGGCGAAAAAGATGATTTCGCCCGCCAGGTGCCTGGCGACCTGGACATCGCACAGACCAACCGCCGCGCCCAGCATGCCGGCAATCTGAGCATTGTGGCCGCAGCTGTGCGCCGCGCCGGTGACCGGATCGGCGAGCGGGTGCTCGGAAGTGCGCAGACTGTCGAGCTCACCGATGAAGGCGAGCCGGGGCCCCGGCGTGCGACCGGCGAGCCTGCCCTTGACGCCGGTCAGCGCTAGACCGGTGCGCGGCGACAGCCCGAGCGCACCCATGCGCTCAGCGACGAGCGCGGCGGTTCTCACCTCGTTGAAGCCGGTTTCCGGGTTGCGCAAGATCGTCTCGCCGAGACCGATGATCGCATCGGCGTGACGATCGATCGCCTCGCAGGCTTGGCGCTTCAATTCATCTTTGCTGACCATTGCACCCTCGGGGTTTCCCCCGCCTCAATCGTCTAGTATCCCTGCTTTCCCCCATAGTGCAACGTCCCGCGCGGGTTTCCGGACCGACACCGAGACGTCTGAAGCTTTGCTTCTACGACACCGGAAAAGAAACTAATTTTAGATGTTTAAATACGGTATTCTTCCGATTAACGCTATTTTTTTGTTGACGAAAGGTCAATATTATGCAAAATACAAGAAATCATGATTGCGCATTCGGTAAATACCCAGTGTAAAACGTAACAAATAAAACTGCCTCCAGCAGAGAAGCCATTGGCTCTTGACTGTTGTCGTCGGAGGAGTCCATGTCGCTTATTTACCCGAATACAGTCCCAGAAAACAACTTGCGGCTTCCGGACGCGCTGACCATCGAGCATGGTCCAGCAGGCCTGCTCGCCAAATTTGTCATCGAGGGCGATAAGGCCGCACGAACGATGGGACTCCGCTTGCGACTTCGTCACGATTTCGACGAGCTGGTGCGCTTGAACCAGCTTGAGGTCTCTCGTGGAAACTGGTTTCGCCTCGTCAATATGTTTAACCCCGAACTCAGCGACGTCTCACCCGAAAACGCTTTTTGGGTCTCGGGAGAAACCCCGAGTGGAGAGATCGCCGTGACCTGGGCCGGGCGGATTTATTATTGGCCTGACAGCAATTTAGCTGAGGAGGCTTGTGCGATGTTTTATGGGCGTGACGACGGTCAGCAGTGCGCGGTTACGGCGCCCGTCGCGCAGTCGATTACAGGCGTCGTGCTCAGCGCCGGCTCGGTTTGGGTTCGACCCGAATTCCGCGGAAAGCAGCTGTCCCGTCTATTTCCGCGAATAGGGAGAGCTTATGCATGCTCCCGTTGGCCGGTCGATTGGACGATTTCCTACGTCGCGCCTATCCTTGTCGAGAAAGGCGTGGCCGCCGGCTACGGTCAAAAGCATTTCAGTCACAGCATCTTTTATCCGGGATCGCCTTGGGGCGAACTCGAAGTTGTCGTCGCCTACACTGCGGCCGCCGAAATTTACGAAGATCTCGCAGCATTCATGGCCACGGAACTCTTGCCGCCGGCCAATGCAGGATTAAGCGACGCCTTGCTTGATCCGGGCCTGCTCTCGACAAGCTTCGACAAGGTGACGAAAATCTCGTCGGTAGGGGTTTTCCATGGTAGCAGCAGCCGCTCGTAGCGAACCGTCCGCCGCGGCCTACCGGTTTCTTCCTGATATTGGACCAATGCTGTAACCCGGTCATAGCGGGGCTGCCCGGAACTAGCTACCGACTTGTAGAATTCGGAAACCCAACTTCCAAATTCTTTGTCCGGCTGGTTCTCGACCTTTTCGCCAATGCCCACTACATGGTAGCTTTGACCCAACCAGTTGTGCTCGTCACCGATAAATCGGAATATTGGGTCCCTTTCACGCGGCTGAACGCCGACGACCATCATTCCGGAGAGCAACTGATGCTTGATGGCAAAGGAGATGACGCTCGGATCGAAGTGACCGAAAGACATCCGCCATTTTTGCGCGAGCGGGCGTAACCGACCCTCTTCGCTGTGGAATAATTCGGTATAATCTTTCGGCTCGACGAAGAACCGCTCACTGGTTGGCAACGTCACCTCGGGTGAGCACAATTCAGAAAGCCGTGAAATTGCCTGCTCGGGAGATATCATAATCTCGGAATGCCAGGAGCTTTCGAGATATTTGATGCGGAACAGCTTGACGCGCGACGACAATATCTGCTGTTGGACAGCGAGCAACGCCGGCAACTGGGTATTGCGGGGGTGCAAGTCTACCTCGATGACCGAGTCGTCGAGCATCTGAAATCTGATGAAGCCCAGGTTCCTCACCGCAAATGCGGTGGCATCGTAGTCGGGTTCGGGATCCCCCAATGCAGCCAGAAATTCGGGGCTGTTCTCGACCAGCCACTCTCCCTCGCCGCTAACCAGCATCGTCAGGCGTTTCAAGAATTTTCTCCAACTATGGATCCGGTTTGAGCCTCTTTCCTCTCAAAGTAGTAATTTAATCCTTCGCATCCTAATAAAATATGAATCTCTGAACAGATGTAAATTACCGGGTATTTGTATTAAATTATAGATGATCTGTGACAAACTGTGTTGACCCTTGTAGCGACATATTTGACATTAGCGACGCGCGGCTGAGGCACGCCCCGGCGAACTGCCGGGTCCAATTACAATGGAGCCAAGCTCTCTGTCGAGGTCCCATCAGTGGCAGTCTACGATCGCATTGATGATCGCGACCGCCATGCAGGCTCTCGATGCAACGATCGCCAACGTGGCGCTGCCGCAACTCGAACAGAGTTTGGGTGGAGGGGTCGATCTCGGATCCTGGGTGATGACCAGCTATCTTTGCGCGTCCGCCGTCATGGCCACGCTCACCGGGTGGCTGCGCCGCCGCTGCGGTGCGCGGCGGCTCTTCACCGGCTCGATCAGCCTGTTCGTCATCGCCTCGGCGCTTTGCGCGGTAGCTCCTTCGGCCGCGACGCTGATCCAGTTCCGGCTGCTTCAAGGTGCGGCGGCAGGGGTCATTCAACCCCTGTCTCAGGCGATTCTTCTCGATATCTATCCGGAAAAAGATCACGGTCGAATGCTGGCGATCTGGGGAGCGACAATCATGGCCGGTCCGATAATGGGACCGATCCTCGGCGGCGCCATCACCGATCTTGCATCCTGGCGATGGATCTTTCCCTTGAACATTCCGCTCGGATTGTTCGCCGTGTTGGGTTTGAGACGCACGCCGAGGCTCGAGGAGAGGAGTGTCGATTCCCGCATCGACTGCCTCGGGATTTTACTCCTGGTCGTTGGCGTCGGATCGCTCCAGCTGGCTCTCCAACGGAGCATTGGCCAGCTCTGGCCCGTTTCGCCCGAGGTCATGGTCGAAGCGGCGCTGGCGATCTTCGCCTTCATCGCAATCGTGCTGCATGGTGCTCGCAATCAATTTTCGCTGTTCAAATTTCAAGTATTTGGCAACGTCAACTTTGCAACTTCGGCCTTTTACAATTTTTTTGTGGGGGGATTGCTGTTCACGACCATTGTCTTCCTGCCGGCGTTGAGCGAGGGTCCTCTGGGCTACGACGCCACGCGGGCCGGGCTAGCCTTGTCGCCTCGCGGCATAGGCACGATGGCGACAATGCTGACCGTAGGCTATTGGATCAACCGCATCGATAACCGGGCTTTGCTGGCTGCCGGGCTGCTGATTACCGCGGGCGGCCTCGCCTTGATGTCGCTGACGCCGGCCCATGGTGGGGATTTGTGGCTGGCCGCAGCCAATGCCGTTCAAGGGATTGGCGTCGGGCTGCTCTTCACTCCCCTCAGCACGCTTGCCTTCTCGACGCTCGGCGCGGAATTGCGCACAGATGCCGCGGGCGTATACAACTTGCTCCGCCAACTCGGCTGCGCCGCCGGCGTCGCAATAATGACCGCGGTGTTGCAGGCGCGCATCCAAGCCCACCTCCTCGCCTTTCCCGGGCACTCGGAAACAGGCGCTGGATCGCTGTCCGAAGCGGCGGATAGGGCGGCCTTTGCCGCCTATACCGGCTGCTTTCGAATGATGGCGGCTGTGACCGTTATGATTGTGCCGGGGATTCTATTCTTTCGGGCCTTGCGGCCGGCCAACGATAAAGTCCTGCCGAGCGCGGCGTATCCCGTGACGGTCAAGCGGTCGAGACCAACGCTGCCTCCTCGGTCGGCAGATTAACCCGGACGACGGTGCCGCAACCGGCACGGCTGCTGATCGTGAGCTTTCCGCCGTGTGCCTCCACGAGGCCTTTGGTGATGGGCAGCCCCAGTCCAGTGCCGCCGTAATTGCGCGTCGTCGCCGAATGTGCCTGTCCGAACGGCTGAAGCGCGCGCTCCTGCTCCTGTTCATTCATTCCTATGCCGTGATCCTCGAACTCCACAACCGCCGCGGACGGCAGATCGGCGGCGACCCGTATGTAAACTTTGCCCGCTTCGCGCGAAAACTTGATCGCGTTGGAGAGGAGGTTCAGAAAAACCTGCTTCATCGCACGCTCATCGGCCCAAACTCTTACCTCACCGATCGATAGCTGAGCAATCAGCTCGATGCGACGGCTTGCGGCCCGCTCGTGCATCATGCGAATGACCTCGGTTACCACGTCCGTGATGTTCAACCCCTCTCTCGACAGCTCGAGCTTCCCGGCCTCGATCTTCGACATGTCCAGCACATCGTTGATAATTGACAGAAGGTGAAGGCTGCTTCTGTGAATGTCGGTCATGTACTCGCGATATTTTTGGTTGCCGATCGGGCCAAACAGCTCTCGCGAGATGATCTCGGAAAACCCGATGATCGCATTGAGCGGGGTTCGCAATTCGTGGCTCATATTGGCGAGGAAGTCGCTCTTTGATCGGTTCGCGGTCTCGGCTTGACTGCGGGCCTGCATAAGCCTGCGCTCCCACACCTTGATCTCGGTAATGTCGGAATAAACCGAAACCACGGCGCCGCCGGGCATGGCACGGCGGCGTATCTGCAAGATGCGGCCATTCGGGGTTACACGCTCCTTTATTGTCGGCACATCCCGGTAAAACCGCTCGCATCGCTCGACGGCCTCGGCATCTGTCCGGCCTTCGCCGAAATCTCCGCGCACTGTCTGCAGCAAGAGAATATCGCGGAGCGATGCCCCAATCGGCAGATCGGGCGGCAGATCGAGCAGCTCGCAAAACCGTGAGTTGCGTGCGCTTAGCCGCCCGCGGCGGTCAAAGACGCTGAGGCCTTCTCCGATGTTTTCGAGAATGCTCTGAAGAAGCGCGTTCTCGCGCTGTAACCTCGTCTCGCTGCGACGCCGGGTGGCCGCGGACAAAGCCTCAGCCCTCAAGGCCATAGCCGGGATATGCAAGCGTCACCGCGATACGTCCCGATGCGGCAATTAATCACCGGCCAAACGCGAAACGAGCACAGTTCCAGGCATCAACAGCAGGTCTACCCGCATCGTTCAGCGGCCTAACTCAATATCCTAGATTTCCTTAATTTCCGCTTATCATACTTGATATATCCAGCTCGGGCGCCCAGAAAACCGCCCGCCGTTCGACAGACCGGTTTACTTGGCATATGGATTTCACGGTTTGGTCGTTGTCCGGAAGCGAGCGATGTTCCAACGCGACCATCGGAGGTCCGCAGTAGCAAAAGATGAACGGAGAACGCTTACATGCAAGCGATGTCGAACCCTGAATCGGGGAGCCGCGCGATTATCGGCGACATGGTTATCGAGCCTGCCGATGTGGAAGAGCTCGCCCGATGGGTGCCAAAGAAGGAAATGGCGTTGCTGGTCGAAATCTGCGATCGGGCTCGCCGCGATTCCGATTTGACGAGGCCTGCACTTTTACTCTGCTCGGCCTATGCGAAGCGCGTCGCGCGGATGCTGGACCAGGACCCCTTCCCGGCAATCACCCGGAAGCTCGCGGAGCGACTGCGGCGCCTCCGCGAGGAGAGCGGATTGTGAGCGTGGTCGCCCCCAAGCTGACCCGAACGCGAGGCGAGCGGTGGACCCGAGTCATGGGACCAGGAGCGTAGGTTCGCAAGATGAAATCCGCTCCGCTTCCCTCATCGATGTAAATCCCGTTTTGCGGCTGTTGGCCCTGTGGAGTTGCGGGCGACGCGGCAGCGTCGTCCAAGCGCAGCGCAAATCCGCAAGCCTCGCTCCGGCCGCCACACCGCCCGCCGGAGCGTGGTAAGCCAAGGTTTGGTGCGGCCGGCCGTCGCCATTTTGAGGATTTCCAGCGTGCGTAGCACAGGGGCCGAAGGAGAACGACATGACAAAGTTCAGCTGTAGTATGATTTCAGGCAGCGACATATTTTACGCCACGGTGATAGCTGAAGACGCAAAGCAAGCTAGAGAAATGGCGGCCGCTGAAACGAAGAAAGGCCGGCCGCGAGAATGGAGTGTAGCCGTACTCGAGTCGGAGGTCGCCGGCCCTGCCCGGTTCCTCGGCTCTGGCGCCCAAGACGCGTAGATTTAGCGAGTCCCCCGGCCAGGCGAAGGCAGATGCCACAGGGGCGGAATCGGTATCGATGCGCAAGTCGATCACCGCTTTTGTCGGCCATTCGCTCTTTCCTAGTGACCGGGGCTCTCATCGTCGTCGCAATGCGGCACGAAACGCCGCAGCCCGCGTCCAGGTGTCGAAATCGGCGCGAGCGCAGCGAATGCGAGGCGTAGAGCAGGCGGTCGGCTCATTCCAGACCCTTAAGCAGATGGAGAAGCCGGGCATCCTGGTAGGTGGCTGCCGCGCTCGCGCCAGCGGCGCTCGAACGCCGCTCCTCTCCCTTGTGCACCTTGAAGCGGTTCATCGCGATGAACATGGCGGAGGACGCTCGAAGGGTCGTGCCACGTTGCCGGACCGGATTTGAGGTTCAAGTCTTGTGGCAATGGGGCGGCAACATTCCTTCGGCGCGAAATCTGGTCCACGCCATCGCTTCGGCGATGCAGCGGCAGACATCGTCGAGTGAAAGACCATCGCGGCATCTGAGCAGCGCGGCGATCGGGTCGGTCAGTAGCTCCTCGATCGACAGCTCCTCATTGCCGATATAGCGTTCGTTCGCTGCGGGGCGCGAGGCGCGGGCGCCGTCGAGACCGGCCGGCAATTTGCCGCGCTCCGGATCAGCTATTATCGCCGTTGAGGAAACCATCGCCGCCGACGGGCCGATCGCCAACAAGGATCAGCGCGACGAGACGCTGCAGGATCGGCGCTGTCGCGGCGCTGCGTTCCTCGGCAAGGATATGGTTGACGGACCGGTTCAGTAGTGCGTTTGCGATCAGCGGGCGGTGGGTATGCGGCAGTGCAGTGGGAATATCGGCCAGCCGCCCGCATCGCTTCCTGCGCGCGGCGATTTCCGGGTGCTGGATCAAACGCGCGGCAGCGTGCATGAAGGGCTCAGTCATCGCGCTCTCATCTCTTCAATGCCGGAGGCGTGAAGCGTAGGCGGCATGTACCCCGATCTCAACCGAACGCCCCGCGGCCTCGGCGTCGCGGAGGGAGATCGACAGGCCACGCGCAGCGAGCCTAGCGGCGAAGACTTGCGCCGGCCCCACAGCCTGGCGGACGGTGCCGGCCGGCAGCCAGTCTCCGAGGATGGGGGCGGCTTCGGCGAGGCGGTCGTCCTGCAACAAGCAGACTAGCTGCAGCAGCCGACCCTCGTCCTCCCCGAGGTGCCGGCAGCGCTTGCAGCGGATGTCAATGCTTCCGATAGCCGAGGCAGCGACGAGACCGAACAGCGTGTCGAAACTCGCTTCGCCGTCGCGATCGATGTGCATATGGGCGAACCCGGCGCGCCAATCCGCGGGAACGGCATCGGGATCACGATCATGCAGCACCCACAGCCGTGCGAGGCAGATCACGAACAACTCCGCGGGCTGAAGATCGGCGATCGGCGCGTCGGTGGCGCACACCGCGCAGGACGGAGCAGAAACATGCCATCTCTCCGTGGGACCGCGGATATCGTATCCATGATTTATTGCAAGTGCAACTCACTCGCGTTTAACGTTGCCTCTGGAGCTCAAGGAGGGACGGATGGACGGAAACGGAGCAAGCAGGATGGCGACGGAGCGTCGGCCGCAAGCATTAGAGGCGCTGCTGACGCGCCTCGTCGGTCGGCCAGTTGTGCGAGCCGGCGCCCGATGGGGACGATCTGGCCCGGATCATCGAGGCCGGATTGCAGGCGCCGGATCACGGGCGGCTGCGGCCCTGGCGCTTTGTCACGATCCGCGGCGAGGTGCGCACCGCGTTTGCCGAAATGCTGGTCATGGTGTTGAAGCGTCGCAACCCCGCCGCGACCGAGGCGATGGAAGGGCGCACCCGCACCCGCATCCTCGGGTGCCCCTGATCATCGCGGTGGGGGCGCATATCGAGACCGGGGGGCCGATCCCGGAGATCGAGCAGCTTCTGTGGGTGGGCGCGGCGGCGGCAAACATGCTTAATGCGATCCACGCGAGGGATCTGATCTGGATGAGGGCAGGCGCGGTCCGGAGGATCATGGAGCAAGGCGGCTGGCGGTGATGCGATAGGTAGTGCTAGCGAGACCGCCCGAAGCGCCGGTCAGTACAGATGGCAGGCGACCATATGATGCGGAGCGGTTTCCTTTCGGACCGGCGCTTCGAGTTTGCATTGCGGCATCGCATGCGGGCAACGCGTGTGAAAGCGGCAGCCGGAGGGCGGATCAAGAGCGCTTGGAACTTCGCCGGTTATCGTAAGCTTTTCGTGCCGTTCGTCGGGATGCGACGGCAGGGCCGCGGTGAACAGGGCCTGGGTATAGGGATGGAGGGGCTTTGCACAGAGCTCGAGGCTATCGGCGAGCTCGACGATCTGTCCGAGATACATGACGGCAATACGGTGGCTGATATGGGCCACCGTTGCCAGGTCGTGTCCGATAAAGAGATAGCTGACCCCCAGCGTATGCTGCAAATGCTCGAGCCGGTTCATGATTTGAGCGCGGATCGACACGTCGAGCGCTGACACTGGCTCGTCCAGCACGATCAGGCGGGTGTTGGTGACGAGGGCCCGTGCGATTGCGACACGCTGACGCTGCCCGCCTGAAAATTCGTGCGGAAAGAGCGGCGCCACCTCCGGTCGCAGCCCCACTAGGTCGAGCACCTCTGCCACTCGCTCACGCTGCTGCTGGCGCGTCATGTCGGTGTGAATTTGCAGCGGCTCGGCGATGATCTCCGAGACCCGCATGCGCGGACTCAACGAGCTGTAGGGGTCCTGGAACACTACCTGCACTTCGCGTCGGTAACGCATCAGCTCCGCGCCGTCGAGCTTGGCTACATCCCGGCCGTCGAAGCGGATCGAACCCGAGGTTGGGCTTTCCTGCAGTAGGATCAGCTTGGAGGTGGTCGTCTTGCCGCAGCCCGACTCGCCGATTACCCCGAGCGTCTCGCCGGCCGCCACCGCGAAGTCGATCCCATCCACCGCTTTGACCCATCCCACCTTGCGGCGCGGAAAGAGCGCAGTGGTGACCGGAAAATACTTCGTCAGGCCTTCAATTTCCAACAGCAACGACGACATGCGTGTCCCTCGGGGCCTCGATTGCCTGCGGTTCGGCGCGCCAGCACCGCGACGACCAGGCGCCGCAAATATGGACCTCGCCCGGCTCCTCGTCGACGCAGCGCGGCAATGCCTCGGAGCACCGCGGGTGAAAGGCGCAACCCGACGGCAAGGTGGCGAGATCGGGCGGTTGACCCGGGATCGCGAACAGCTTCTCCTTGCTGCCGAGTTTCGGCATCGAGCCGAGCAGCGCCTTGGTGTAGGGGTGCTGCGGCGTATTGAACAGGTCATGCACGCTGCCCGCTTCGACGATCTTGCCAGCGTACATGACCGCGAGCTTGTCGCACATGCGCGCGACGATGCCGAGGTTATGGGTTACGAAGATGATCGCAACCCCGGTCTGATCCTGCAATTCCTTCAACAGGTCGAGGTATTGCGCCTGAATTGTCACATCGAGATTGGTCGTCGGTTCGTCGGCGATGATCAACTTGGGGCCGCCGGCGAGCGCGATAGCGCCGACAATGCGCTGGCGCATGCCACCCGACATCTGGTGCGGGTACTCGCGCATGCGCATGGCCGGCGAGGGAATCCGCACCGAATTCAAGAGTTCGCCAACCCGTGCTTTTAGCGAGCGGCCGCGGATGGCACGGTGGTAATAGGCTGGCTCGGCGACCTGGCGATAGATGCTGAATAGCGGGTTCAGCGAGGCCATTGGATCCTGCAGGATCATCGCAATGCGCCCGCCGCGGATATGGCGTATCTCGCGCTGGCTCATCGTCGTCAGCTCGCGACCCTCAAAACCGATGGATCCCCCGACGATGCGAGCCGCCGCCGGCAGCAAGCCGACGATGGACAGACAGGTGGTGGTCTTGCCGCAGCCCGATTCACCGACCATGCCGAGGGTCTGACCCTCCTCCAGGGTGAAGCTCACCCCCTCTACCGCTTTGACGAGGCGCTCGCCGCCGAACGAAACGTAGTGCGTTTGCAGGTCTCTGACTTGGAGCAGGGGAGCCATCAGCCCAGCCGTCCTTACAGGTTGCGCAATTGTGGGTCGAGGCGGATGCGCAGCCAGTCGCCCATAAGCTGGGTCGCCAGCACGACCAACATGATGCCGAGACCGGGGAACACGGTCAGCCACCAATCACCGACCATCAGCATCGAGCGGCCGTCGGCGAGCATCGAGCCCCAGGCCGGTTGCGGCGGCGGCACCCCGACGCCGAGGAAGGACAGCGAGGCCTCCGCGATGATCACCACGCCAATCGTCAGGCTGGCCAGCACCATCGCCGAATTGAGCACGCTCGGCAGGATATGGCGCAAGATGACACGGGCGCTCGAAGCGCCGGCGATCTCGGCCAGCTTCACGAACTCGCGCTCGCGCAAGCTCAACACCTCGCCGCGGATCACCCGGGCGTAGCGCGTCCAGTAGACCGCACCCAGGATGATCACAATGTTCCACATGCTCGGCCCGACCATTGTCGCTAGGAAGATCGCGAAGACGAGAGCCGGCAAGGCAAGCCAGGCGTCGGTGATGCGCATGATCACCTGATCGACCCAGCCGCCGAGATAGCCGGACAGAATGCCGAACGTGGTGCCGATGCCGCCGGCGACGATCGTCCCGGCCACTCCGACGATCAGCGATACGCGCGCCCCGTAGATCAAGCGGCTCAAGACGTCGCGCCCCTGGAAATCGGTGCCGAGCAAGGCGGCGGGATTGGCGCCGTCGACCCAGAACGGCGGTTCGAAGATCTTGGCGCCGGGGATCGGTTCGGTCGGGTCATAGGGCGCGATCACATTGGCGAGCAACGCGATCAGCACAAACGGGATCAGAATCGCTAACGGCAACACCGGCAATTGGCCGGCGAGGCGGAACCAGCCCCGCCGCAGCTCCGCGAAGCCCGGCGACGCCGCGGCCAGAAGCGAACGGGTCTGTTCAGATACGAAGGCCATGGGTCACCTATCGAGTCAGGCGGATGCGGGGGTCGATGTAGGCGTAGAGGATGTCAATCGTCAGATTGATCAGCACGATCATGATGCCGGCCAGCATGACGATCCCCTGCACCAGCGGGAAATCGCGCTGGAAGATGCCCTCGTAGAGCAGCCGGCCGATCCCGGGCCAGGCAAAGATCACCTCGATGATCACCCCGGCGTTGATCATGACGACGAGATTAATGCCGGCCAATGTCAGCACCGGGATCAGCGCGTTCTTGAAGGCGTGCACCGCAATCACGACGACGCCTGGCAGGCCCTTCAAGCGGGCCAACTTGATGTACTCGCTGCGCAGCACTTCGAGCATGCTCGAGCGGGTCAGGCGCAACAGCGAGGCGGCAAAGTACCAGCCGAGCGCCAACGACGGCATGATCAGATGCAGCGGTCCCCCCATGCCACTGGTCGGCAGCCAGCCGAGCCACACCGAAAAAATCAGGATCATCACCAGCCCGAGCCAGAACCCCGGCACGGCAAGGCCGAACAGTGCGACCACCTTGCCGGCATTATCCCAGCCGCTGTTGACCTTGACCGCCGAGATCAGCCCCGCCGGAATGCCGATGACAAAGGAGATCAGCGTTGCCGCCAGCGCCAGCTGCAGCGAATTGGGCAGGCGCTGGAAATAGAGCGTGCTGACCGGCATCTGGTAGTTGAACGACTTGCCCAATTCGCCGGTGAAGACGTTCTTGGCGAAGGCCAGGTATTGCACCGGCCAGGAGCGGTCGAGACCCCATTCCTGACGAATGCGATCGAGATCTTCGGCGCGGGCGCCGGGCTCGGCCAGTAGCGTGACGGGATCGCCGGTCAGCCGCACGACCAGGAAGATCGTCAGGCTCAGGATAAGCAGCGTGATCAGCGCGTAGAAGGTGCGCCTGATGATGAACTGGGTCATGGCAAGCAAGCCGCCTAGGATTTATTGGCCGCGGTTTCCTTGAGCTGGATATCCTCCCATGGGTAGGCATATCCGCTGGTTAGTGCGGTCGGGAACACGTCCTGCCATTTCGCGGCCTTGAGGCGCGGTCCGATCGCATTGACGAAGGCGTGCCGGAATACCGGTACAAAATACTGATTTTCCAGAATGCCGCGTTGGATCTCCTCGGCGAGCTTCTTGCGCGCGTCGCGGTCGAACGATTTTTGGTACTGCTCGAACTTGGCGTCGAGCTCCTTGACGCAGATCATGTCCTGGCCCTGGAAACCGCCGCATTTGAACATGCCTTCGTACCAGTTGGCCCAGCTGCCGCCGATGCGGGTCGCATTCATGATGATCTGCAGCCCGGGCCATTCCTTCAGTCCGCCCTCCAGCTTCTTCAGGTAGACGCCGCGCTCCATCGTCTGCAGCTTGGTGTGAATGCCGATCGCCTTCAGATGCGAGATGACGCGCTCGCCGCGCGGGAAGTAGTTCGGCACCACCGTCAGCCAATCGACATTGAAGCCGTTTGAGTGACCGGCCTGCGCCATCAGTTCCTTAGCCTTGGCGACATTGAATTCGAATTCCGGCCATTCGAGCGCGTATTCGACGTCGTTGTTGATCCAATTGCCGCTGACCTTGCCCATACCGCCGCTTTCGGCGTCGTTGATCGCCTTGCGGTCGATCGCGAGGCTGACCGCCTGGCGCACCCGCTTGTCGTGAAACGGGTTTTTCGGGTCCTGAAAGCCGGGGAATTCGAGCCACCAGGAGCCGGACAGCACGGGCGCCAACATGACCTTCGAGTTGCGCTGGGCGCGCGGCAGCAACTGCCCCTCGATCAGGTAGACGATGTCGGCTTCCTCGCGCTCGAGCATCGCGAGCCGGGTTGCCGCCTCGGGAACCCCGATGATCTCGAACCGCTTTACGTGCACTGGCCGGTAATAGTCCTCGAAGGCTTCGAGGACGATCTTCGTCCCTGGTTCCTGCGAGACGAGCTTGTACGGGCCGGCGCCGATCGGCTTCTGCAAAAACCCGTCCTTGCCGACCTGCTGGTAATACTTCGCCGGCACGACCCAGCCTGCACCGCAGAGGTTGCCGGTACCGAGCAGGATCGGGAAATCAAGGAACGGCTCGTTGAAATCGAAGCGGATCGTGCGGTCGTCGTTGACCGTGATGCTTTTCGTCTTCTCGTGCAGCAACTTGGCCGACGAGCCACGGTAATTCTCGTAGCTCCACTTGACGTCGGCGGTGGTGACCGGCGAACCGTCGTGAAACTTGAGCCCAGGGCGCAGCCGGAAGGTTGCGCTTTCGGCATCCTCCGCGAATTCGAAATGCTCGGCGAGCGCGAGGTGGTCATATTTGTTGCCGTACAGGTTCTTGACCAGCCCGTCATGGATCGCGAACAGGAAATTGTCGGGGCTGGCGGTGCCGTCATGCTGTTGCGGGTCGAGCCAGCGCGAGGCGATGTTGGTGTGCCACGCCAGTACCATCTTGCCTTTGGGAACGACCGTTGCGGCCGCGCGGGTGCTGTGCACCAACGGCGTCGCCAAAGCCGTCGTCGCGAGCGCCGCGTTCCTCAGCACTGTGCGGCGTGTCAGCGTCGTCTTTCCCATTAGTGTCTCCTAAACAAGGTACGCGTGGTTTTCTGCTATTGCTTGAGCTGGATGTCTTCCCAGGGATAAGCGTAGGCGGTCGTGACTGTCGGAAACACGTCCTGCCATTTCGCTGCAGCAATGCGCGGGCCGATCGCGTTGATCACTGCGTGGCGAAACACCGGGACGAAGTAGTAGTTTTCGAGGATTCGCCGCTGGATCTCTTCTGCTAGCGCCTTTCGTTGCGCGGGATCGTCCGATGCGAGGTAGCGATCGTACTTCGCGTCAAGATCATTCACGCAGAAAGCATCGGCGGAAAGAAAACCACCGCATTTGAAATTGGCCTCGTACCAATTGGCCCAACTCGCGCCGATGCGGGCGCCGGTAAAACGGATGTTGACCCCGGGCCATTCTTTTATTCCGCCCTGGCGTCGCTTTGTGTAGACGGCGCGCTCCAAGACCTGCAACCGGCTGCGAATGCCAATCGCTTGGAGCTGCGAAAGAATGCGCTCGCCCCGCGAATAATAAGGCGGTGCGGGGGTGAGCCAGTCGACCCTGAAGCCGTTGGGGTAGCCGGCTTCCGCCATCAGTTTCTTCGCCTTGGTAAGGTCGCGCTCCCATTTCGGCCAATCGAGGGCGTATTGAACGTCGTCATTGATCCAGTTGCCGTCGACTTTCCCCAAGCCGGCGCATTCGGCCTGGTTGATCGCATCACGGTCGATCGCCAGGCTTACGGCCTCGCGCACACGCTTGTCGTGGAACGGGTTCTTGGGGTCTTGGAAACCCGGAAATTCCAACCACCAATTGCCGGAGACGACGGGCGCCAGCATCAGTTTCAGATTGCTTTTGACCCGGTCGATCAGCTCGCCGGGGATTTGGTAGACAATATCCGCTTCGCCGCGCTCGAGCATTGCCACCCGCGTGGCGGGATCCGGCACGCTGACGATTGCGAGGCGCTTGATGTGCACCGGGCGGTAGTAATCGTCGAAGGCTTCGAACTCGAGCTTTGCTCCCGGCTCCTGCGCGACGAGCCGGTAGGGGCCGGCGCCGACCGGTTTCTGTGAAAACCCTTCCGCCCCCACCTCCTGGTAATATTTCGCCGGGACGACCCACGCTGCGCCGCAACCATTGGCGGTGCCCATCAGCCGCGGAAAATCCAGGAACGGTCCCTTGAAGTCGAAGCGGAGAGTGCGGTCGTCGAGTATCTCGATACCGTCGGTCTTGTCTTGCAGCACCTTGGCCCAGGCGCCGTGATAGTGCTCGTAACTCCATTTGACGTCTTGGGGTGTGACGGGGGCGCCATTGTGGAACTGGAGCCCGGGCCGGAGCCAAAAGGTCGCGCTCTTGGCGTCTTCGGCAAATTCGAAGTGTTCGGCGAGGGCCAAGTGATCGTACAGCTTGTCGCGAAAGTTCTTGATCAGACCATCGTGCACGGCGTTGAGAAAATTGTCTGGTGTGGCGCCACCGTCGTGCTGCTGCGGATCGAGCCAGCGCGGCGCGATATTGGTATGCCACGCCAGCACCATGCTGCCGCGGGCAACGACTTTCGCCGCATAGCCGCGGCTGGCCCGCGCCGCGAGAACGCCCGCCGCAGCGGCCGCGGTCCTCAGCACGGTGCGCCGTGTAATCCCTCCCGTTCCCATCGCGTCCTCCCACGGACGTTCTCGGCTCGCCGCTTCTCGATCGGGGCGGCGTATGCCGAGCGTTGCATCAACTGTAGCGCAGCCATGCAGAAATGTCTTGCCCTTTCGACACGCCGCAGGGCGCGCCTATAGGACCTGGTCAGATCCCGCTCGTGCGGGTTATTCCGCCGGCATTCGCAGAAGCTGAGGCCGCGGTGGAGCCTCCCGGGTCAGCCCGGCACAACACTGCGATAGAGGTGCCAGGTCGCATGCCCCAGTACCGGCATGATGATGATCAACCCGAGGAGAAACGGGATCGATCCGAGCACAAGCCCGCCAGCGACGATCATACCCCAGAGGGCCATCGGCCCGGGGTTTGCCAATACGGCGCGCACCGAGGTCCAGACAGCGGCGCCGACTCCGACGTCACGGTCGAGGAGCAGCGGGAACGACACGACGCTGATCGTTAGCGCCAGCACGGCGAATAGGAAACCAACTCCGATGCCAACCCCGATCATCGTCCATCCGGGGCCGGTGGTAAGCACGTCACCGATGAACGAACGGAGCGATGTCGGCGGTTCCGGGCCCAGGGTCAGCTCATAGATTGCCAAGGCCGCGACCAGCCATAACAGAAAGATCACCATCAGCAAGAGGCCCAACAGCACGATGGCCGGGAAGGAAGGTGAGCGAACAACGTTGAACGCGTCCGCCCAGCTGGTCTCGAGCCCCGCTTCCCGCCGCCGGCTCATTTCATACAGGCCTACCGCCGCGAACGGGCCGATCAATGCAAACCCCGAGGCCAGTGGAAAGACCAGAGGCAGCAAATCGTAGCCGAATGCCAGCCGCGCCAGGACAAGCCCGACCAGCGGGTAGACGACGCAGAGAAAGACTACATCGGAGCGATAGGCCGCAAAATCGTCGAGGCCTTTAGCGAGAACTTCCGCGAGAGCGGAGACGCTGATCCGGCGAACCGCCGGGCGCGAGGAATGCAGTTCATCGCGGCGGCGCCCGGCGCGACCAGCGGATTCGACGGCCAAG
>JBJMQW010000126.1:0-2920 GCA_045802495.1 Allostellaceae bacterium | reverse complement strand
TGCACGGAATTTCAAACACGGACCGATGCGCGGAAGGCGTTTCCCCCGAGGACGAATTTCGGATCGTGGGGACGAGGGCGAGCCCGACGCTCAGGTTTCCTTTTAACTTTGGAGAGTAAGCATTCGGTGAGGACCGCGGGGTGATGATGGTCGGACCTTTAGGAGCGGGCGCTCACGCAGCGAGCTTGGCCGAGATCGGCTTCCAATTCCAGGGCAGAAGCTGATCGAGATTTTGAATGTTGTGATCGTTGATGCGGGCCAGGATGTCGGCGAGCCAAGCCTGGGGATCGACGCCGTTCAGCTTGGCGGTTTGAATCAACGTATACATGACCGCGGCCCGCTCGCCGCCGCGGTCGGAGCCAGCGAACAGCCAGGACTTGCGGCCGAGAGCGATGCCGCGCAGCTCACGTTCGGCGGCATTGTTGGTGAGGCAGATGCGTCCGTCGACGAGGAAGCGCGTGAACGCATCCCAGCGCTTGAGCATGTAATCCATCGCCTTGGCGACATCGGAGTGGCGCGAGAGCTTGGCGCGCTCGGCCCGCATCCAGGCTTCAAGTTCACCGACGAGCGGCGCGACGCGGGCGCTGCGCACGGCCATGCGCTCGCCGGTTGAGCGACCGTTGATCTCGCGCTCGACATCGAAGATCGCGTCGATGCGCTTGATCGCTTCGAAGGCGAGTGGCGCAATGACGGCAAGCTTGCCGCGCGCCTTGGCGGTCACATCGGCGAGCACGAAGAACTTGCGCCGGCCATGCGCCCAGCAGGCAGCCTCGGTGATCGGCCCGGGAGAACGATCGGCCGCATAGAGCTGATTGAAGCCCGCATAGGCATCAGCCTGGAGAATGCCCGCATAGCCGTTCAGATGGCGCTGCGGATGCTCGCCGGCGCGATCGCGCGAGTAGAAGAACACCGCGGCCGGCGGATCACGGCCGCCGAACGGGCGATCGTCGCGAACGTAGACCCACGCCCGCCCGGTTGCCGTCTGACCTTTGGCCAGCACCGGCACGGTGGTGTCGTCACCGTGCACGCGCTCTCCGGCAAAGACGTGCGCGCGGATGAGCTCGTAGAGCGGGCGCACCAGCAGGGCGCAGCCGCCGATCTGGTCGGCCAATGTCGACAGGCTCAAGTCGATGCCCTCGCGGGCATAACGCTCGGATTGCCGGTTGAGCGGCTGATGCTGTCCGTATTTCTCGAACAGGATCATGGCCAACAGACTCGGACCGGCGAAGCCGCGCGGCAGCACGTGGAACGGCGCCGGCGCCTGGCTGATCCGCTCGCACTCGCGGCAGGTGAACTTCTCGCGCACGTATTGCACGACCTTCCATTGCCGCGGAATCGTCTCCAGCGTCTCGGTCACGTCCTCACCCAGCTTGGCGAGCCGCGTCGAGCCGCAGCAGGCGCAGGCGCTCGGCCCCGGCACGATAACCCGCTCGCGCGGCAGATGCGCCGGGAACGGCTGGCGCGACGGCTTCCTGCGGGTGAAGGCGCGCACCGGCGTCGCGCCGGCCACTTTCTCGGCGGCGAGTTCGTCTTCGGCGGCCGAGCTCTCGAGCTCTTCGAGTTGGAGCTCCAGCTGATCGAGCAGCCGCGCCTTGCGCTCGCTGCGCGGCCCGTAAATCTCGCGCCGCATCTTCTCGATGGTGAGCCGCAGATGCGCGATTAAAGCCTCGGCGCTCGATGCCTCGGCGCGCGCCCGCGCAAGCTCGGCATCGCGCGTGCAAACAAGATGCTTCAGTGTCTCAATATCGTCGGGAAGAGAATCACCAAGGCTCATCGCCAATGGTGGAATCACAACACGCTACTCTTGTGAGCCGGCAATCGTACAGTGATTCACAATGCCGCAATCAGCCGGCCGCTTGCGGTCGCCACGTGCGTTGCGGCATCCGCCAATCGATCCCTTCAAGCAAATAGCCGAGCTGCGCCGGCGTGATGGTCACCATCCCATCGGCGGGAGATGGCCAGATGAAGCGGCCGCGTTCCAGCCGCTTGGCGAACAGGCACATGCCCTGGCCGTCATGCCACAGAACCTTGATCAGTCCGCCCCGCCGGCCGCGGAACACGAACAGATGGCCACCGTGCGGATCCCGCTTGAGCTGCTCTTGCACCAGTAGCGCCAGCCCATCAAAACCCTTCCGCATGTCCGTGTGACCGGTCGCCAGCCACACCCGAACATCCGCTTGCAGCGGGATCATGACCGCGGGCCAGCCGCCAAAGCTGTAATCGCCGCCGAGACCGTCGCGGCATCCACCGCCCCAGTGATCCGCAGCCGCGCCCCGCGCGCAAACTCGATCTCGATCGTTCCCACGGCGGCCGCCGACCCAACCGGCGCAATCGCCACCGCTGCAAACTTCGAAATGGCTCCAGCCCGCTCGCACAGATCACGCCGCCACCGGTACAATTGGCTCGTGTGGATACCCGCCGCGCGTGCCACCTCCGATGCAATCGCACCCGGCTCGAGTGACGCCGCAACGATCCGCTCCTTGTCGGAAAGTGGCCAGCGTCGGCGGCGCTCAACCGACGTGATGACCTCAACTCGTCCGTTCGTCATATGACTCTCCCCTGGAGTAGTCATATGACTTTGCTGCCCGGGTTCACGACGGCAAGACGGCCCTCACCGGAGGCTTACTTCTTTGTAAGAACGGATCACCTTGTTACTGCTCAAAAGAAGGGCGGCACCCCAGCGGGGACTGGCAGGGATGGTCGAAACCGGCTCCCTGCTGACAAGCTTGGTCTCCTACTGCACACTGAACAGGCCTCGCCGGTCCGGGGGGATGTTCACGGCGTTGAAGATATAATCGCGCGAGGCCTCAAGCTGCTGGCGCAGCCGGTTGAGATCGACATCGAGCAATTCCCCCTTCCACTTGCGCACCTTGCCGGCGACAATCACGGTCTCTACGTTGGTGCGGTCCATCAGCGACAC
>JBJMQW010000125.1:0-9856 GCA_045802495.1 Allostellaceae bacterium | reverse complement strand
TGCCCCACTTCCCGCGATTTCGTGCCTTGGCGCTTTTCAGACGCCGGCCCCCCGAACGTGTGGACGGCTCGTCACTGCCGGCGTCCGAAAACCTGCACACTAGCGGACATAAAAGAGCCGGACGGCGGCCCATGTTCCACGCGAAGAGCGAGCGCGGCAAAGTCACCGATTCGCTCTTCCCTTGCCGCACGTTGGTATCCGAGACTCACAACCGATCCCAATGTAATCTCGTCAAGTTGTCCCATGTGGGTTGGAGCACAGTTGATCGATCTTTGTCCCTCACGACTGTGAGGCTTTGGCATCAGGAAAGAAAAGCGGCTGGCCGTTGATCCTGTAGTCGGCAATCGTCCGTTGTCCTTCCGGCGAAGTTAGCCAATCAATGAATCGGCGACCGAGGTCCTGTTTGACATGCGGGTGTTTTGCCGGATTTACGAGCATGACCCCGTATTGGTTGAAGAGCCGCCGATCACGCTCAACGATGATTTTTAGGTTCTGCTTATTCTTAAAGCTGAGCCATGTTCCGCGATCGGACAGCGCGTAGCCGTCCATCGCCGCAGCCGTGTTCAGGGTCGGACCCATTCCCGAACCAGTGTCGCGATACCAGCCTCCGCCTGCTGCTTTGGGATCAATGCCCGCTTCGTTCCAAAGGCGGATCTCCGCCTTGCTCGTGCCGCTGTCGTCGCCGCGCGCGACGAAGGGCGCTTTAGCATTCGCTACCTTCCGCAGCGCGTCTACGATGTCCTTGCCGCCGTCAACACGCGCCGGATCGCTTGTCGGACCGACCAGGACGAAGTCGTTATGCATCACCTCTCGGCGGTCGACGCCAAAGCCTCGCTCGACAAAAGCAAGCTCTGCCGGTTTGTCGTGCACGAAGACCACATCGCAGTCGCCATGCTCGCCGATTTTGAGCGCCTGCCCCGTTCCGACCGCGACCACCCGGACCTCAACGCCGGTTTGTTTGGTGAAGGCGGGTAAAAGATGTCGGAAAAGCCCAGACTCCTCCGTCGAGGTAGTAGACGCCACCGTAATGAACTGCTGTTGGGCAGCAGCGGGCAATGCTGCCGCCCATAGCAACATGCACCCAGCTGCAAAGTAGCGGACCACTACTAGTGTCATGCCGCGGCCCTCCTCGCGGCGCTGCCGGCGAAGTGCGCCGTGGCATTGACGGTAAGGATCAGAGCAAGGAGGATGATCCCGAGACCGAGAGCGAGCGCGAGATCGCCCCGGCTCGTTTCCAGGGCAATCGCCGTTGTCATAGTGCGGGTAACCCCCGCGATATTGCCCCCGACAATCAGGATCGCGCCGACTTCAGCAACCGCCCGCCCCAAGCCCGCCAATACCGCCGTCAGCAGGCTGAAGCGCCCGAGCCAGAGCAGGGAGCAAACAGTGCGGATCCGCCCTACGCCGTCGAAGATATAGAGTTCGCCGTATTCCCGCCAAAGGTCCTCGACGACCTGCCGTGCTATTGCCGCCACGATCGGCGTCACGAGTACCGTTTGCGCGATCACCATAGCCGCCGGGGTGAAAAGGAGTCCGAGGTTCCCCAAGGGACCCGAACGCGATAACAGGACATAGACGACCAAGCCCGCAACCACCGGCGGCAGCCCCATCAAGGCGTTTACGATTACGGTCCCGGCGTTTCGTCCTGGAAACCGCAGCACCGCGAGGGCGGCGCCGAACGGCAGCCCGAGCGCGGATGCGAGAAGAACAGCGGTGAGGCTGATACTGAGCGAAAGCGAGACGATCCCGACAAGAGTGGGATCGCCCGAAAGAACAAGCTGCCAAGCAGCAGCGAGGGCGGCGGCAAGATCGTGCAAGGCGAGCCTCTTCAGACAGAGTGATCGCCTAATTGATCATGTCAGCCGGCTAAGCCCGATATGGTATTTATTGCATATCGCAGGTGAGGGGGATCAATCCTCCGGCGGCTGATTGACCATTAGCCTGCGCAATTTCTCCATGTCGGGGGCGACCGCCGCCGCAGCATGGTCCTCCATAGCCCGATAGAGCGTCAGAACCTCGCGCCCCATCGCGGTGAGCCGGGCACCGCCGCCTCCGGTCCCCCCTTTTGCTGCCTCGATGAGCGGCTTCAGAAAACAGGCGTTCATGGTCTTGGCGAGCAGCCAGGCGCGGCGGTAGCTCATGCCCATTCGTCGCCCGGCGGCGGCAATTGATCCGGTCTCGCTGATCGCGTCCAGAAGCGCAGCTTTTCCCGGCCCGATCGCGATCGACGACCCGAGCAGGATACGGATGCGAGGCTCTAAACGATCGTCCATCCGGGCTTCACATGGCAGAGGGCTCTACTCGTCCGGCGTGCCCGCAGCGCGTGTGACGAGCCAGCCGCGTCTCGGCTATTCGCCGGGCGTTGCGGCCGGGTGCGGCAGCGATTGACTTGGCCGGGTGCGGGCGGCTTCCTCCGCAAGCCACAGTTCGTGGTGCTCCCTTGCCCAATTGAGATCCACGGTGCCTCGCCCCATTGCCTCGAATGCGCCTTCCATGCCGATGGTACCGATGTAAATGTGACCGAGCATGGCCGCGATAAACAACATGGCGATGATGCCATGCACCATTTCGGCGTTCTGCATCGTCTGAATATCGGTGCCGTAGAACGGGAATATCAAAATGTAGCCGCTCAACGCCACGACGGCTCCGCCCAGCACTACGATCCAATAGATCATTTTCTGGCCGCCATTGAAGCGATAGGCCGGGGGATGGTCATGTCCGACCATGCCGCCGCCGCGCTTGAACCATTCAACGTCGACGCGGTTCGGTATGTTGCCGGCAATCCACATGAAGAAGATCAGGATGACGCCGAGCGTGAACGGAAAGCCCAGGTAGTTATGAGCGTACTTCGCCCACTCCGACCAGGCGGTGAAGGCCTCGGGGCTCATCAGCGGCAGCAGCAGAGGCTTACCAAAGGTGATGTTGAGCCCGGAAAGAGCGAGGATGATGAAGCAGGTCGCAGTCATCCAATGCACGAACCGTTCGGCGGCATTGAAGCGAACAATGGTGCGTCCCGAGCGTCCGCTGTCGATGCGCACCATGCCCCGCCACAAGTAGAAAATGACGAGAACCGCCAGAATGCCGAGAATTGCCACGGCGCCGATCCAGCGCAATGTCACCTCGTGGAAATGTCGCCAATCGCGGCCCGCCGGCTGCTCGATCGTGTAGGACTTCACATCGGGAATGCTGCCGCGGCCCTGGATCTTCTTGAAATGCTGCAGAAGCTGCTGCTCGCTGACCGCGCTCGCCGTCGGATCGACCGATTTGGGCTGCTGCGCCGCCGCGGGATACGACGACATCGTCAGAGCGACGAGCGTCAAAACCGCGAAGGAGTTGCGAAGATTGGCGACAAGCGCCGTCATGCCTACTTCCTCCCCGCTCTGCTTGTCGTCACCGGTTATGAAGTGACGGTCTCGCGATAGGCGGTTTTCCAGCCCCAAGCACCGGAGCCGTAGCCGCGCTTTGCCACGCGTTCCTTATAGATTTGCGCGATGATCTCGCCATCGCCGGCGAGCAGCGACTTCGTCGAGCACATTTCGGCGCACAACGGCAGTTTGCCCTCGGCCAGACGGTTGGCGCCATATTTCTCGTACTCCGCCACGCTGCCGTCCTCTTCCGGACCGCCGGCGCAATAGGTGCATTTGTCCATTTTGCCGCGCGAGCCGAAATTGCCGGTGCGCGGATATTGTGGCGCACCGAAGGGGCAGGCGTAAAAGCAATAACCGCAGCCGATGCAGATGTCTTTCGAATGCAGCACGACCCCGTCGGCGGTAGTGTAGAAGGCGTCCACCGGGCATACCGCTTGGCAGGGTGCGTCGGTGCAGTGCATGCACGCCATCGACACGGAACGCTCGCCGGGTTTGCCGTCATTGATGGTGACGACGCGCCGGCGGTTAATGCCCCAAGGCACGTCGTGTTCGTTCTTGCAGGCGGTGACGCAAGCGTTGCACTCGATGCAGCGGTCGGCGTCGCAGAGGAATTTCATCCGAGCCATCGATCCGCCTCCTCACGCCGCGGTAATCTGACACAGGGTAGCTTTCGGTTCCTGCATCCCGGTTGCCGGATCATATCCGTAGGTTGTGATCGTGTTCGCGCTCTCGCCGAGAACGACGGGGTCAGTGCCTTCCGGATATTTCGACCGCAGATCCTTGCCGCCGAACCATCCGCCAAAGTGGAAGGGCATCCAGGCGACGCCCTTGCCGACGCGTTCGGTGACCAGCGCCTTCACCTTGGCCCGGGAGCCGTTCTCCGCGCCGGTTATCCAAACCCAGGAGCCGTCGCTGATCCCGCGGTCGCCGGCATCCGCCGGGCTGATCTCGACAAACATGTTCTGTTGCAGCTCGGCGAGCCATTTGTTGGAGCGGGTCTCCTCGCCGCCGCCTTCATACTCGACGAGGCGCCCCGAGCTGAGGATCAGCGGGAACTGCTTGGCTTTTGCCGTGTCGATCGCCGCCTTCTGCGTCGTAAACCCGATATTGGGCAGTCGAAACTGCTTGGCGTCGGGCAAAGTCGGGTATTTCGCGACCAGATCCAACCGCGGCGTGTAGATCGGCTCGCGATGCACCGGAATGGGATCGGGCAGGTTCCAGGCGATCATGCGCGCCTTGCCGTTGCCATAGGGTGCACAGCCGTGCTTGAGCGCGACGCGCTGGATGCCTCCTGACAGGTCGGTCGACCACGACACCGTGGCGACCTTGTCGGGGCCGCCCGCGACCGTCTCGATGGTCGCAAGCTCTTCGGGACTGAGATCGTTATCCCAGCCGAGCTTTTTCAGGACTGCCATCGTGAATTCCGGATAGCCATCCTGGATCTCCGAGCCGACAGGATAGGAGCCCTCGGCAAGCAGGTTGGCACCCTTGTATTCGACGCCGAAGCGCGGTCGGAAGCCACTCCCGCCATCCATGACGGCAAGCCCGGTGTTGTAGAGTAGCGCCGTGCCCGGATGCTTCACTTCGGGTTTGCCCCAGCACGGCCAAGGCAGACCATAATAATCGCCTTTGGCCGGGCCGTCCTTGGCGCGCATCGTCACCAGATCAAAGTCCTTCTGGTTCGCCATGTGCAGCTTAAGGCGCTCGGGCGACTGGCCGCAGTAGCCGGTCGACCAGCTGCCGCGGTTCATTTCGCGCAGGATATCCTCGGCCAGCGGAAGGTTGTTCTCGACCTTGATGTTCTTGAACATCTTGTCGGCAAAGCCGAGCTTCTTCGCCACCAGATACATGATCTCGAGATCGTTTTTTGACTCGAAGATCGGCTTGACGATCTGTTCGCCCCATTGCAGCGAGCGGTTCGACGCGACGCGTGAGCCCGAAGCTTCGAACTGGGTACAAGCTGGCAACAGATACATGTTGCCCTTGCGGCCGGCCTCGACCGCCAGCGACGCCCAGGTCGTCGGATGCGGGTCGGCCACCACCAGCAGATCGAGCTTTTGCAGGCCCTTCATCGATTCCGGAATGCGAGTGATGCTGTTGCTGGCATGTCCTTGCACGAACATCGCCCGGAGATTGTCCTTTTGGTCGATCTGGTCCTTCGGCAGCAGCACCGCATCGAACCAGCGGGTCAGCGGGATGCCGGGCGTCTCCATGATCTTTTTGGAATCGAAACGGGACTGCAGGTAGTCGTAATCGACCTCCCAGACCCGTCCCCAGTGCCGCCACGCGCCTTCAGCGAGGCCGTAGTAGAACGGCAAGGTCACGATATCGAGCCCGACATCGGTTGCGCCTTGCACATTGTCATGGCCGCGGAAGATGTTGGCGCCAGTGCCCGGCTTGCCGACGTTACCGGTAAGAAGAAGGGCAATGCAGCTCGTCCGAACATTGGCGGTGCCGACGCTGTGCTGCGTCTGACCCATGCACCAGATCAGTGTCGCCGGCTTCTCCGTAGCGAACATCTTGGCAACACGCTTGAGCTGCTCGCCGGGGACGCCGGAGACGCGCTCGACCTCCTCGGGCGTCCACTTTTCGATCTCCTTGCGGACATCCTCAAAGCCATAGACGCGTTGCGCAATAAACTCCTTGTCCTCCCAACCGTTTTGCAGGATATGCCACATCATCCCGTAGAGCACCGGGATGTCGGTGCCTGGCCGCAGCCGCACATATTCGGTCGCGTGCGCCGCCGTGCGCGTCAGGCGGGGATCGACGACGACAACATTCGCCTTGTTGAGCTCGGCGCCCTCTAACAGGTGTTGCAGCGATACGGGGTGAGCTTCGGCCGGATTGCCGCCCCAGATGATCTGGGTCTTGGAATTCCGGATGTCATTGAAGCTGTTGGTCATCGCCCCGTAACCCCAGGTATTGGCTACCCCGGTGACCGTCGTGGAATGGCAGATCCGCGCCTGATGATCGGTGTTGTTGGTCCCCCAGAAGGCGCCGAGCTTGCGCAAAAGATAGGCGCCCTCGTTGGTGAATTTCGCCGAACCCAGCCAGTAGACCGAGTCCGGGCCCGACTGTTCGCGGATCGCCATCAGCTTATCGCCGATTTCGTCGACGGCCTGGTCCCAGCTAATTCGCGTCCATTGGCCGTCGACGAGCTTGAGGGGATATTTTAGGCGCCGCTCTCCGGAAACGAGTTCGCGCACCGAGGCGCCCTTGGCGCAATGCGAACCGCGGTTGATCGGGCTGTCCCAGCTCGGTTCCTGACCGATCCACACGCCATTGGCGACCTCGGCCGTCACGGTGCAGCCGACCGCACAGTGGGTGCAGACGCTCTTGCGGATGGCCACCTGCTCAGCGGCCGAAGGCGGCGGTCCTGCATCGGCCCGGCGCAAGCTGGCGAGCGGGAACGTGCCGAGCGCGCCGAGACCACCGGCGGCGAGGCCCGAGCGGCGCAGGAAACTGCGCCGGTCGAGGCCGCGCTCCGACTGGCTCGCGAAGGCGGTGAGGTTCCCGCTCCGGGCTTGACGATCCGTTCTCTTGATCAGCACGGATGCCTCCCCTAGCTCGGATAACGGTTAACGCGATAGTAGGCTTTGACCTTATCGGTTTCCTTGTAGCGAGGCTTGCGTCTCTCGTCATTGTTCTCGGTATCGGCCGCAGCCCCACGGGCGAGCGGACCCACCGCGCCGGCCGCCGTACCGGCACCGAGTGCGCGAAAGAATTGACGACGCCCCAAGCTAAGCTTGTCTTGCGCTTTCATAGCGCGCCCTCCCGTCCTTGCGCCGCCCGTTCACCCGGGCAGCGCGAATGCCTCCGTTTCGATCTCGATAAATAGCCGTCCAACAGTACCGACATGGTGGTAGAATTCGGCAGCGTCGGCGACCGCAAGGTCGGCGAAAAAGCGTCCGATCCACGGAGCGAGATGCTTCTCGAAGATCTGGCGTTGCCGCTCGACTGACGCAGGAAGCTGTCCGCCGACGAGACCCGCCATCACTTCGCACAGAATGGCCGCGTGGTCTTCGGGTTCATGCTGCCCCTCGACGCGCTCGATGCCGAGAGCCTGCAGATCCTCGCGAAGGCGCGCCAGCGGACGCTCGTTGAGAAAGCCGGTCAGGTAGTACGAACCGTAGGGCAGGAGTTCGCCGCGCCCGACGCCAATGAAGAGATCGAAGAACTCGCGCGCGATCGTGACGGCGCTCGCTCCGGCCGCTGCTTGGGCCAGCGATGCATGCGCAACACCAAGCGGCGTTGCATCGCCGCGAAGCCTGGCGATGCAAGCGAGCAACACTGCATCGGGGGCACGTCCCAACAATCGGGCGAGCAACGCGTATTCCCCCGCCCGCGCGACATCGACCTCGTCGGCCTGGTCAAGATATTCGCCGTTAGAATTCGGCACACGCTCAACGGCGCCGTTTGCTTCGTCGAGCCTCGGGTCGCCCATCGAAAGCCCGAAACCACCGTTTCCCTGTTCAGGACCAGAGTAATACTGTGTTAATCGAAGGGTCAAGAGCCTCCCGTTCTAGAAACAAAGGTTAACGGGGAAGGGCTCCGCCATGACGAGGGCGCAGCGAGGGGGAACGGAGTTTACGCGCTCCCTTTTCATGCTGCATTGCAATATTACTTGCCTGAGGGTGCGTTGCCGGATTGCGGTGATCGGCGTCGGTGTCGCGGGTGATCTTCATTTGATGCGGCATAGAATCGGTCGCCTGCCGCCCGGGTGCATCGGGCGGCGGGGCTTTGTCGTCCGATAAGCGCTCAACAGCGGGCCTCGCGCTATTTTCCATCACCTGCGCCACAAGCCGGCGCGTCTCTTCCGCCGTCAGAGAGCCGAATCCGGGCACGCCGCCGAGCACATTGAAATCCCACGAGTTCTCCGACAAGCCGATGAAATCGCGGATCGCGGGATCGGCCGACCATGCTCGCCGCAGCGCCGCCCGCGTCAAATCCGCCGGCACGCCGGCAGCCAGGAAGGGCCGGACGTCTGATCCGCTGCCAATTGAACAGATAGTCGGCAAACTCCCGGGATCGAAGAGCGACTGAGTCTCCTCCGCGGGGCGCGCGGTCGTGGACGTTTTTGAGGCGGCGCTGTCTGCCGCATTCTCGGGTTTTGCGCTCTGGCGCGCCGTCACGCCCGCGCTGCGCTTCCGGCGAGACCACCGCGGGAAGAAGCTCTCGTCACCGCTCATCGTCATCCCTGCGACGCGGACCGCGCCGCGCCAATGCCTGCGGGTCGGCGCGATCGCGAGTCCGCTTCTCGAAGACACGGTTGACATGGTGTTCGGCGACAAACGCGGCAATCGTTTGGCGCAGCGGCTCCGGCATCGCTACGGCTTCGATGATCCCTTGACCTGGCTCGGTTAGGCCCTCGCCCTCGGCGGGGTCCGCGGTAACCGCTGCGACGGCGTAGGGTGGATCGCCCCCGGTCTCCTGCAGCACCACCCAGACAGCGGCCGCTGCCGAAGCAAGATTTCTGCCGTAGTTATCAGTTTCTGAGCGATAGAGCTCGATCTCGGCCCCGCCGGCGTAGAACGTCGTGGTTTCTCGGTCGCCGGCAAGCGGCGTCCAGGGGGCAGCACCTGGCAAGCCGCCGAGCACCGCGACCGGCCGCCAGACGACATCCACCCATTGCGAGGTGGCTTTGCGCCGCTCGACAACGACGCCGACGGGGATGCGCAGGAGTGGCGCGACCGGACTCATATGAGCGACGCCGGGCTGCGCGGCGGCAATCCGACCAACAGGTTCTGCGGCTTCATCCGCAACACCCCGTCGGCCGTCATCGCCAGGATGAGATAGACCGCCTTGTCTTCCGACTTGCCGAATGTCAGCCGGAACAGCCCGACCACGCGGCGCTGCGTTTTCTCGTCGATATCCTCGCCATGCCACAAAGCATCGCCGATGCATGTGCCTTCCGCATCGAGCCCGATATACCAGGTCAGCGCAACGTTGCGCATTTCGCTCAGCGGCTCGACGGTGGCGTCGACCCCGAGCATATGCTGCAGCCACCGCCCGATCGCCTCGCCGAGTGCCGCCAGACCGCGGCGACCGGCCGTCAAATCGAGCGCCATGTCGAAAAGATCGCTCCGGCCCCAGTAGCTCTCTGCGTTATCGCCCGTCAGAATGTCGATCTCCGCGACCGCCGGTATGCCTAGCATAGACACGAGGGGCGATAATGGAACCGCGCCCGTGCCGCCGAGGGTTTCCTCGTCGGCGCTGATCAGCGCTCCTTCGTGTGTCGTCAAGCGCTGCGGGCGAAAGAAGAGCTCGGCAGCGCGGAGCACAAACGGGTCACTGCAGCCATCTAGGGCATTGCGCAAAATCACGTGAACGAGCTGGTTGAGGAAGAGCGGCGGCGTCTCGCCGACTTTTCGGCAGACGAGATCGAGATAGGCCGCCTCCAGCGTCTCGTGGCGCAACAGATGGTCGCGAAAGGCGATCATCAGCTGCCAATTTTCCCGCGCGTCCATGTCTGCGATTGCAGCAATCTC
>JBJMQW010000124.1:0-6774 GCA_045802495.1 Allostellaceae bacterium | reverse complement strand
TCGTCGCCGCCCACCCCGTGGGCTCGACCATCCAGGGAGAGGTCAAGAACGCCACCGAGTTCGGTCTGTTCCTGGGCCTGGAAGGCGACATCGACGGCATGGTCCACATGTCCGACATCGATTGGAGCCGTCCCGGGGAGGATGCGATCAACGATTACCGCAAGGGCGATGCGGTGCGCGTGAAGGTGCTCGACGCCGATGTCGAGAAGGAGCGCATCAGCCTCGGCATCAAGCAGCTGGAGGCCGACCCCTTCGAGGCTGGAATGGCGAAGTTGAGAAAGGGCGAGGTCGTCACCGGCACGATCTCGGGCACGAATGACGGCGGCGTCGATGTGATGGTCGGCGATGGGGTGCCCGGCTTTATCCGCAAATCCGAGCTGTCACGTGATCGCAGCGAGCAGCGTCCCGACCGTTTCGCAATCGGCGAGAAAGTCGACGCCAAGATCACCGCCATCGATCGAGCCACCCGCAAATTGACCTTGTCGATCAAGGCGCGCGAGGTGGACGAGGAGAAGCGGGCCATGGCGGAATTCGGCTCCTCGGATTCGGGCGCCAGCCTCGGCGACATCCTCGGCGCGGCTATCCGACGCCGCCAGAGCGACGCCGAAGAGAAGAGTTGAGGGCCTGAGAATCCAAATCGCCTGCCGCCGCGAAGGGTCGATGACGGCCTATTGACGGTCGGCGGGCGGTTTGGCACGCTGCCAACCTTCCCGTAGTGAGACGGTAGCGACGATCGCGATGACGAAATCGGAGCTCGTTCACAGGCTCGCCGAGGCCAACCCGCATCTGTTTCAGCGCGATATCGAGGTCATTGTCACCGCGATCTTTGATGAGATCGCCGCGGCGCTGGCACGGGGCGATCGCGTCGAATTGCGCGGCTTCGGGGCCTTTTCGGTCAAACACCGGGACGCTCGTGTCGGGCGCAATCCGAGGACCGGCGACAGTGTTTCGGTTGGCGAGAAGCACATTCCGTTTTTCCGGACCGGCAAGCAGCTGCGAGATCGCTTGAACCAGAGCGCGGCCTAGGCTTGGGATCGGCAGAGCCGGCGGGTGAGGATACTTTATCTAGCAGTCTTCCTCGCCGGCGCAGTGTTTCTGGTCCTATTCACCGTCTCCAATCGCGAGACGGTGTCGCTCGCTCTGTGGCCCTTGCCGTTCATCCTCGAGCTGCCGCTCTATCTGCTGTTCTTTCTCAGCCTGCTGATTGGCGCCCTCGTCGGCGTGCTGGCGGGATGGATTGGCGGGCGACGCAATCGTCGCGAGCTGCGGCGACGGCGGCGGCGTATCGAAGCGCTGGAGCGCGAACTGACGGCGACCCAGGCGCAGCTCGCGAACCGTCAGGATACGCCACAGGCGGTGCTGCCCGGCCGCGGACCGGGCTAGCGGCGCAGCTCTCGGATCTATGTCAGGCGTCGGGCATATGGCGGTGGTTGCATCGCGCCAAGGGTGGCGGATTATCCTTTGGCGCAACGCTGACGCGATGGTGATCCGTTAGGCGTTTTTTCACCGAGCATATGCAAAGCGATGGGGACGTTTTCGACGCCGTGAAAACGGTGTATGTCGGCACGTGCCCGTAGGGCCGCTGCCTGGGCTCGAGCCACGAGGTGATCGCATGATTCATCCTGTCATTCTGTCCGGGGGATCGGGTACGCGGCTTTGGCCGATGTCTCGCACCCTGTACCCGAAGCAGCTTCTGACCTTGCTCGGTCGCGACAGCCTCTTGCAGCAGACGGCCCGCCGCGTCGCGGAAGCCGAGCGTTTCGCCCCGCCCTTGGTGGTCGCTAATGAGGAACACCGGTTTATCATCGCCGAGCAACTGCGTGAGATCGGCATCGTGCCGCGTGCGCTGCTGCTAGAGCCCGTCGGCCGGAACACGGCGCCAGCCGCCTGCGTCGCGGCGCTGACCTTGACCGAAAGCGACCCTGATCCGCTGATGCTGCTGATGCCTTCCGACCATACGATTGGCGATCGCGACGCCTTTGTCTCCGCGACCGAGCGCGCGGTCGGAGCGGCAAAGGCTGGTGCGCTCGTCAGTTTCGGGATTGCTCCCGAGCGCGCCGAGACCGGCTATGGCTACATCCGGCGCGGCGGAGAGTTGGACGGCGTCGAAGGCGTTTTCGCGGTGGCAGAGTTTGTCGAAAAACCGGGACCAGAGCAGGCGGAAGCTCATGTCGCATCGGGCGAGTATTCATGGAACAGCGGCATCTTCCTGTTTCCCGCACAGCTCTACCTCGACGAGCTGGAACGGCTGCGGCCCGACATGGTCGCCGCTTGCCGCGAGGCGTTGGCCGCCGCGCAACGCGACCGCGATTTCGTTCGCCTCGCCAAGGAACCCTTTGCCGGCTGCGCGGGGGACTCGATCGATTATGCCGTAATGGAGCACACGCGGCGAGCCGCTGTCGTCCCTGTCAGTATGGGTTGGAGCGATGTCGGCTCCTGGAATGCTTTGTGGGAAATGGGTGCCAAGGATCGGCACGGCAATTCAATCGAGGGCAACGTCGTCGCCGAAGAGTGCCGAAATTCCTATCTGCGCTCTGAGGCAGGGCTTGTCGCCGCGATCGGAATCGAGGATCTCGTCGTCGTCGCGACCGCGGACGCGGTGATGGTGGCGCCCCGCAACCGCACTCAGGATGTGAAAAAACTCGTCGCGCGGCTGGTGGAAGACCGCCGCGACGAAGCCGATACGTTGCCCACCGTCCATCGACCCTGGGGAACCTTCACCTCGCTGCACAATGGCCACCGGGTGCAGGTCAAGCACATCATGGTCAAACCCGGCGGGCGGCTGTCATTGCAGATGCACCATCACCGCGCGGAACATTGGGTCGTCGTTCAGGGTACGGCAAAGATCCGCCGCGGCGACGAGGAGATGATGCTTTCGGAGGACCAATCCACCTACATTCCGATCGGCACCGCCCACCGGCTCGAAAATCCGGGGAAGATTCCGCTGCACCTGATCGAGGTGCAGTCGGGAAGCTATCTCGGCGAGGACGACATCGTCAGGCTCGAGGACAGTTACGGCAGAAGTTGACGGATTCGCTGCGCTCCTGACCACTGCGTGACTTTCGGGATCCCGCACCCATATCCTCAGGGCGTCCCTCGGCAGGCGTTTTTTACGAAAGGTGAAACAGCTCACACAAGATGGGCGGGCGACCGCGGCATAGAGCCCGTATTCGGTATTCCAAGCCCAGCTATCCGAGAGGGCGCAGCAACTCACAAGGGAGAGCGACATGTCACTGAGGATCAATTCCGAGGCCCCGAACTTCACCGCGGAGACCACGCAGGGCACGATCAATTTCCATGACTGGATCGGCGACGGGTGGGCAATCCTGTTCTCGCATCCGAAGGATTTCACACCGGTCTGCACGACCGAGCTCGGTTATATGGCGGGGCTCAAATCGGAATTCGACAAACGCAATTGCAAGATCGTCGGGCTCAGCGTCGATCCGGTCGGGGACCATACGCGCTGGCTGAACGACATCGAAGAAACTCAGGGCCACGCCGTCACCTATCCGATGGTCGGTGACCCGCAGCTGAAGATCGCCAAGCTCTACGACATGCTGCCCGAAGGCGCTGGCGACACGGCACAGGGTCGCACTCCGGCCGACAATGCGACGGTCCGTAACGTGTACGTGGTCGGGCCCGACAAGAAGATCAAGGCGATCTTGTCCTACCCGATGACCACCGGGCGGAATTTCGACGAGGTGCTTCGGCTTCTCGACTCCTGCCAGCTCACCGCGAAACACCAAGTGGCCACTCCGGTCAATTGGAAGCTGGGCGAGGAGGTCATCATTGCGGGTTCGGTGACCGACGAGCAGGCCAGGCAGCGTTACCCCGCGGGCTGGAAAGCACCAAAACCCTATATCCGCATCGTCCCGCAGCCGCGCTAGTCCGGACTAGCGCGGCATCGCCTTGTAGCGAACCTCGACCAGATAAAGGCCTTCGGGCGGGGCGGTCGGGCCGCCGGCGCGACGATCGCGGACGGCAAGGGCGCGGGCGACATCCTCAGGCTGCCAGCGGCCGAGCCCGACCAGCTTCAGCGTCCCGGCCATGTTGCGCACCTGATGGTGCAGAAACGAGCGGGCCCGCGCCTCGATATGGATCTCCGCTCCGGCGCGGCGCAACTCAAGCGCGTCGAGGGTCTTTATCGGCGAATTCGCCTGGCAGAGCGAGTCGCGGAATGTCGAGAAGTCGTGATGGCCGATCAAGTGCCGTGCGCCCTCTCGCATCGCCTCGATGTCGAGTTGCGGAGCGACCTGCCATACTCGGCCGCGATCGAGCGCCGGTGGGGACCGCCGGTTTAGGATGCGATAAAGATAGACGCGTCCGGTGGCGGAAAGTCGTGCATCGAAATCCTCGGCTACTGCTTCTGTGTCAAGGACGCTGATCGCGGCCGGCCGCAGGTGATGATTGATCGCGCTGCGCAACACCTCTGTGGCAACGCCGCGCGAGAGGTCGAGGTGGGCGGTTTGCGCCAATGCATGCACGCCGGCGTCGGTGCGCCCCGCCCCGTGGACGGTGACCGCTTCCCCACAGAACTTCGCGACCGCGGTTTCGAGCGCCTCCTGGACCGAGAGGCCATTCGCCTGGCGTTGCCACCCTACCAGCCCGGTCCCGTCATACTCGATCGTCAGCTTGTAACGGGGCATGGCAGCATTGTCCCGGGAGGCACCGGAAATCCGCGCAGGAAAGCGTTCGCCTCGAGCGGCGCGCGACCCGGCCGCTGCAGCTGCAGAAGGCGAAGGACGCCCTCACCGCAGGCAACCGTAAGCCGATCGTCGAGCACGGTCCCCGGCCTGCCTCCCGCCGGACCCGGCAGATCGATCGCGGTGAATACCCGAATGCGCTCGCCACTCATCTCGAAAAAGGCGCCGGGCCAAGGGTGCAACGCCCGAACCCGCCTTTCCAGCTCGACCGATCCCATGCGCCAGTCGAGCCGGCCTTCCTCGCGGCGAACTTTCGGGGCGTAAGTCACTCCAGAGTGCGGCTGCGTCAGGGGGACGAGCCGACCATCGGCGACACCGTCGAGCACCGTCAGCATCAGCCGGCCGCCGAGCGCCGCCAGCTCGGCCGAAAGGCTGGCAGTCGTCGCGTCGCGCGCGATCGACACCTCCTCCTGCAACAGGATCGGGCCGGTGTCGAGCCCCTCCTCCATCTGCATGATCGTGACCCCGGTCACCCGATCGCCAGCTAGGAGAGCGCGCTGGATCGGGGCGGCTCCGCGCCAGCGAGGCAACAAAGAGGCATGCACGTTGAGGCAGCCAAGGCGCGGCGCTGTCAGGATCGCGGAGGGCAAAATCAGGCCATAGGCGGCGACGACGGCAGCGTCGGCGCACAGCTCGGCGAAAGCCGCACGCTCCTCGCGCAGAGTAGCAGGATGGCGTATCGCGAGACCGCGCTTCTCCGCCAGCAATTGAACCGGCGAGGTTTGCAGACGACGACCGCGTCCCGCCGGCCGCGGCGGCTGAGTATAGACGGCAAGGATATGGTGTCCGGCAGCAATCAGCTCCTCCAGGATCGTCGCGGCAAAGCCGGGCGTTCCCATGAAGATGAGGCCGAGGGCCCGGCTCGCAGCGGCATTTTTCATCGCCGCGATCCGTCGAAGCTGGCGTCAGGCAGTCGCGAGGGCTTCGCTGCGTTTCGCCTTGGCGAGCTTACGTAGGATCATCCCACGTTTCAGCGAGGACAAATGGTCCACGAAGAGGATGCCGTCGAGATGATCGATCTCGTGCTGCAGGCAGGTGGCGAGAAGCCCCGACGCTTCCATCTCGCGGATTTCGTTCTGATAATCGAGATAGCGAAGGCGGATCTCTTCGGGACGGGTGACCTCGGCGTAATGCTCCGGCAGGGAGAGACAGCCCTCGTTGCCGGTGGTCAGCTCGGGGGAACGCCAGATTATCTCGGGGTTGGCCAGCTTCAACGGCTGCGGCTTCTCGCCCTCGTGTGCAACATCGAGGACGATGACGCGGCTCGACTTTCCGACCTGCGGGGCGGCAAGGCCGACGCCGATCGCGGCATACATCGTCTCCATCATGTCGTCCATCAGCTGCCGGATCTCGGCATCGACAGCGGGCACCGGTCGCGCCTTGATCTTGAGCCTGGGGTCGGGTGCGGTGATGATCGGAAGCGTAGCCATAGTCGAATCTAGGTAAGCCGCAAGCCTGGCGGCGTCAATATTGGCGGCGGGGCGCGGGTCCCAGCGACTTTAAAAATTCGTCTATGATCTCCGCTACCGGGCGCCGCAAAATTGTTTCGTTGGTGAACAACTCGAATTCGCCGTGCGTCGCGCAGACGTACCGCGCGGGACGGATGGCGATGCCTCGTTCATGGAGCCGCCCGGGCAAGCCCGCGGCGCCCGCGCTCGCGACGCGAAGAATTGCGACATTGGTCGCAGCCGGCGGCCGCAAGATTTGGCAGTCGGGCCGCTCGCGCAAGGCCTCGAACAGGCTCTCGGTTGCCGCCGCGGCACGCTGAAACCGTTCGTCGAACCCGTCGAGATAGTGCAGCGCCACCGCCGCGTTGGGCCAGGCCTGGCGAAGGCTGCCGCCGAACATCCGGCGCTGATGGTACAGCGCGCTCAGAAGGCGCCTCGGTCCGGCAAGGATCGCACCGGCAGCAGCGTTGAAATACTTGTAGAGCGAGACGTAAACCGTGTCGAACAGCGCGGCATAGGCCGCCGGGGTTATCCCGGTATAGGCCGAGGCGAGGAACACGCGGGCGCCGTCGAAATGAAGCCCTATTCCCCGATCACGGGCGAACGCTGCGATCCGCCGCATC
>JBJMQW010000123.1:0-12172 GCA_045802495.1 Allostellaceae bacterium | reverse complement strand
GACATCGACGCCGCATCCGCCTTGTTGCCGATTCCGGAAGGGCGTATCTCCTCGATTTGCCGCGGGCGCATCACCTAGTCGAGGGTGACGGTCTCGAAATCGAGGGGGGCGGCTACCTTCGCGTTCGCGCCGCCGCCGAGCCGCTATTCGAAATCGAGACGCGCGACGGGGCAGACCTGCTGCGCATTGCATGGCATCTCGGCAATCGGCATCTGCCGGTGCAAATCGCCGGCGAGCGACTACGCATTCGCGCCGATCACGTGATTGCGGAAATGGTGGCGGGCCTCGGCGGTTGGGTACGCGACCTTGAAGCGCCGTTCGACCCGGAAATCGGCGCCTATGCGGGCGCGCTCCATCACCATGCCGATGAATGACCCGATCAGCCGCTCGCCCGCGTTGTGGGAGAGCGGCTTCTACCGGCTGCTCGCGTGGTTGTCGCCGGGGTTTCCGGTCGGCGCCTTCAGCTTTTCCCATGGCCTCGAAGCTGCCGTGGAAGGCGGTGCCGTGCGGGACCACGGCTCGCTGCAACACTGGATCGGTGCAGTGCTGGCGTTGGGCAGCGGACGCATTGATGTAGACGTTCTGCGCGATGCGCATGGCGCGGCCATGAACGGGGACATCGAGGCGCTGACGCTTGCCAACCGCCGTGGGGTCGCATTTCGGGCGACTGCGGAGATGGTGACCGAGACCACGGCACAGGGGGCGGCCTTCCTCAATACGTGCCGCGCCGCGTGGCCGGAACCGCTGCTCGATCGTTGGGCTGCGACGCTCGACGGCGGCCCAATATGCTACGCCGCAGCGGTCGGCGCTGCGACAGCACGGGCAGGCGTCCCTCTGGAATGGGCGCTGAGCGCATACTTGCTGGCAATGGCGGCCAATTTGGTCGCTGCCGGATTGCGGCTGGGAATTATCGGGCAGACCGATGGACAGCGTATCCTCGCCGCACTGGAATCGGTGATCGATGCGGCGGTCGCCGCGACTTCAACCCGCGATGCCAGCTCTTTTGGCGCGGCAACCTTTGCCGTCGACCTGGCGTCGATGGCACACGAAACCCAGTACACGAGGCTGTTCCGCTCATGAGCAACCCACTACGCGTCGGGATCGGCGGCCCGGTTGGGTCGGGCAAGACTGCGCTCATGGACTGGTTGTGCAAGCAGATGCGCGGCCGGTACGAGGTCGCCGCGATCACCAACGACATCTACACGCGGGAGGATGCTGAGTTCTTGACGAGAAGCGGCGCGCTGCCTGCAGAACGGATCCGCGGGGTCGAAACCGGCGGGTGCCCGCATACCGCGATCCGCGAGGACGCCTCGATCAACCTTCTGGCCGTCGCCGAGATGAATCGCCTGTTCCCCAAGCTCGATCTGATTCTGATCGAGTCGGGAGGCGACAATCTTGCCGCGACCTTCTCGCCCGAGCTCGCCGATCTCACTGTTTACGTGATCGACGTTGCGGCGGGCGACAAGATTCCGCGCAAAGGTGGCCCGGGCATCACCCGCTCCGACCTCCTCGTCATCAACAAGATCGACCTCGCGCCGATGGTTGGCGCCAGCCTCGATGTCATGGAGCGCGACGCCAAGCGCATGCGCGGCGAGCGTCCCTTTGTCTTCACCAATTTGAAGACCGGCAAAGGCATGGACATGATCATTGAATTTGTGATTGTGCAGGGCGGGCTCACGACGCCGGGGCGCAGTATCCGCAGCGCAACGCAGGCGCCGGTCCATCTTTTTACGAACCGTCACCTATAAGGTTAGCAAGCGGCTTCCTCACTCGCTGGTTCGGATGTTAACATCCGACCAATAACTCCCGCCTCGCCGGGAGCAAGATCGAGGCCGGCGCTCAGGACGCCGAAATCTCGGGAGGAAACGCCATGACTACAGCCGACATCACCGTGGGCGGGCTTTCGGAAACCGAGCATCGCAGGCAATTGCGCCGCGCCCTGGTCGCCAGCACGGTCGGGACAACGATCGAATGGTACGACTTCCTGCTTTACGGCCAGGTCACCGGGCTAGTCTTCGGCAAGCTCTTCTTCCCTCAATTCGATCCGCTGGTCGGCGTGCTGCAGGCGTTCGCCGTCTTTTTCGTCGGATTTCTCGGCCGGCCCATCGGGGCGGCGATATTCGGTCATTGGGGCGACCGGATCGGGCGCAAGGCAACTTTGATCGCGACATTGCTGGTGACCGGCCTTGCAACTATGGCCGTCGGTCTGGTGCCCACCTATGAGAGCATCGGCATCTGGGGGGCTGTCCTGTTGGTGCTCATCCGCCTGATCCAGGGGATCGGCGTCGGCGGTGAATGGGGTGGCTCGGTGCTGCTGGCGATGGAATGGGCGCGAACCAACAAAAATCGTGGCCTCCTCGCCGCCTGGCCGCAGTTCGGCGGGCCGGCCGGACTGTTCCTGGCGAACCTGGCGGTGCTGTTCTTCAGCTGGTTTTCCGGTGATCAGTTCCTGGTTTGGGGATGGCGGATTCCGTTCCTTCTCAGCATTGTCATGGTTGGTATCGGTCTGTGGATCCGGCTCGGCATCACCGAGACCCCGGTCTTCCAAAAGGTGCTCGACGAAGAACGCGTCGAACGCGTGCCGGTCTTGGAAGTGCTCAAGCGTCAGCCGAAGCAGGTTGCGCTGACTGCGCTGCTGCGGATGCCGGAGCAGGCGCCGGGCTATATCGTCGGTACCTTCATCTTCACCTACGCCACGACGGTGCTCGGCGCGCAGCGCAATTTTGTGTTGATGGCCGTCCTCACTCAGGCCGTCCTGGGATTTCTCTGGGTCCCTGTCGCCGGGCATCTGTCCGACCGCATCGGCCGCAAGCGCATGTATATGATCGGGTCAATCTTTGTCGGGATCTTCGGCTTCGTCTACTTCGCCTTGCTCGATACGAAGCTGCCGGCCTTAATCTTTGTCGCCATCGCGCTGTCGTTGCTTCCGGTTATGACGTGTTACGGCCCCCAGGCGGCGATGATCGCAGAAAGCTTCACTCCGCGGCTGCGCTACAGTGGCGCCTCGCTCGGCTACCAGCTTGCCTCGATCATCGCCGGCGGCCCTTCGCCGTTTATCGCTACGGCGCTGTTTGCCACCTTTCAATCGAGCCTTCCGATCGCCCTTTACATCCTCGGCTGCGCCATCATCGGCATCATCGCGACCGCGCTGCTGACGGACTACACCAACAAGGACATCTCTGAGGAATACGACAAGGTCCCGCCTGTTCATTCCGCTCGAGCGACAGGCGATTAGACCGAAGGGGGAGTACATGAGAACAGCAGAAATCACTGCAAGTGAACTTTCCGAAGCTGAGCACAGCCGCCAATTGCGGCGCGCGGTTGTCGCCAGCACTGTTGGGACGGTGATCGAGGCCTACGATTTCTTACTTTACGTTATCGTTGCCCCGCTGGTGTTCGCAAAGCTGTACTTTCCGGAATCCGATCCGCTGGTCGGGACGTTGCAGGCCTTTGGCATTTATGCCGTCGGCTTTGTCGCCCGCCCGGTCGGCGCGGCGCTGTTCGGCCACTACGGGGACCGTATCGGCCGCAAGACGACGCTAATCGCGACGTTGCTCCTGACGGGCCTTTCTACCTTCGCCGTCGGCTTCGTCCCAGGGTATGACACGATCGGCATCTGGGGCGCCGTTATCCTGACCACGGTCCGCTTTATTCAAGGGCTTGGCATCGGCGGCGAATGGGGCGGCGCGACCTTGATGGCGATGGAATGGGCGCGGACCAACGCCCATCGCGGCTTCATCACTTCCTGGCCGCAATGGGGCGGCCCTGCCGGATTGTTCTTCGCTAATCTCGCAGTGCTGGCTTTCAGCGCCATCTCGGGGGATCAGTTTCTCACATGGGGATGGCGCGTCCCGTTCTGGCTCTCGATCGTCATGGTCGGAGTCGGGCTTTATATCCGCCTCGGCATCCTCGAGACGCCGGTTTTCGCGCGAATTCTGGAAGAGAAACGCGTTGAGCGCACGCCGGTGATCGAAGTGATCAAACGGCAGCCGAAACAGATCATTCTGACGGCCCTGGCGCGGATGGCCGAGCAGGGCCCGTTCTATGTCTATGCCGCCTTCCTGTTCACCTATGGGACAACGATCTTGCACACCCCGCGCGACCTGTTGCTGAGCGCGCTGCTGACCGCCACCGCATTGTCGGCGGTTACCATCCCGTTGTCCGGGCATATCTCCGATCGTATCGGGCGTAAGCGGATGTATCTGATCGGCGCGGTCGCGACGGGACTGTTCAGTTTCCTTTATTTCGCGATGATGAACACCGCGGTACCAGGCTGGATCTTCCTCGCTGTCGTGCTGTCCTTTATCCCGCACGACATGATGTATGGTCCGCAGGCCGCGTTGATCGCTGAGTGCTTCACTCCGCGGCTGCGCTACAGCGGGTCCTCGCTCGGCTTCCACCTCTCCTCGGTTCTCGCCGGCGGACCGGCGCCGCTGATCGCCACCGCGCTGCTCGCGGCATTCGGGTCGGGCTATGTAATCGCGCTCTATATCCTGTTCTGCGCGATCGTCAGCATTACCGCCACGGCCTTTCTTCCGGACCACACCAACCGGGACATCTCGCAGGAGCATGACGATATTCCGTCTATCGCGCCGACGCCCGCTTAGGCGTGCTCGCGAGCCGATCCCCTGTTCCATGCCGATAGCTCTGCGCTTTCCCGCAATGGGTGATGACGGGCCTTCTGTTTTTTGGCTGCATGTGAGGCGCTTCACAAACCCTTGCCGTTGCCTGCGTTAAATTGGCTAACGCCGAAATGAACCGGCGATGGGCGCCGGTTGCGCAGGATCGCGAACATGGCAGACGACAAGCAGGGGGGAACCGGCTTCGGAGGCAACGGCTTAATTCTGCTCGCGGTTGCGGCGGCCAGTGCGCTTTACGTCGCATGGCAGAAGCCGCCGCTCGAAGGATCACGTCCGAGCGAAGCCAATTATCGAGTTCACCTCAGTACCGGCGCGCAGAATGTCGACGCCCGCATGTGGCAGGACCCGTTTGCGGCTGTCAACACTCGCCTGGAGAACGGGCAGAAGGACAAATCGAACGCCGATGACCAGTCTCTTCGGCGCGAGGCTCGTCAACTCGCCGAGCTGCTGAAGGACATTGGGGAAGAAGAGACGCTCGTCATTGGCGTGACCCTTCCCGGCGCTCCCTACGAGGAAGACACCGAGGAGCGCCGGCGTCTTCGTTATGCCGTGCTCGCCGCGCTCCACACCGAGAAATTCTTGCCGGAGGACGAGGAGCATATCGGGTATGTCGCCACCGCCGACGGTCAGACGAAAGGGCAGGAACCGCGGCCCGATACGGTGATCGCGTCGTCCGCCGGCTCACTCGAAGCCTATCTGCGCCCCAATGAACACTTGCCGCCGCTTCCGCCAATCATTCCGTTTGAACGGTTTGACGGTACCGGCGAGCCGGCGAAACACGTCGTCGTCCTGTGGCTTGATGAAAGTGTCCTGGCCAGCGGGGGGCGGCCGGTCGGCAGCCTTCTCCGGTTGCGGGATGAATTGCGGCTTCCGGCAACCGCGAAATTTGTCCTCATCGGACCGCACGAGTCGACAACGCTCGCGGCGATGGCCGCGGAGTTCGGGCCCGGAAAACGCCAGGACAGATCCTCCACGGTGCCCGATGCGAACCGATCGGCCCCCCGCCTGCCGGTCTACAATTTCGCAGCGACGGCCGATGACCGGACCGTGCTCCGGTTGGCGCAATCCTCCATGGCGAGTCTCGAACAGTATTTCGCGGCGAAAGGGGTGGACTATTACCGCACCGTCAATTCCGACGAGGCGCTCGCCGGCGGGCTGGTGAACGAGTTGAAACGCCATGACGTCGACCCGTATCGCGCTATCCGCTTGAACAATCATGGGACGATCATGGAGACGCGAGACGGTCGCGATCATATCGCGCTGATCTCGGAGTGGGACACCGTCTATGGCCAAACTTTGCCAGAGGCCATGAAGCGGGCCTTCGCTGAGGACGCTTCAATCCGCCCCGGCGGAGCGTCCGATGCCGCGCAGATTTTGCATTTCGCCTATTTGCGCGGGCTCGACGGGCAGTTGCCGCAAGCGCGGAGTGCAAAGGCGGGCAAGTCCTCGGGGGAAAGCGGGCACTCGCAACACGGCGGAGTGCAATCGAGCGCCTCTGCCGGCAATACCACCGGTACGCTCGAAAAGGCGGAAGGCCAGGGCCAGTTCGACTACCTTCGCCGTCTGGCCGATCATGTCCGGCAGCGTGACGATGAACTGCGACAGACGGGAGAAGGCCGCATCGCCGCGATCGGGGTGCTCGGCAGCGACGTCTATGACAAGCTGTTGATCCTTCAGGCGTTGCGGCCGGAGTTCCCGGAGGCGCAATTTTTCACCACCGACCTCGACGCGCTCCTTTTGCAGCGGGGCGAATTTGGATATACGCGCAATCTGATCGTTGCATCGAGCTACGACTTGAAGCTGTGCGACGCCGCTCAAGCCGATATTCCGCCCTTCCGCAGCACCTATCAAACCTCGGCTTTTCTGACCACTCGACTGGCCGTCGAGAACGAATTGAACGATGCCGACGCATCGCCGGCGCCGGACAAGACGCGAGAAACTCTGAAAAAGTGGCTGGCGCAGCCGCGCCTGTTCCAGATCGGCCGCACCGGTGCCTTCCCGCTGCCGGCCACCGTCGATGACCTGCCGCGCCACGAAAGCGCGGATGCGGCGCGCTCGTGCGCGGGAAGCATCGTGGATTGTCCGTCCATACAACCGCCGTCGCAAAAGCTGTTCCCTGAAGTGAGGTCGGGTTCGTTCGTTAGCGTCAGCCTCCTTATGGCTTCCGTGATGCTCGCAGTGCCATTGGGCTCGCGGCGGGTTCGCCAAACCTGTTTCCCGAGAGCGGCGCGGGGCATCGGTCGACGGCTGGCGCCGCTGGCAATTCTATTGGCAATAATTCTCGCCGGTTCATTCGGTCTGTGTGCCTACTGGCCGAGCATCGCCGGCTGGCTGACCCAGTACGGCATGGGCGAACCGATCGTGCTCTTCGAGGGCATCAGCGTTTGGCCGACGATCATATTGCGCGCTGTCGGGTTTGGGCTGTGCATCTGGCTCATTTGCCGCACTTTGCACGAGCTCGAGCTGAATATTCGAAACACCGAAAAGGAAATGCAGCTGCGAAGGCCCCGCCTGTCGATTCTCCGTCGGCCTTACATCCGTTTGCGCGGCCGGTCTGTTGCGCGCCGACTGTTTGATGTGGTCTCCCCGCCAAATCTTCAAAGAAGCCCGGAACGCAGCGGTTTTCCGGACGAGAACCAACGCCCGTCGATGCCGATCCTCCGCTTGTCTGTTCGATATTCCTACGAGGGACGAGCCGCGCCGCGCCTCATGCGAGCCGCAATCGGCACGTTGGCGATGATCCTACTATGGCTGGTCCTCGCCCCGATTTTTGGGCAACCCAACACCCCCGCCCGGGGCGATCTGGCGTTCTATCTCTATCGCGGCGTGACGAGCCTGGATGTCGTCGCCACTCTGTTTCTGACCTTCCTGGTCGCCGACGCAACCCTGTATTCCCGGTCGTTTGTCAAACAGTTGACCGCCGTCCGCTCGGAATGGCCGGCGAGAACAGTCGAACATTTTGCGCGGACGCTCGGCCTGAGAGGCGAAAATCTCGACGACTGGATCGATATGCAATTTCTCGCGAAGCGCACTCAATGCATTACCAGTCTCATTTATTATCCGTTTTTGATGATCGCCCTGTTGGTCGTCTCGCGGAGCCGTGTCTTCGACGATTTTACGACACCCGCGACACTGGTGATAACCCAGGCGATCAGCGTCGCGGTCGTCATCGGGAGCGTCGTCGCTCTGCGCCTGGCTGCGGAGAAGGCTCGCGGCTGCGCCACCGAGCATTTGACAGCGAAAATCATCGTCGCCAAGGGCGCCGAACAGCTCGACGTCAAGGTCGCCAGCCAATTGGAAATGATGTTGGCGCGCGTCGAGAACCTGCGGAGCGGCGCTTTTGCGCCGCTCTCGAGCCAGCCTTTCGTCAAAGCCCTGCTGCTGCCCTTGCTGAGCTATGGCGGAACCGTCCTCGTCCACATGTATGCGCTCCCCGGCTTTTAAGCCCCAAGGTTGCCGCGACCTATGCGACAGCCGCCGCTAGTTGCTGGGCGACATCCGCTGTTCGGCTAGGCGAGAAGCCCGGCGACCGCTCCGCTCGTGCAGGTGGCGATTGTGCCGGACACGATCGAGCGCAGCCCGAGATCGGTGATCTCGCGGCGTCGCTCCGGCACCATCGCGCCGAGGCCTCCGACGAGAATGCCGAGCGACCCGAAATTGGCGAACCCGCAAAGGGCGTAGGTCACGATCAGCCGGGAGTGAGGCGCAAGCGCGCCCTCGGGCAATTGCGCCAGCTCACGATAGGCGACAAATTCGTTGAGCGCAGTCTTGGTGCCCATCAGCGCCGCGGCTTGCGCGCTCTCGTTCCAGGGCACGCCGATCAGCCACATCACCGGGCGGAACGGAAGCGCGAACAATCCCTGCAATGTTATGCTGCCAGGGAGGCGGCCGAGCGCCATGTTGACCAGCGCCACCAGCGCCACGGTGACCAGCAGCACGGTGACAATGCCGACCAGCGGCCCGATCCCGTCTCTGGTGCCTTTGATCAGAGCGTCGAAAACGCCGGTCGGCTCCTCGCCGAGGGTGATCTCAGCCCGGTCCTCGCTCGGCTCGAACGGCACCATCAGCGCCGCGACGGCCACCGCCGCCGGTGTGCTGATGACAGAGCTGATCAGGATATTGCCCAGCGCATCGGGGATCACCTGGCCAAGCATTGTCGCATAGACGACCATCACCGTTCCGGCCACGCCCGCCATGCCGCAGCTCATCACCGCAAAGATTTCGCCGCGCTGCATCCGCATCAGGTAGGGGCGGATCAATAGCGGCGCCTCGATCATGCCGACATAGACGTGAACGGCCGCGCCAAGGGCGAGCGCACCGGAGATGCCCATGCTGCGCCGCAAGACCCAGGCGAAGGCTGCGGTCACCGCCTGCAATACGCCCCAGTAAAAGAGGATCCCGGAAAGTGCGCTGATGATCAGAACCAGCGGCAGCACCTTGAAGGCGAAAATAAAGCTGCTGCCGGGGGCCGTCTCGGTGAACGGGAGCGTACCACCGCCGAGATAGCCGAAGACGAACGCCGTGCCCTCGTCCGTCGCCTCCTGCAGGACGAGAGCCACCCGGTTGAGCAGCAGCAGCGCCTGGGAAGCCGGCGGAAAGCGGAGCAGCAAGAGCGCGAGCAGAACCTGCAGTGTCACACCGGTGATCACGGTGCGCCAGGGGATGCGGGGGGCGCGATGACCGGGGCGCCGTTCGCCCAGCGCCCAGGCGAGGACGAGGAGCAGGAAAATGCCGAGAACGCCGCGCACGCCCAAAGCTCGGTCTCCCCTTCAGCACGCCCTCGGGGTGGCCTTCACCAGAGCCACAATCCGGTTTCCCGCCCCTTGTCGCAACGCCTTTGCCGAGCCTATCCTGTGGCGACGGCTTGGAAGGGAGGGCGATCTGATGGCGACCGAGACGATGAACAACACAAAGTCTTACATTTATCTGGGCTTGGCTGGCGAAACGGGGCAGGGCCGGGTGGTGCATTCGGGTCTCTGCCGCCTGGCCGACGGCAGCGACGAATGGGAGAAGCTGCAAAACGGCTTGCCCGATGCGCCGGCCGTGCGCGCGCTGGCGGTGCACCCGCATAAGCCGGAGATCGTCTATGCCGGCACGCAATCGGGACCGTATCGCAGCGGCGACCGCGGCGAGCACTGGGAGAAGGTCGAGATCCCGGACCATGGTTTGCCGGTCTGGTCGATCCTGTTCCACCCGCACGATCCCAATGTGATCCTGGTCGGCTACGAGAATTGCGAGATCTATCGCAGCGACGACGCCGGGGAGCATTGGGTGCGACTGCCGGTCAGCGTGCGTTTCCCCGAGATCACGACCGCGCCTGGCGCCAATCCGGCGAAGCGGGTGCTGAAAATGGATGCGAGCGCCAATGAACCGGAGCTGCTCTACGCGGCGATCGAGGTGGGCGGCACCTTGCGCTCCACCGACGGCGGCGAGCATTGGGAGAATTTGAGCCACGGCCAATACGTCAATGATGATGCAGTCGACATGCACGGGGTGCTCGCCAGCCGCTGGCGGCCGAACAATGTCTACGGCATCGGCCGCGCCGGCATGTTTCACAGCGCCGACCGGGGCGACCACTGGCGGTACGTGCCGCTGGAGCCGCTCAACGCCAAAGCGCAGATCTATTGCCGCGACATCCACGAGGTGCCGGGCAATCCGCGCAAGCTGTGGGTGGCCGCGGGCGGCAGCTTTCAGAGCGAGGTCGGCGTGCTGCTGCACAGCCGCGATGGCGGCGACAGCTGGACCCGGGTCGATATGGGTCTAAAACCACCGCATACGATGTTCGCGCTCGCCTTCGACGAGCGCCGGCCTTCCAGCATGTCCTGCGCCACCAACGGCGGTGAAGTCTACAGCAGCCTTGATGGCGGGGAGACCTGGACGACACATCCGCAGCCGCCGGGCGGCACGCAGGTTTACGCGCTCGCACGCGGCTGACGTGTGGAGGCGGGCGGCCTGACGCGTGGATTTCGGCCTCACCGAGGAGCAGAAACGGCTGCAAGAGCGCTGCCGGTCACTGGCAGCCGAGTTTGCCCCGCGGTCGGCGCAGCATGATCGTGACGGGACGCATCCGGTCGAGAATTACGAGCGGCTGCGCGAGGAGGGTTTTCTCGAGCTGAGCATCGCCAAGGAGTGGGGCGGATCGGGTGTGGGCCTTCTCGGCCACACTCTGGCGTTCGAGGCATTGGCGCAGGGCTGTCCGTCGACGGCGCTGGCATTCAACATGCACGCGTCTGTCGTCATGCCAGTACTGGAAAGTCCGCAAGTTACGACAAGCGCCAAGCAGCTGATTGCCGAGCTTGTCGTGCAGAAGCGTAAGTTGATCGCCGGCAATTTTTCCGAGGCCGGCACAACTTCGCTGATTGGCGAGCGGCCACTCACCGCCCGGGCCCGGCGGGCGGATGGCGGATACCGCGTTACGGGACGCAAGATGTTCGCTTCGATGCTCGAAGCCGCGGATTACTGCCTCGTCATGGCCTATCCCGAAGCCGCGACCAGTCCGTCTGCCGGGATCATGCTGCTGGTGCCGCGCAATGTTGAGGGGCGTAGCGTCAATGCCAATTGGGACACCCTCGGCATGCGCGCGACCCGCAGCGACTCGTTGGTGCTGGAAGAATGCTGGCTTCCCGAAGCGGCAGCCATCTTTAAGTCGGATGACATCGGGCCGCTTCGGCTGGCTTATTTGAATTGGTTTTGGGGCTCTTACACCGCCGTCTATCTGGGCGTTGCTGCCGCGGCGTATGACGAGATGCGAAAGGTGCTGCACGCGCGTCAGCCGCAGGGCTACGCCCAACCGCTGGCCTATCATCCGGATGCGCGCCGGCATGTGGCGGTGATGAGCGCCGATCTCGAGGCGGCCCGCCTGGTCACCTACCACGCTGCCTGGCTCAGCGACACCCAGGGGCCGACGCCGGAAACGACGGCGGCGCTTTACCGCGCGAAATACGTGGTAGGAGAGGCGGTGACCCGCATCACTCGCGCGGCTTTGACCCTGGCCGGCGCGCACGGCATCTTCAAAGGCTCACGCCTTGAGCAATTGTTCCGCGATGGGGCACTCGCGCCGATTCAGCCGCCGCAGTCGGATTTCTGTTTATTGAACATGAGCATGTTCGAGCTGGATCTCGATCCCGGCGACATGCTGCCGCCGCTCAAACCCCTTTCTTAGCGGAGCAATGTTGAGTGTAAATGCGTCATTCGCATAGCCCCCGCGAGAGAAACCCCGGTCGTCGTCATTCCGGGGCGTGGGCACAGCCCGCGAGCCCGGAAACCATGAACACCGGCCTGCGATGCCTAGGAATGGCCAGTGTTCGTGGTTTCCGGGCCTGGCCCTTCGGGCCATCCCGGAATGACGTCGGGAGGTTCGTTAAATTGCTCATAAGGAGGTCCCATGGCTGAGCGAGTGCCGTTTCTCAATACAGCCTACAGCGCCTATCACCACCGCGAGCGGCCGGCGGAAGACGAGGAGCTGACCCGCGTCGGGCCGGGCACGCCATGCGGTGAATATATGCGGCGTTTTTGGCAGCCGGTCATTCTGT
>JBJMQW010000122.1:0-15091 GCA_045802495.1 Allostellaceae bacterium | reverse complement strand
TTCGCCTGGCTGCGGGCGCGCATCGGTTGCGCCGAAGAGGATGTTGGCCTGCCACCCGGCGTGCAGGACGTGGCCGGGCTGCTCGGCTGGCTCCAATCGCGCGACAGCCGCTATGCCGAGGCGCTGCAGAACCTGTCGGTCGTTCGGGTCGCGGTCAACAAAGAGTATGTCGGGCGCGAGCATCCCTTGCGAGAGGGCGACGAGGTTGCAATTTTTCCGCCGGTCACCGGAGGCTGAGGGATGATCCGTGTCCAGCGCGAGGATTTCGATGTCGGTGTCGAGCTCGAGCGTCTCGCCGCCGGCAATCATCGGATTGGTGGGGTTGCGAGTTTTGTCGGGTTGGTGCGCGATATGGGCGGGGGCGATCGGGTCAGCGCCCTGACGCTCGAGCACTACCCCGGGATGACCCAAAAGAAGCTTACCGAGATCGAGACCGAGGCGCACCGGCGCTGGCCCCTCGATGCCGTGCTGATCATCCATCGCTATGGCCGTCTCGAGCCCGGCGACCGCATCGTGCTCGTCGCAACCGCGTCGCCGCACCGCGAAGCCGCGCTCGCTGCCTGCCATTTTCTGATCGACTGGCTGAAGACCGACGCGCCGTTCTGGAAAAGCGAGGAGACACCTGCGGGCGAACGCTGGGTTGAAAGCCGGGCCGAGGACGAAGACGCGAAGCAGCGCTGGACGAACCCACCCTGACCCATACCGCCATTGATCGACGGTGGCCGGATCGATACCGTGGCGCCGTAAGAGCTGCCGACGGAGATCTGATCATGCCTGACGACGTTCGCCGCCCCGCGATCGACAAGTCGCGCCTGCCAAGCCGGCATGTGACGGTCGGCCCCGAACGCGCGCCGCACCGAGCATTTCTCTACTCGATGGGGCTCACCGAGGAGCAGATCAATCAGCCGCTGGTCGGGGTCGCGACCACCTGGAACGAGGCGGCGCCGTGCAACATCGCGCTGTCGCGGCAGGCCCAGGCAGCAAAAAAGGGGGTAGCGGCAGCGGGCGGCACGCCGCGCGAATTCACAACGATCACCGTCACCGACGGCATCGCAATGGGTCATGAGGGAATGAAGTCCTCGCTGGTTAGCCGCGAGGTCATCGCCGACTCGATCGAATTGACGATGCGCGGCCATTGCTACGACGCACTGGTCGGACTGGCCGGCTGCGATAAGTCATTGCCCGGCCTGATGATGGCGATGCTGCGACTAAACGTGCCGTCGGTCTTTATGTATGGCGGCTCGATCCTGCCCGGCCGCTTCAAGGGCAAAGACGTGACGATCGGCGATGTGTTCGAGGGGGTCGGCGCGCATAACGTCGGCAAGCTGTCCGACGAGGAATTGCACGAGCTGGAATGCGTCGCCTGCCCCTCCTCGGGATCCTGCGGCGGGCTCTTTACCGCTAACACGATGGCCTGCGTCTCCGAGGCAATCGGGCTGGCGCTGCCTGGCTCGGCCGGCGCCCCCGCGCCCTATGACTCGCGCGACGCCTATGCCGAGGCTTCCGGCAAGGCCGCGATGGCGATACTGCGCGGCAATATTCGGCCGCGCGACATCGTCACCCAAAAGGCGGTCGAGAATGCCGCCATGGTAGTCGCCGCCGCGGGTGGGTCGACCAACGGCGCGCTACACATCCCGGCGATCGCCAACGAGGCGGGCATCGAGTTCACGCTCCATGATTTCGGCGAAATCGCCAAGCGCACCCCCTATATCGGCGATTTAAAGCCGGGCGGCCGCTACGTCATGAAGGATTTGCACGACATCGGCGGCGTGCCGGTGCTGATGAAGGCACTGCTCGACGGCGGTTATTTGCACGGCGACTGCATGACCGTGACCGGCAAGACCGTCGCCGAGAACCTGGCGAATTTCCGCTTTCCGACGAGCCAGGACGTCATACGCCCAACGTCGAACCCGATCGCGCCGACCGGCGGGCATGTCGTGCTCAAGGGCAATCTCGCGCCGCAGGGCGCGATCGTGAAGGTCGCCGGAATGCAGCAGGTGTTGCGGTTTACCGGTCCGGCGCTGTGCTTCGATTGCGAGGAGGATGCTTTCAAAGCGGTCGAGGAGCGGGGCTACAAGGAAGGCGACGTGATCGTCATCCGCTACGAGGGGCCGCGGGGCGGGCCCGGTATGCGCGAGATGTTGTCGACGACGGCGGCACTCTACGGCCAAGGCGTCGGCGAAAAGGTGGCGCTGATCACCGATGGGCGGTTTTCCGGCGCGACACACGGCTTCTCGATCGGTCATGTCGGCCCGGAGGCAGCGACGGGCGGGCCGATCGGCCTGATCCGCGACGGCGACATGATCACGATCGATGCCGTCGCGGGGACGATCGATGTCGCGCTCGGCGATGCCGAGCTCGCCGCCCGCCGCGCCACCTGGACTCCGCGACGGCACGAATACCAATCGGGCAGCCTGTGGAAATACGCGCAGACCGTCGGGGATGCCGAGAAGGGCGCCGTCACCCACCCCGGCGCCCGTGCCGAGACCCGCGCCTACGCCGATATTTAGCGGGCCGGCCTTCTGACCTGCGCGATTTTCAGGAATGCTGCCCGAAATGATCGTGCGCCAAAATGCGTGCGCCTGATGGCCGCCAAAGGGGTGCTGTCGGAGCCGATTGACCTGCAATGCCGGGAACCGTTTTTGCGTGTCGGAAAATGGAGTTCGATTTTAAGACCAGGGGAATTGTTCGCCATGACGAGGCGAGCATCGTGGAGATTGACAACCGCAGCGACGAGGCTGAGACCGAGACCGTTGCCGGGGCTGTTGCGACTGCGCTCGAGCCGATAAAACCGTCGCAGAACGTTTCTGTGTTCCTCAACAGGGATACCAGGCCCGCGATCGGCCACTGAAAGCACGGGACCGTCTGCCCGGTGTGAGAGCGCGATTGTAACCTCTCCCCCGCCGCCGCTGTGCTTGATTGCGTTATCGACGAGATTAGAGATCGCGTCGAATAGCAGATCCCGATCTCCATCTACATTTAACGGTTCACTTACGGTGATCCGGAGTCTGACAAAGTTCTCTTCGGCTGCGGGATCAAACAGCTCTACAACCTCGCGGGCTATCTCAGTCAGGTCTATCGTTTGGAATGGGTTCTTTCGATCGGCCCGCTCGATCTGAGTGATCCGCAGCAGTGACGCGAAGGTTCGTAAGACCTCATCCAATTGCGTGATTACATCTCCTATCAAGGCGTGGTGCTGATCGAGATCGAGCTGCTGGCCGTATGCCTTCTCCAATCGACCTCGTATCCGTGTCAGTGGCGTCCTCAGGTCATGAGCCACGCTATCGGAGACCTGCTGGTTGGCCTCGACCAGATCCTCTATGCGGTCGAGCATAGAATTGAGATTGTCCGCCAGCCCGTCCCATTCATCTCCGGTGCCGCGAAGCGGTATGCGCTCGCGCAGACCCGTTCGGATTATTTCCCGGCTGGTCGCGATGATTTCTTCGATCCGCGCGACCGAACGCCGCGATGTGGATATGCCTGCGGCCGCCGCGAGAACGAAAAATGCGCTCGCGGCCCAGACAAGACTGGTCCTAATTTTCTTGCTGAGAAGTTTGCGATCGTCTGCCTTGCGACCCACCAAAAGGTGAGAGCCATCCGGTAAGAGTTGATAGGTCGCACGAACTAAGGTTCGATCTGTGCTTTCTTGTTGCCATTCCCCGGCAACAAAGCTTCCCCAATTTTTGTCGGTACGAAGTGTGACAGGCCACAGTTTCAAGTTCCCCGCCACGTAATTTAATGAAGGGTCGGTAAGCAGATATTTCCATTCTGAGAAATATGGATCAACGAGTCGTCGATCGATTAGGGCAACCAAATTGTTCTTTCCTAGCCGTCGATATGTCCCCGCCAGAACATTGTACTCTGTCATTACGTTTTGATCTGATTTGTCTGCCACATATTGCATCGCTGACCAATACGCATATCCAATAATGGTAAAAATCACAAAACTAAACACAATAACATATATAAATGCCAGTTTGAGCGTCGAGGAGTGTAATGTCTTACTCAGGAGCACGGAGACAGAATCCTACACCCCGAACCGTATGAATTAGCGGGTACGCTTGATTGCTATCAATTTTCCGACGAACACGGCCGACGTAGACATCGATAACATTGGTGGTTGGATCGAAATGAAGATCCCAGACGTGTTGCAGAAGCATTGCTCGCGATACCACTTGCCCAACATTGCGCACTAAATATTCGAGAAGTTGAAACTCGCGTGGCAACAGGTTCATTTTGTGGCCGCGGCGGCGCGCGATCCGGGTCAGGAGGTCAATCTCGAGATCGCCGACCCGCAATATTGTTTCCTTGACCACGGTTGCGCTACGCCGAGTAAGTGCGTCGACGCGCGCTAGCATCTCCTTTGAGGCGAAAGGCTTTACCAGATAGTCATCCCCACCCGCGCGCAGCCCGCGGACGCGATCGTCGATCTCGCCAAGCGCGCTGAGGATCAGCGCCGGGGTGGCGATTCCTTCCTCCCTCAAGCGGCGGATGACCTCAATTCCATCTATGCGCGGCAACATGCGATCTACGGTCATGACGGCATAACCGGGGGCGAGACCACGGCGCAGTCCTTCCTCGCCGTCGAAAGCAACGTCGACCTCATAGCCGCTCGTCTTCAAGCAATCTACGAGTTGCTCGGCCGTCTCAACATCGTCCTCGATCACAAGAACGTGACGAGCTTCACCTGCCATGCCGCCGACCCCGATCGCCGCGCGGAAAGCCTTAGTACCTCATGTGTGAGTGCACAAAAAGTAACATATAAGTTAGAAACTAACGCGCAATTCATTTGAGAAGGGCGAGTTCCCTACTTAGCCTTCTTCTTTGAGCTCGGTCGCTTCCTAAGTAAGCGTGCCCGCGCTCCGAATGGCTTCTACGCCTGCCATTCAGAGACAGCCAACTAAACGAATATCCGCTTTGCCGGAAGCAAGGTGGGGGAGGAACTTTCGCAATGCAATTTAAATATCTGAGAACTCCGTACGCGTGGTTCGCTACTGGATGTCTTCTAACTCTTCCGGCTATCTCCACGGCGCAGACGGTGTCGAATCCTTCGACAGCGCCGGACTGTATGAACAACACAGCCTTCTTTAATCCGAGGCTGGCACCGTCGATCGATCTTCCTGAGGGCTTCACCGCGTCGGTTTTCGTCTCGGGTTTAAACATGCCGACTGGGATTGCCTTCCGCGGCGAGGCGAGCAACTTCCAGGTCTATGTCCTCGAATCCGGGCACGGGCTGCCGAGCGTGTGCAACGACGAAACGCTCTGGCCGGGTGGTGTTTTCGCTGCAAACAATCCATTCACACCCGACATTCTGGTGTTTAACAAGAACGGCAGATTGATCCGCGGCCCGCTGGGAAAACCGACACCTAATGGGGGCGGGTTCCAGCCCTCGGGACCGGCGGTCGACATCGGTTTTGTGCGCGGCTTCGATGGGGGGCGGCTCTTCGCGACCGATTCCAACCAGTCGACCCATGAACATAATGGGCAGAACAACAGCTCCCGCATTGCCATCGTGAATCCGATGACCGGGCACGTCACTCCGTTCATCACCAACCTGCCAACAGGCGACCATCCGACCGAGCAACTGGCGTTCAAAGACGGATGGATCTATTGGTCTCAGGGCTCAACTACCAATAGCGGTGTCGTCGGCAAGGACAACGGCGGCGGTCAGAACCAATCGGATATCCCGTGTCAGGCCATCACCCTGAGCGACAACGTGTTCAGCTCGGGTGGCGGGGTGTTTACCAGCGGCTATTCCCCTTTCGGCGTGACGAATAAAGGGGGAACGATCCCGGCCTTCTTTAATTCGTTCACCGGTCAGGTTCGACAGGGGGTTTGCGACGGGGCCATCCTGCGCGCACAATTGAGCAACCCAAACAATATCGAGGCCTTCTCGTGGGGTTATCGAAACGGATACGCAATCCGCTTCCCGCCGGCCGATCATCCCTTGGCCGGTGGTATTATCGTTGGCGAGGACGGCGCCGACGAGCGGGGAGCACGGCCTTCGAACAATGCCCCGGATGCGATCCATCTGGGTCGCCCGAACCCGGACGGCAGTCCTGATTATCACGGGTGGCCGGATCGGTTTGGCTTCCTGCCGTCAAGCCAGGCGGTATTCAACCCGGTTGGGGGTTCCAGCGATGACGACTGCAACCCGCCGGGGCCGCAATGTGTTCCGATCGCCGACGTGCTCAAATCTCCTCCGCAGCAGATCACGGCGCCGCTGGCTCTCGAGGGGGCTGACTCGTCATTCACCGGCATCGACTTCGTGCCGGCCGCTTTTGTCGGCGGGCCGGTGCAGCCGGGGGCAGCGCTGTACACCCTTGAGGGGGACTTCGGGTTCTCGCCGCCGAATGCTACCGAACCCGCCCCCGAGATCGGCCACGAGGTCAAGCTGATCAACTTCAATCAGCTGCCGGACACACCGCTCGCCCTGCGAATTCAAAACTTCGCTCGAAACACCAGCGGTGATCAGGCATTCATCGGCAATATCAACGGGTTCAACCGCCCGACGAACATCCGGTTCGGCCCGGACGGTTGCGCTTATGTCGTGGATTACGGTGCAGTCCGGGACAACGGCGCCGACACCCATTTTGTGGGCGCCGCCAATGGGCCGTTGGTTCAGATCCCCGGCACGGGCGTGATCTGGAAGATTTGCCCGTCGCGGTGATGCTTCGTCCCTCCGGGGCGGCATTGTTGTCGCCCCTTTTGTTTTTTCTTCAGCCCGTCGGCGCGTCAGTCAAGGGAGGAGAATAATTATGATACACCTCGTCAGTCGACACATAGTCTCCGCCGCGGTCATGACAATTGGCCTAATCGCTGCGGCACCGGTTCGAGCCGAGGATGAAGATCGGAGCAATCGGGCAAATCGCTATCTTGTCACAAATCTCGTCTCGGACATTGCGGGCGTCGCTGCACAAACCGATCCCGTCCTGCAAAACGCCTGGGGTGTCGCGTTCACCCCCGCCGCCAGTCCATTCTGGGTCGCCGACAATGCAACGGGATGTGCGACTCTTTACGACGGCGAAGGGGCCATCCAGGCGCTGCAAGTCAAGATTCCACTGCCCGACGGCAGCGTGCCCGCCTCAGCATGCAAGCATCTGGACCCGAAACACCCACCAAGTGCATCGCCCGCCACGCCCACCGGCCTCGTGTGGAACCCGACAACGAACCCCGCGACGGCATTTCTCGTCCCGGGGACTAATTTGCCGGCCAGCTTCATTTTCGATACGGAGGATGGGACCATTTCGGCTTGGGCCGGGGGATTAACTCCCCCTGACCAAGCCGTCCTCGCGGTCAACAACTCCCCGGGCGCGGTCTACAAGGGCCTTGTCTTTGGGACCAACGCAAAGGGTGTGTTTCTGTTTGCGGCGAACTTTCGCGGCGGAACGATCGATGTGTTCGGCCCAGCCCCCGCCGGGAGCGCCGATGGACATTATGTACCGGTGACGTCAACCGGGGGCTTCGCCGATCCGACAATACCCGCCGGTTTTGCTCCTTTTGGGATTCAGAATATCAATCGTGATCTGTTCGTCAGTTACGCAAAGCAGGATTCGGAGAAAAGTGACGACGTAGCCGGGCCGGGCAATGGTTTTGTCGATGTATTCGATACAGACGGTAATTTGCTGCGGCGCTTCGCCAGTCGCGGTCCCCTGAATTCACCATGGGGCATGACGCGGGCATCATTCGACTTTGGTCGGTTCAGTGGGGATATCCTGATCGGCAATTTTGGGAACGGCAGGATTAATGCGTTCGACTCCGACGGGAATTTCCTTGGGGCGCTCAAGGATGCTAACGGCAAGGCGATCAAGATCGACGGATTGTGGACGTTGACCCTGGGGGGCGGACGGAACTCGAGTTCCGACACGCTTTTTTTCACCGCCGGCCCCAACGACGAGACGGACGGCTTGTTTGGGACGATCACCCCAGTTTCCAAAAAATCCGATGACGACCGAGTTCAGGAGTAGGGTCGAGGCGCATCCCTTAGCCGACGTCACCGGCCTCCGCACCACGTTCCGCGGTTCGGGGGAGGGCGCCTGAAGACTGCTGCGCGAGAAAGCGGTGGGCGATCGCAGCGTGCATCGCGATGCCGACGGCCATACAGTCCTCGTTCAGCATCATGCGGTTGGAGTGGCATGGCGCGACATGGCCGTGCTTGTCATCCTCATCGGGCCTCACGCCGAGAAACATCATGCAGCCAGGCATGCGCTGCAGGATGTAGGAGAAATCTTCGGCGCCCATGATCGGCGCCGGGCGGCTGATGTAATTTTCGGCGCCGAGCAGCTCGGTCGCGACGTCGCTTGCGAATTCGACAAAGCCAGGGTCGTTGACGGTGACCGGATAGCCGCGCCTGATCGCGACATCGGCCTGGCAGAGGTGCGCCGCCGCGACATTTACGGCAACCCGGCGGATGCCTTCGTGAACCCGGTCGCGCGCCCGTTCGGAGGTTGTACGCAGGGTGCCCATCATCTCGGCGGTCTCCGGAATGACGTTATTGGCCGTGCCGGCGACCACCTTGGCGCAGGTCAGCACCACCGGATCGAATATGTCGATCTGCCGCGTCACCATTGTTTGCAGCGCCAGCCCGATCTCGAATGCAACAGGTACCGGGTCGACCGCATCGTGTGGCATCGAAGCGTGGCCGCCGCGTCCCCTCACCGTGATCGACCAGTAATCGGCCGAGGCCATCATTGGGCCGGGCCGGCCGAGAATGGCGCCCGCCTTGACACCGGGCCAGATATGCAATGCGAAGGCGGCGTCGGGCTTGGGATCGGCGTCGATCAGCCCGTCCTCGATCATCCGCCGGGCGCCGCCATGTCCCTCCTCGCCCGGCTGGAACATGAATTTGACCGTCCCGGCCAGCTCGTCGCGATGGCGGTGCAATAGATGCACCGCCTGGACAAGCATCGCGGTATGCGCATCGTGCCCGCAGGCATGCATGCGTCCTGGGAATTCGCTGGCGTAGTCGAGCCCGGTTTCCTCGGGCATCGGCAAGGCGTCCATGTCGCCGCGCAACAGGATCGTGCGTCCGGTCTGCGTTCCCGGCTTTGTGCCGCTCAGCGACACGATCAGACCGGAGGTCGAAGGCCCACGGGCGATCTCCAGCTCGAGGCCGTTCAGCCCGTCGAGCACTGCTTGCGTCGTCAGAGGCAGATCGAGGCCCAATTCTGGTTTGGCGTGGATGCGGCGGCGCAACGCCACCGCGGCGGGCAGCAACTCGCGGGCTTCCTCAAGAAGACGGTGCAGTTCGGACATGATCGCCCTTTCTGGCGTCGATATTGTTATCGGGCCGCCAGCTTACGGCAGAAGCTCGGCGGGGCGAATAGCCGGCTTGTCGCCCGCAACCCGAAAGAGCAGATTCCACTGCCGAAATTGTCTATATAGGGGAAGATTGGTCGAAAAGCGCAGGATCGGTGCCGCATCATAATGGGGAGAAATAACAATTTCGACGCGCTGCGGCTGCTCGCTGCGATATCCGTCATTTTTTCCCATTCTTTTCTGATCGCGGAGGGCACCCAGGACAACGAGCCGCTGATCCTTTTAACTAGCAACCAGGCGATACTCGGTCTCGCCGGCGTCTTCGTGTTCTTTGCGATCAGCGGCTTTCTCGTAACGCAGAGCTTCGAGCGAACGCCGAACCCTTGGCACTTTCTCGCCAAGCGGGCGTTGCGAATTTTTCCTGGCTTGTTCGTGGCCACCGTTGTCTCCGCCCTGGTGCTGGGGCCGATCGTCACCAATTTGCCGCTGGCCGGGTATCTGAGCAGGCTGCAGCCCTACGAGTACGTCCTCGGCAACACCTTGCTCGATCAGACAGTGCACGAACTGCCCGACGTCTCGTTTGCCGATAACGGGGTTGGGCTCGAGGTCAACGGATCCCTGTGGACGCTGCGCATCGAATTTGTGATGTATTTAATGGTCCTGGCGCTCGGGGTAGTGCGGCTGCTGACGGTGAGGACGGCGCTGGTGCTGCTGGCCTTTGGTACCGCCTGCCTGTATTTCGAAATGCTTTATCCGCTGGAAAAATGGAGCTGGTTTTTTCAGCTGCTCAGCGGTTGGGGGTGGCTCGTCGCTTTCTTCGCTGCCGGGATCGCCCTCTACAAATTGCGCAACACGCACATTTTCGACGGCCGTGTCGCCGCCTTGGCCCTCGCCGGACTCGTGCTCAGTGTGCCATTGCGCCAGTTTATTGTGCTGTTCCCGATATTCGGCTGCTATCTCGCACTCTGGCTGGCGCTTAACCCGCGACTGCCGACGATCCCGGCCGCGCGCTTTGGCGATCTTTCCTACGGCCTCTACATCTACGGTTGGCCGGTCGAGCAAACCGTGATGTGGCTGTCGGGTGGCCATGCGCGCTGGTGGCAAATATTCATGACCGCGCTGCCCGCGGCGTCGCTCCTTGCCTTCCTGTCCTGGCACCTCGTCGAACGTCCGATGCTGCGCCTCAAACCGGGCATGCGGGCCGGTTCGTTCCGGCGCGACAGCGCGGCGGGTCGAGGGGGCTGGCGCCGGGCTTTACTCCCCCGCTAGTATGCACCTGACACCGATTGCGAGGGAGACACGCCGATGCGGGTGCACAACCTTTATACTGATCCGGGCGGTCAGTCACACTTCCGCGATATCGAGATCGAGTGGGTCGAGCAGACGCGTTCGGGCAAGTTGTCGAAACGCCTGCCGGCGACCGGCATCATCTTCCGCGAGGTGCAACCGGATTATGATCTCGACTGGCACCCGGCGCCGCGGCGGCAATACATCATCAACCTCGACGCCGGCGTGCAGATCACGGCGAGCGACGGCGAGAGCCGGGTGATCGGCGCTGGCGAGGTGATCCTCGTCGAGGACACGACCGGCAAGGGGCACCTCTCCAAGGCGGTCGACAACAAGATCCGCAACTGCATCTTCGTACCCATCGACTAAGGGAGCGCCATCATGAAGCTGCTTTATTTCGACGACTTCAAACTGGGCGTGCTGAAGGGAGACCACGTTGTCGACGTCTCGGCAATCGTGCGCGACATCCCGCATACCGGTCCTGGTGATCTGATCAACGGGCTGATCGCACGCTTCGACCAGTACAAGGGCAGGCTCGAAGACGCCGCGGCGAGCGGCCAGGGTGTCGCATTGTCGTCGGTCCGTGTACGGCCGCCCTTGCCCAAACCGGACAATATCGACTGCATGGCAGTCAATTACATGGAGGACGGCACCCGCAGCGCCCCGGCGCCGATCAACGCGTTCCAAAAGACGGCAAACGCCATCTGCGGCCCAGGCGACACAATGGTATTGCCCGACGCGCCGGCGACGATCTTCGAGGGCGAGGCCGAATTGGCGCTCGTGATCGGCAAAAGGGCGAGCAACGTCAAAGCCGCCGACGCAATGGATTACATCTTTGGTTATACCTGCTTTATCGACGGCTCGGCCCGCGGCCTGCCGGCCCCTGGCTTTTTTGCGATGAAGTCGCGCGATACTTTTGCGCCGATCGGGCCGTACATAGTGACCAAAGACGAAATTCCGGACCCGCAGAAATTGCAGATCCGGCTCTACAACAATGGCACCTTGATGCAGAACTTCAACACCAGCGACATGGCGCACAAGATCCCGCGCTGCATCGAGTGGCTGTCCTCGGTCCATGCTTTGGAGCCGGGCGACATCGTGGCTACCGGCACCAATCACCGTGGTCTCAACCCATTCATAGACGGCGACAAGATCGAGCTCGACATCGAGGGCATCGGCAAGCTCGCCTTCAACGTCAAGGACGAGCTGAAGCGGAAGTGGGAGCGCCGCACTCGGCTGCAGATGCACGAAGCGGCGGCGCAGAAGACGCCCGGCGCCTATCCGGACATAACCCCGCAATTGACCGGTAAATACGCCCCCGCCGCGCGCTGAGCTTCCCTCACCCGCCTCGCTGCGCTCGGCACTCTCCCGCAATGCGGGAGAGGGGACACCAAGCCCCCACGGGTCCGCGCGGAGCGCGGCCCGAGGACAGGCTCCGGGCTTGGTGGCTGAGGGTCGGCGCTGACTAGAAAGGAACGACAATGACCGACGCTGGCTTTGCCTACAGCAGCCTCTTTGCCAAGGACCTGCCGCCGCCGGCGCCGCGCTGGACGGGTTTTCCGAAATACAATTTCATCGGCGGCCACAACGATCCGGAGCGGATCCCGGCTGCGGCGCTGGCCGATGCCGCAACAACGGTGCTGCGCCGCCGCGGGGCCGATCTCGCTCTCTACAACTTCGACGGTCCGCAGGGCTACCGCGGGCTGCGCGAGTTTGTCGTCGACAAGGTCTCTCGCCGCCCGGCGATCAAATGTTCGGCGGACGACGTCCTGATCACCTCAGGCTCCGGGCAAGGCATCGATCTCGTCAATCAGCTGCTGCTCGAAACTGGTGACACGGTCATACTCGAGGAGTTCACCTATGGCGGCGCGCTGACCAAGCTGAAGCGCCTCGGCGTCAACATCATCGGCGCCCCGCTCGACGAGGACGGCCTGCGAATCGACGCGCTGGCCCAGATCATCGAGGATCTCGGCCGCAAGAGGGTCATCCCGAAATACATCTATACCATTCCAACGATCCAGAACCCGACCGGGTCGATCCTGCCGTCGGAGCGCCGGGAGGCGCTGCTCGCCTTGACCCGCAAGCATGGCGTGCCCGTCTTCGAGGACGAGTGCTACGCCGATCTGACATGGGACGGTGATGGCCCGCCGGCCCTTTATGCGATAGACCCTCGGCAGGTCATCCATATCGGTTCGTTCTCGAAGACCCTGGCGCCGTCCCTGCGCCTTGGTTACGCCATCGCCGATTGGCAGGCCATGAGCCGCCTCGTCGCCTGCAAGCGAGAGACGGACAGCGGCACCGGCGCTCTCGATCAAATGGTCGTCGCCGAGTACTTTTCGCAGAATTTTGGCGACCATGTCGGGGGGCTGACGGACACCCTGCATGAGAAGCTCGACGCGATGGTCGAAGCCGTCGAGCGCGAATTCGGCACCGCCGTCGAGAAGATGTGGAAGCCGAAGGGCGGGATCTTCCTTTGGCTCAAACTGCCCGACCGCGTCGACGTGACCAAGCTCGTCGCGCCCGCCGCCAAGGCCGGGGTTGTCTTCAATCCCGGCCCCGAATGGTCCTGCAACCCGGACACAACCAAATCCCACTTGCGGCTCTGCTTTGCGCTGCCGTCGAAAGACATGATCCGCGAAGGCGTCGCCGCTTTTGCCCGGGTCTGTTACGAGGAGACCGGGATCCCCGAGCACAGCGCCAACATCCGCCGCGTCGCCTCTCCGGGCTGAGCCGCTCCACTGCGATGGACAGCCGGGCTGGGGGGGCCGGCGGTAGCCAAAAGCACGCGCTTCCCAAGTGTGCCAGAAAGCCGCGCGACCGAGCAGATCTGAACCCCGCTCGGTTTTGGACTTGGTTACGACATAATTTACGGGGGTATTCTATCGGCCGTCTTTAGTCCCGGCTTTCGCCGCTCGGAGGCGGCGCCATGCGCTTATCCATCGGTTTGAAGATCTTCAGCATCGCCGTGGCGTTGCTAATCCTCATGACGATTGTGGCGCTGCTGGGCATGCGGATGACCCGTACCGTCGACGCCCAACTTGTCATTATCGACCAGAATTATTTTCCTGCTTACGTCGCGCTGGCCCGGGCCAACGTTCACTCAGTCGAGGAATCGGCCTATGTCCGCAGGCTAATCCTTGCAACCGCAGAACCCGGCGGCGACGAGGCCAAACTCGACGATCTTCGTCAGCGAGTCGCAAGTGTCGGCAAGGCAAGCGACGAAATGATTGCCGACGCACGCCGCTACATCAACCAGCAGATCGCCGATCCGCTGGATTTCGACGATAATATCGCACTCGCCCGGCTCGACGATAAAATCGAGGCGTTGCAACAGGAGCGGCGGCGCTACGAGGCAGTCCTGGTAAAACTGCTTGCCGCGGCGAAGGCAGACCGCAAGGAACGAGCCAATGAACTTCTCACCGATCTGGACGGTCTTCGGGACGATTTCGACACTAAGGTTGAGGCTGCGCGGACCGAGATGCGCCGCCTTGCCGGCGCCGCTATCGTCGGTACACGCGCCTACCAGCAGCGCGTCGTCAAGCTCAGCCTGGCGCTCTTAGTGATCGCGGGGGTGCTCGGCATCCTGGTAGCCGCTATTGTCACGATCGGCCTGGTGCGCCCTGTCCACCGCCTTCTCGCCGGTACTGCCGCGGTCGAGCGCGGCGCTCTCGACACCGTGATCCCGATCACCTCCCGTGACGAGATCGCGCAACTGACGCGATCGTTCAACAGCATGGTCGGCGAGCTGCGCCTCAAGGCGCAGATTCGGGAGACGTTTGGCAAATACGTTGACCCGCGCATCGTCGCCGGATTGCTCGAGCGGCCCGAACTGACCGACGCCACAGGCTCGCGGCGCGAAATGACGATCTTTTTCTGCGACATGAAGGGCTTTACCGAATTCAGTGAAGGCATGACCCCGGCCGGGCTTGTCAATGTATTGAACCGCTATATGACGATGATGTCCGAGCCGGTGCGCCAGAATAACGGCATTATCGATAAATATCTGGGTGATGGGATCATGGCCTTTTGGGGTCCGCCCTTCACTGGTGCCGAGGAGCAGGCCCGCCTCGCCTGTATGGCAGCACTCGAACAGCTCGCCGTGCTTTCCGCGTTCCGCTCTGAACTACCTGAGCTCACCGGCTTGAAGCGCGGTTTGCCCGAGATCGATCTCCGCATCGGCATTGCAACCGGCGACGTAGTGGCCGGCAGCATCGGCTCGGAGCAGACGCGGAACTACACAGTGATCGGCGACGCAGTGAATTTGGCGGCGCGTCTCGAGGGGGCTAATAAGGTCTACGGTACACGAGTGCTGATCAGTGAAGCGACCAATCGGCTCGCTGCCGCCTCGATAGAGACGCGAGAGATCGATACGGTGCTGGTCGTGGGCAAAACCGAGCCGCAGCGGATCTTCGAGCTGCTGGGACATAAAGGCGCGCTGACAAACGAACGCATCGCGCTGCGCGACGCCTTTGCCGACGCCTTGGAAGCCTATCGCCGCAGGGCGTGGGATGAGGCTCGGGCCGGCTTTGAAGGGTGTCTTGAGATC
>JBJMQW010000121.1:0-8075 GCA_045802495.1 Allostellaceae bacterium | reverse complement strand
TGGACCTTTGTCCGCCGTCGCGGCGGCGACTGGCTGCTCTCCGCCATCCAGCAGGTGTGATGGCAGCGGCCATTCGATAGCACATCGCGCCGTTGCCCGCCGCTTGGCCTCACGGCCACGCGACGAGCGGCGGCAGCGACATCAATATCGCCTCGGGGTTGCCGCCGGTTCGCAGCCCGAATACGGTCCCGCGGTCGTAGAGCAGATTGAATTCGACATAACGGCCGCGGCGGACGAGCTGGTGTTGCCGCTGCTCCGCGGTCCACGGGAGGTGCATCCGCTGCCGCACGATCGCCGGAAACACGGCCAGAAAGGCCTCCCCCACCGAGCGGACAAAGCCGAAATCGCGCTCCCAATCGCCACCGTCGAGGTAGTCGAAAAATATGCCGCCGACCCCGCGCGGCTCATTGCGGTGCTTCAAAAAGAAGTATTCGTCGCACCATTTCCTGTAGCGCGCGTAGCGGTCCTCCTCGTATCCGGCGCAGGCCTCGGCGAGGGCGGCGTGGAATTCTGCGGCGGCGATGTCGTCGGGATAGATCGGCGTCAAATCGGCGCCGCCGCCGAACCAGGCTTTGTTCGTGGCGATGTACCGCGTGTTCATGTGCGCAGCCGGAACAAAGGGCGACGACATGTGGGCCACCACCGAGACGCCGCTCGCCCAAAAGCGCGGATCCTGCGACGCCCCCGGGATATCGCTGCGAAATTCCGGCGAGAATTCACCCGATACGGTCGAGACGTTGACCCCGACCTTTTCGAAAACCCGCCCGCGCATGACCGCTATCGTGCCGCCTCCACCGCCGGGGCGCTGCCATTCGCTGCGCTCGAACCGGCCGGGGGGGCCCGATTCCGGATGCGTGCCGACGAATTCGTCTTCGATCGTCTCGAACGCCGAGCACAACCGATCGCGCAATTGGGTAAACCAGCCGGCCGCGCGGACGCCGCGCTCGGGATCGGGTGGAAACGCGGGGGGATCGTTACTCATGCCGAGGGAGTATTCCTGTTTGGCGCAAAGCTTCCGCGAGCGCGATTGCACCGGCGAGCGCTACATTGAGCGACCGGGCCGGCCGGTGCATAGGGATGAACACGCGCGCTGCGGCCGCCTGATGGACGATCGCCGGAGCGCCAGCGCTCTCGCGCCCCAGCAGGATCGTGTCTTCCGGCGCAAAGACAAAGCGATACAGCGGGACGCTCCCCGAGGTTGTCATCAGGATCAGGCGCGATTGCGCATCACGGTCGGCAATAAACGCGCGCCATGAGGCGTAACGGCGCAGGTCGAGATCGGCCGCGTAGTCGAGGACAGCGCGCCGAAGCCGGCGATCGTCGAGCAGGAAGCCGCAAGGCTCGATCAGATCGACCCCGACGCCGAGGCACGCGGCGAGCCGCAACACCGCGCCGGTATTCTGCGGAATGTCGGGCTCGAAGAGGGCGATCCTCAAGCAACCTCCATCGCTGATGTATTCGCTCCGTCGGATACCGGGAGCCCAGCCCGGTCTTTACTCAATTTTCCGCCGATTTATGCGGCAGTCTGTCACATAGTTCGCGTTCCTCAACCGTATAGCTTGCCGCGGCGGCCCAAGGTTGCGGAATCATGAGGTATGAATGGCCGATCTGGCGCACCAGAATGTCACCGGCGCGCATCCCGGGGAAACCCGGCGCGATTTTCTGATCCTGACCGCGTCAGCGGTCGGCGCCGTCGGCGTCGCCGCAACGATCTGGCCATTCATCGACAGCCTGAACCCTGCGCGCGATACCCTGGCTCTCGCGACCACCGAGGTGGATGTCGGGCCCGTCCAAGTTGGTCAGCGGTTGACGGTGAAGTGGCGCGGCAAACCGATTTTCATCGATCATCGCACGCCGGAGGAGATCAAAGCCGCAGAGACCGTCGACGTGTCGTCCTTGCGCGACCCCCAGCCGGATTCGGCGCGGGTCAAAAAACCGGAATGGCTGGTCATTATCGGCGTGTGCACACATCTCGGCTGCATCCCGCTCGGTCAGAGGACCGGCGATGATCGCGGCCCCTATGGCGGCTGGTTCTGCCCGTGCCATGGCTCGATCTATGACACCTCGGGGCGCATCAGGCAGGGGCCCGCACCGCTCAATCTGGTCGTGCCGCCCTACGAGTTCACCGGCGACACGATGATTAAGATCGGCTAGGAGAACGCATGGCCGATATTCACCAAGCTGGTGCCGGCGGCCGGATCATTCGCTGGATCGATTACCGGCTGCCCTTTGTCGGGATGGTGCAGCACGAACTGTACGAGTACCCGACGCCCCGCAATCTGAGCTATTGGTGGAATTTCGGCTCGCTCGCCGGGATCATGCTGGTCGTGATGATCGTAACCGGCATTGTGCTTGCGATGCAGTATACGCCGCATGCCGATCTCGCCTTCGACTCGGTCGAGCGCATCATGCGCGACGTCAATTTCGGCTGGATGCTGCGCTATGCCCACATGAACGGGGCGTCGATGTTCTTCGCGATCGTCTACATCCATTTGTTCCGCGGGCTTTACTACGGCTCGTACAAGCAGCCGCGCGAATTGCTGTGGATACTCGGCGTCGTGATTTTGGTGTTGATGATCGCGACTGCCTTTATGGGATACGTGCTGCCTTGGGGGCAGATGAGCTACTGGGCGGCCACGGTGATCACGAATTTGTTCTCGGCGATACCGTGGATCGGCCAGAGCATCGTCACCTTGCTGTGGGGCGGATTTACCGTCGGCAATCCGACACTCAACCGGTTCTATGCGCTGCACTACCTGCTGCCCTTCGTCATCCTGGCGGTGGTCCTCCTCCATTTGATCGCGCTGCACCGCTTCGGCTCCAACAACCCGTTGGGCATCGACATGAAGGGACCGCAGGATTCGCTGCCCTTCCACCCCTATTTCACGATCAAGGATCTGTTTGGACTTTCGGTATTCCTGCTGATCTACGCTTTCTTTGTCTTCTATGCGCCGAACTTCCTCGGCAGCTCGGACAATTACATTCCGGCAAATCCAATGCAGACCCCGAACCACATCGTGCCGGAATGGTACCTCCTACCCTACTACGCGATCTTGCGTTCGGTGCCGAATAAGCTGCTGGGCGTGATCATGGCGTTCGGGTCGATTTTTCTGTTGTTCATCGTGCCTTGGCTAGACACCTCGCCGGTGCGCAGCGCGCGGTTTCGGCCGATCTACAAATGGGTGTTTTGGCTCCTCGTGATCGATGTCGTTGCATTGGGCTGGGTCGGTGCCAATCCGCCCGAAGGGCTGGTGGTGACGGTCGGCCAGATCGCGACGTTGTACTACTTTGTTCATTTTCTCATTCTGTTTCCTGTGATCGGAAAGGTCGAGCGGCCGCGACCGCTACCCGTCAGCATCGGCACGGCGGTGCTGCAGCCGTCTCGTAGAACACCGCTGGCTGGCGCCGGCGCGCCGATAGCGAAACCTTGATGCCGAAGCACCTCCTCGCCGCAGCGGCGCTGATCGCGGTGATATGCGCCGCGCCGCTAACTTCTGGCGCTGCCGAGGAAATGCCGCCGCTCCCACACCAGGAATGGTCGTTCTTCGGCATTTTCGGCACCTACGACCGCGCCTCTGCGCAGCGCGGGTTCCAGGTTTACAAGGAGGTCTGCTCCGCTTGCCACCCGGTCAAGCATCTGTTCTTCCGCGACCTCGCAGAGCTCGGATACGCCGAGGACGAGGTCAAGGCGATTGCCGCGAGCTATCAGGTCAACAACGAGGAGCCGAACGATCAGGGCCAGGTATATCAGCGCCCAGGGCGGCCATCCGACCCGATCCCCGGCCCGTTCCCCAATGACCAGGCGGCGCGCGCCGCCAATAACGGCGCCTTACCCCCCGACCTGTCGATGATCGTCAAGGCGCGGGAAGGCGGGCCCGATTATGTCTTCGGATTATTGACCGGCTACAAAGAGCCGCCCGCCGACTTTAAGATGCTGGCGGGGATGTATTACAATGAGTATTTCCCGGGCCACCAGATAGCGATGCCGCCGCCGCTCAGCGACGGAGCAGTAACATTCGCCGACGGCACACCCGCCACGGTGCCGCAAATGGCGCACGATGTCGTCACTTTCCTGACCTGGGCGGCGGAGCCCAACCTCGAGCCCCGCCACCGTACGGGGTTCAAGGTGATGTTGTTTCTGGTCATAGCGGTCGGGATTTTTTACGCGACCAAGCGCAAGATCTGGGCTACCGCTCATTAAGGTTCCAATGGCCCCGCCTGTCATTGGCATTATTGGCGGCAGCGGCCTTTATCAGATCGACGGCCTTACGGATGTCGAATGGCGCCGCGTCGAGAGCCCGTTCGGCGCGACTTCCGACGAATTCTGCTTTGGCACCCTCGAAGACCAGCCGGTCGTCTTCGTCCCGCGGCACGGAAGGGGGCATGTATTATCGCCCTCTGAGATAAATTTCCGCGCCAATATCGATGCGCTGAAGCGTTGCGGCGTAACCGACATCGTGTCCTTGTCGGCGGTCGGCAGCCTGCGCGAGGAGCTCGAACCCGGCGATTTTGTCGTTATCGACCAGTTCATCGACCGAACCTTCGCCAGGGAGAAGAGCTTTTTCGGAAAGGGTTGTGTCGCGCACGTATCGATGGCGCACCCAGTCTGCGGCCGTGTCGGCGACGCGCTGGCTGCTGCGGGCCTGCCCGCCGGCATCGCACTCAAGCGCGGCGGCACCTATATGGTCATGGAGGGACCGCAATTCTCGAGCCTTGCGGAGAGCGAGCTCTACCGTTCGTGGAACTGCGACGTGATCGGAATGACCAATATGCCCGAGGCGAAACTCGCCCGCGAGGCCGAGATCTGCTACGCGACCGTAGCGATGGTTACCGATTACGATTGCTGGCACCCCGGCCACGATGCGGTCACCGTCGAGATGATCGTCGGTGTTTTACTTGCCAACGCGGAGAAGGCCAAGACGCTGATCCGGCATGTTGTTCCGTTGCTGTCGGCGCATGACGGGCCATGTCGGCAGGGTTGCCAGCGCAGCCTCGATCACGCGCTGATCACCGCGCCCGAGCATCGTGATCCCGTTACGCTCGCCCGGCTGGATGCAGTTGCGGGACGGGTGCTGCAGCGCCCCGGAGTTGAGGAGGCGATGTGAAGGTACAAGGCCGCCCGATGCGAACGATCTGGCTCGCCGCGGACGGACACACGGTCGAGATCATCGATCAGACGCGCTTGCCGCACGAACTGGTGATCGTCGGGTTGAGGACTCTCGAGGATGCAGTGCGTGCAATCGGCACGATGCAGGTGCGTGGCGCACCGCTGATCGGCGCGGCGGCAGCCTATGGCGTGGCCCTCGGAATCGCCGAAGACCCGTCGGACACCGCGCTTGGTGTCGCTGTCTCAAGGCTCGCCGCAACACGCCCGACGGCGGTCAACTTGCGCTGGGCGCTGGCCGAGATGGGGCGGTCACTATCAGACGTGTCGGAAAGTCGCCGCTTCGACGAGGCTTTGGTGCGGGCCGGCGAGATTGCCGATGCCGATGTCGCGATCAACCGCTCGATCGGCGAGAACGGCGCCCGGTTGATCGCGGAGACCTGGCGGCGGAAGGGCGACGCTGCGCCGGTCGAGGTCCTGACCCATTGCAATGCGGGGTGGCTGGCGACGGTCGATTGGGGCACCGCGCTGGCGCCGGTGTATCGCGCTCACGACGACGGTATCCCGCTTCATGTCTGGGTGGACGAGACCCGGCCGCGCAACCAGGGCGCCGGCCTCACCGCCTGGGAGCTCGGGCAGCACGGCATTCCCCATACCGTCATCGTCGATAATGCCGGCGGCCACCTGATGCGGCAGGGCCTGGTCGATCTCTGCATCGTCGGCACCGACCGCACCACGGCGGGCGGCGATGTCGCGAACAAGATCGGCACTTATCTGAAGGCGTTGGCGGCACACGACAACGACATTCCGTTCTATGTGGCGCTGCCCTCGCCGACGATCGACTGGGAGATCGCCAGCGGCGAGGCGATCCCGATCGAATGCCGGGACGCCCGCGAGGTCACCCATGTCGAAGGCTTGACCGAAGAGGGCCGGCGCGTTGCCGTGCGCGTGACGCCGGCAGACACTCCGGCCGCCAATTACGCCTTCGATGTGACCCCGGCCCGGCTCGTCACCGCGCTCGTGACCGAACGCGGTATCTGCGCCGCGTCGCGCGAGGGGCTGCTCGAGCTGTTCCCGGAACGGGGTAGCCCCGAGCCACCAATATAGGTCCGTTCTTGCTCCCGGCGCGATCAAGCATGTAGCCCCAGCCTCAGGGAAGGGGCAGATAAACTCTCCTGACCGAGTTCTCTGACAGCCAGTCGGTTGCGTCCTCCGCCTCGGAAACGCCCGTGTAGGTCTTCGCCACCTGCTTTGGCTTCACAAAGTCTCGACCGGCGCGGCAAACACGTAGCCGGCGCCGCGCTCCGTCGTGATCAGTCGAGGCTCCCGCGGGTCGATTTCGAGCTTGCGACGCAGACGCAGAATCTGCACATCGATGCTTCGGTCGTACACCTCTTCGTCGTGTACGCGGCTCCCCAAGAGGAGTTGCTCGCGGCTCAGGACTTGCTGCGGCGAGCGCAGAAGTGCGGTCAACAGATTAAATTCGCCGGTGGTGAGTGTCACCGTATCCCCGGCTGGGGATCTCAGGCGGCGCGTCCGCATGTCGAGTTCCCAGTTGGCGAAGCGATACCGGACACGTTTTTCCTGGTTGCGGGACTGACGCTCCCTTGCTGCCGACCGCCGCAATACCGCCCGAACGCGTGCCAGCAATTCGCGCAGGCCGAACGGTTTAGTCATGTAATCGTCGGCGCCCAACTCGAGTCCGATGACCCGGTCCGTTTCATCGCGCCGGTGCCCGGTCAAGACAATAATCGGCACCTCCCCGTCACGGAGTCCACGCATCAGATCCAGCCCGTCTTCGTTGCTGAGCTTGAGATCGAGGATGATCAGGTCAACCGGCCTCTCGGCAAGTATTCGAGCCATGTTCCGGCCGTCCGCGACCGGTGTGACCCGAAAACCCTGCCCTTCGAGGTAGCTGGCGATTACGTCCCGGGTTGCCGGATCATCGTCGACGACGAGAACATGGTGCACCATCACCCATCTCGATATGGCCCGCCCGCCGGCTTCTTGCGCAAGCGAAAATGGAACGCTGAAGCGGCAATGTAGTTCCTGTGGAGGAAACAAATCAGTCCAGCGTCGCCGCTCATGTCTCGTAGCCGCAAGGGATTTTTACCGATTCTGGCGGGCCGATCAAGGACCGGGGTCTGCCGGGTATTCTTATGCGCCGCGCTGGCGCTCCCGGGCGTCCGTCTGGATACGCCAACCCCGGATACACCAACCGAAGACGAGCCGATAACTCCGGTTGTGGTAGTCGACGACCTGGACCCGGCGAAGGTCGAGCTCGGCCGAAAGCTGTTTGAGGATCCCCGCGTATCAGGCGGCAATACGGTTTCCTGCGCCTCCTGCCATGACCTCGATCGGAGCGGTGACGACCAAAATCGGCGCTCCCTGAGTTCCGATGGTCGACTACTCGACTTCAATGCGCCGACCATCTTTAATGCCGCACTCAATTTTCGGCTCAACTGGCGAGGCAATTTCCGGACGCTCGAAGCGCAAAACGAATCGGTGCTTCTCGGGCCTCGGCTGATGAACATCGGTTGGGACGAATTGCTGAAAAGATTACGCGCCGATCGAGACTATCAATCTGCCTTCTCGGCGACTTACGCCGGCGGCGCGCAACGGTCATCGGTTCTCGATGCGCTCGCGACCTTTCAGCGATCGCTGCTCACACCCGACGCGCCCTTCGACGATTATCTGCGCGGTGCGCCGGACGCGATCACCGCCGACCAGCAGCGCGGCTATCAGCTCTTCAAGTCCTATGGCTGCATCGCCTGTCATCAAGGCAGAAACTTGGGTGGCAATCTGCTGCAAAAATTTGGCATCTTTGCCGACCCGTTCTCCGGGCGGGCAATGACCGAGACCGACCTCGGCCGTTACTCGATCACCCATCTGGAGAGCGATCGGCAGGTCTTTCGGGTACCCAGCCTGCGCAATGTCGCGGTCACGGCTCCTTATTTTCATGACGGCCATG
>JBJMQW010000120.1:0-8449 GCA_045802495.1 Allostellaceae bacterium | reverse complement strand
TCGCGACATGATAAACACCAGCTCGGGGCGCCGTTTTACCGACCCCCGACACCCGGGTCTTGTTCTGGTCTCCGACTCGTCGGAGGGCGTCGTCCCGATCGCCGATCTGGGCGCGTTGAGCGACCTCAAGGAACGGATCCGCTCGGTTCTGATGACGAGGATCGATCCGACAGTGGCCGGCCGCATCCCTCGCGCCACATTTCGAGGCGAGGTGGCAAAGCTGGTATGCGAGATCGCCACCGAGGAACGGGTTCAGCTCAATAAGGTCGAGGAATTGGCGCTCGCCGCCGACCTCAGCGACGACATGGTGGGGCTGGGGCCTCTCGAACCCTTCCTCGATCATGACGAGATCACCGATATTTTGGCGAATGGCCCGTTTGACATTTATGTCGAACGGAATGGGAAGCTGGAAAAGACTGGCGCTCGCTTTCGCGACGGGCAGCACCTTGTCAATATCGCGCAGCGCATCGCTACGGCGGTCGGGCGTCGCATCGACGAGGCGAGCCCGATGGTCGATGCGCGGCTTGCCGACGGCAGTCGCGTCAACATCATTCTGCCGCCGTTGGTGTTAAATGGCGGCACCATTTCGATACGCAAATTTCCCCGGAAGAACCTGACGCTCGACACCATGGTCGAGCAAGGAAACCTGTCGGAGCAGGTGGCGCGCGTGCTGCAGATCGCGGCCCGGTTGCGCATCAATATTCTGATTTCCGGGGGTACCGGCTCGGGCAAAACGACATTGTTGAACGCGGTTTCGCAATACATCGATCCCGGTGAACGGGTCATCACGGTCGAGGATGCGGTTGAGCTGCGACTGCAGCAACCTCATGTCGTGCAGATGGAGACCCGCCCGCCCAATATCGAAGGGGTGGGTCAAATCGCCCAGCGCGAACTCGTGCGCAATGCGCTGCGCATGCGACCGGACCGCATCATTGTCGGCGAGGTGCGCGGTCCCGAGGCCTTTGACATGCTGCAGGCGATGAACACCGGCCACGACGGCTCGATGTCGACGGTGCACGCCAACTCACCGCGCGATGCCCTCTATCGTCTTGAAAACATGGTGATGATGGCGAACCTCAGCCTGCCTCTCAAAGCCATCCGCATGCACGTCGCAAGCGCCCTAAACCTTCTCGTCCACGTCGAGCGAATGTGGGACGGGATCAGGCGAGTGCAAAACATCGTCGAAATCGCCGGCATGGAGGGCGATATCATCACCGCCCGAGAGCTCTTCACCTTTCAATATCGCGGCACGCGCTATGACGGCCGTATTGAAGGCGAGTTCGAATCCACCCGTATGCGGCCGGAGTTTGCGGCTCGGGCCGCTCGCTACGGCCTCGAGCGAGAACTGCTGGACGTGATCGGCATTGGGGGAGCGTGAGTTGCTGGAACAATTCCTCCTCATCGGCGCTCTCGGCTCGACGATCCTGTTTGGTGGCGGCCTTTTCTGGGTCCTGTGCGGCGAGCGCCGCAGAGCGAGCCGCGAACCGCGCCTGAGGGCTCTCGTCGCAACCGAGCCCAGCCCGGATGTGCCGGCTCTCTCCCTTCGCAGACCAACGCCGCAGCATCGCGCATTGCCGGCCGCCCTGGCGCGCTGGCTTGATCGATGGTTCGCCGCGACCGGCAACCGAATAGGCAAACTTCACCTGGCGGCGGCGAGCGTCCTTGGAGCGGCGGCTATGACCGCATTGGCGGCAGCAGCGGGTCTCGCGACCGCACCGGCTGCCATGCTCGGTGGCGCCGCGGCGTTGATGGCGCCAGCTTTCCTGCTCCGGCTAACGCGGAAGCGATATCGGCGACGGTTTCTCAATGCGTTTCCGGATGCATTGGATCTAATCGTCCGGGCAGTCCGGGCTGGGCTTCCTGCGCCCGAGGCTATCGAACTCGCGACGCGCGAAACCCAGCCTCCTGTCGGCAACGAATTCCAGCGCATGCTCGACGAAATGCGCATCGGCATCGACATGGAAGAAGCGCTGCAGAGTGCAGCCGAGCGGATACAGGTCTCGGATTTCCGCTTCTTCGTGGTCAACCTTCTGCTGCAACGGCAGACGGGCGGCGGCATCGCCGAATCGCTTGCCAATCTCAGCACGATCATCCGTCAGCGGAAGGCCCTGCGCCAGAAAGCTCAGGCGTTGAGCGCCGAAGCCAAGGCATCGGCCGCAATCGTGGCTACCATGCCCTTCATCGCCGGGATCGGGTTGTTCTTGATCAACCGAGAACTGATGTCCGTCATGTTCTTTGACCCGCGCGGCCGTTTTATGCTGGGGCTCGCCGTGGCCAGCATGTTGGCGGGCGTCGTCGCAATGAAAGCACTGATCGACAGAAATCTGCGCTGACAATGTCTACGACCCCGATGGATTTGCCGGACCCAATTTCCTTCGCAATACACGTTGGCGGGATGCACTTTGGCCTGCGCGAAACCTGCATTCTCGTGCTGGCATTGGGTGCAGCGCTATGGTCGGTACTAAGCCTCCGACGGATCGCGCAATCGGAGGAGCGGCAGAACCGGCTGCGCGATGCGCTGCGCGGAACACCGAAACGGAGCGGCGAGCTGGCGCCGCCATCCCGTTCCCCCTGGTATCAGCGGGTGGGAACGCTGGTGGTGGCAACCCGCATGGTCGGGAAGGCAGAGCAGGGAAGGCTGCTGGCAGCGCTGGTCGCGGCGGGGGTCAAAGGAGACGGCCATCTCGCCGCCCTGGTCGCCGCCAAGCTATGCGCCGCCGTGGCGTTCGTACCGCTCTTTTGGCTCTTTCTTGAATGGCGCCAATTGCTTGTCGGCGCCCCGAATACCAGATTGCTGCTCCTCGCCGGTGCGGCGATCCTGGGCTGGCGCTTCCCCGAGACCGTTCTCTCCCGGCTCGCCGCAAGACGCCGCGTACGCCTCGAAGCCGACATGCCGGATGCGCTCGATTTGCTCGTCATCTGCGCCGAGGCCGGGCTCAGCCTCGATCACGCGATCGGACAGGTCGGCCACGTCCTCCGCAGATCGAGCCCGACAGTCGCCGAAGAGTTTGCGGCGACGGCCGCGGAAATGCGCGTTTCCGCCGTTCGCAGCCAAGCGCTCGAAAACCTGGCACGGCGGGCAGGGATTCCCAGCCTTCGCAGCATGGTCGCAGCGCTCAATCAATCGATCAATTTCGGCACGCCGCTGGCCGAGTCTTTGCGGGTGGTGGCCGCGGAAATGCGTGCCGAGCGTTTGGCCCGCTTCGAGGAACGGGCGGCGCGGCTTCCGGTACTCCTAACCCTGCCGCTGATGGCGTTCATCTTGCCTTCGCTGATAATTGTTATTGGCACCCCCCTGGCGCTGCGCATCATCGATATGCTTGGGCGGGGGCCATGACCGAAATCATCCGACGGCACGTTCGGCGCGGCAGGTTCGAGCAACGTTGCCGCGAAGGCGAAACGTGAGACGGCCGCGTGCTGCGAATGAGATGTGCGGTGTCAGCTAGTACCGGGCTGTCGCTCTTCGGCGCGATTACCCGGATCTTTGCCGAACAGCGAGGTGCCAGCGCAACCTTCGCAGCCATCGTGATGCCGGCCTTGATCGGGTTTGGCGCCCTCGGCGCCGAGACCGGTGTTTGGTTCACAATCAAGCTGCAAAACCAATCGGCCGCAGATGCAGCCGCGCTATCGGCGGCTTACGAGGTAATTGCGGGTAAGACAGGCCCGACAGGCGCGCTGCTGCCCGCCGCTATGGCCGCTGCTGTACGGAACGGTTTCAGGGGAACCGCCCCAGAGCTGATTTATCCGTATAGCGACGGCATCGCCAGCGACGCGATCGCGGTAACGCTGCGGCAGGAACAGGGAGCATTGCTGGCAACGATGTTCCTGTCCGGCGTGACCGTAGCCAATAAGGCAGTCGCAGTGATCGAAGTCCTCGACCATCCCTGCCTCCTTGCCCTGGGCGCCGGCGGGACGGCGGTCGAAATTGCTGACTCCGCCCTTCTTTATATGACCGGCTGCTCGGTCGCGGCAAATTCGACAAGCAGCAGCGCCATCGACTTGCACAGCGGCAGTCTGATCACCGCGACAACTCTCGCTGCCGCAGGCGAAGTCTCTCTCGAGGGAAACCCGATCGATCCTACTGCCCCACCCCCGGAACTCGCTCTGGCATCGCCGGCAAGGATCGGCGCGCCGGCAGTCATGGATCCCTACGCGACGACGCTCACCCACGCCTTTCTGACTAGCGGCATGCCCCCTGCCGTTAAGTGCAATTCGAAACACTCCGCACGTGTAAGGATCTACGACGGCAATTGCGCCGTAGCCGGAAAATCATTAACCGACGACCGGATCCGGTTGTCGGCCCGGACGCTGATCTCCGGGCAATGGACCATCTCGGCTGGTCAGTCCGTCGATCTGATGCCTGGCACCTATTGGTTGACCGGAGATCTGACGGTCCACGCGACCGGAGTGTTAAAATGCTCGGCTTGCGACAATGTCACCGGTGCGGGCGTGACCCTCATTTTAACCACCCAGAGCAACAAGATCGGCACGGTATCAATGGCGTCCAATGCACAGGTCACGCTCAACGCGCCGCGCGCGGGGCAGTTCTCCGGTCTGGTGCTCGTTCAGGACGCCAACGGGTTGCCCGCCGGCACGACTTATTCATCAGGCACCAGCGCCATCACGGGAGCCCCCGGCGCAACGCTGAACGGCCTCGTCTATTTTCCGAACTCGTCAATGACATTTGTCGGAAGTCCGAGCGATACCGGCCCGAAATGCCTCCTGTTGGTGGCCAAGACGGTGGTGGTGAATGGAGCCTCAAGCCTGGAAACCGAAGGATGCGCGAGCGCCGGTCTCGCCGATCTGCCGAAGATCTATACAGCGGCGCTGGCCGAATGAGCCCGATGGGCTGGATGCGGCCCATCGTGTGAAGCGGCGACACCGTGGGGCCGCGCCCCCTCGTTGTGCCGGAAGCGCGGCCGTCGAATTCGCTCTCGTCGCACCGCTGCTGGTCCTGGTCGCCGTCGGGATCACAGATTTCGGCATGCTCGCGACGGCATCCGCTAGGCTGGCGGGCACGACAAGAATTGGCGCCGAATATGCGCGACTTCATCCGGTCGACACGGCGGGGATTCAGTCCGCGATGCAGAGTGCGATGAGTTTTGCGCCCCCGCTCGGGTTTCCGATGAGCTTTCCGCAAAGCTGCGAGTGCGACGACGGGACGTCTATAAGCTGCACCGAATCGTGTGCCACGGTCGGCCGCCCCGGCCCCAATCGCCTGTTCATCACGATTACTGCAAGCCAGCCCTTTGCGCCACTGGTGCCGTGGCCGGGAATGCCCGCGAGCTTGTCTGCGACGACCGAGATTCGGCTGCGATGAGCGGGAGCGCACGGCGGCTTCGCGGCGCCGAGGAGGGGGCCGCAGCGGTTGAAGTCAGCGTCATCATCGGCGTGCTGCTCCTGCTCATTCTCTGCAGCATTGAGCTTGCGAGAGTGCTTTGGACCTACAACACGATGCTTCTGGCGGTCCAGGAAGCCGGCCGGTTTGCGATGACTTACAACCATGCGCGATCGAGCCCCTGCCCGACACAAAACCAGGCCCAGCATTGCCCTAGGCAGTCGGATACGCCATTAGCCAATTGTTCCGCTTTGCGGGCCCGGCAGGTTTTGTCTGCCTATCAGGCAGCGTACGTCGATGTCTCGGTCGAAGAGGACCCGGCTTCATTCCCCGCCAAGGTGACCATTTGCGCCAGCACCTCGTTCGGCTTTACGGCGCCGCAGTTGCTTCCCATCGGCACGCTCGATCTGATCAGCCAAGTCACAGTGCCGCTGAGCTGAGACCGGTTTTGACCGCTCCACCACCCGTTCGGCTAACGCCAGCGGCGCGAGCGCGGTCACGCTTGGGGTCATCCCGTTCTACTCGAAGCAGCCCCGGCACTCGGCAGCCCTGGCCTGATAAGTCGTTACGCGGCGCCTTATTCCGAAATCGCAAGGAGTTTCTTCTTAGCGTCGCGCGGCTCGGGGTCGAAGTTGGTTGCGGACAGAACCTCGGCAACTCTTTGGCGCAGCTGGTCTAGCCTGAATGGTTTCGGCAGCAACGGGACACTCGAGGACCCGTTCAGGTAGAGGATATCGGCACGGCCTGACATCAGCAGCGCCTTGAGCCCCGGCCGACGGGTGCGAGCGCGGTCTATAAATGCCGCACCATTCATTTCCGGCATGGCGTAATCCACCAGCAAGAGGTCTATCGATTGGTTTCTTTCGACTATCTCGAGCGCTTCAGACGGCCCTTCGGCTTCCCAGACCGTATAGCCGCTGTCCCGCAGTATCGAAGCCACCACCCCTAACACGTCACTGTCGTCATCGCATACCAGTATGCTGGCTCGTCCCGGCGCTGGCTGGAAGTGGGTCGGCTCGGTTTCACCGGCTTCGATCACCTCGCCTTCGGCGTATGGCAACCAGAGTTCCACGGTTGTCCCGTTCCCGAGAGAGCTGGAGATCCGAGCGGATCCTCCGGACTGGGAGGCGAAGCCGTGCACGATCGATAATCCCAAGCCTGAGCCGCGGCCAGGCTCTTTCGTCGTGAAGAATGGTTCGAAGGCGCGTGCTAAGGTCTCCTCGTCCATGCCGGTTCCGGTGTCGGATATCAGCACCATCACATAGTTGCCCGGGGGGAGGCCAGCCGGCAGGTTCGCGATGTCGCTTGCCCCCTCCTCGGCTCGAATCTGCAGCCTGCCGCCTGTCGGCATGGCATCACGTGCGTTCAAGGCCAGATTCAGGATCGCGAGCTCCAGCTGGTTGGGGTCAGCCCAGACAGGGTGCAAGCTCGCTTCCGACTCGATCACCAGATCGATTTCCGGACCGATCGTCTGTCTCAGGATTTTCTCGACGTCTCCGAGAGCAGCCGCGATGTCCACCGGCCGCGGATCCAAGTATTGCCGGCGCGCGAAGGCCAGCAGCTGTCGTGTCAAAGCGGCGCCCCGCTCCGCCGCGCGCAAGGCCGCTTGCAGCAGTCCAACGGTGCGAGGATCGTCGCTGACGCGGCTTTGCGCGATCTCCAGATGCCCCACCACCGCGGTAAGCAAATTGTTGAAGTCGTGAGCGATCCCACCGGTGAGCTGGCCGATGGCCTCCATTTTTTGCGCTTGGCGCAGCTGGTCTTCGGCGGCCTCACGCTGAGAGATCTCGGTCTCCAACCGCTTGTTCGCGGCCCTCAACTCCTTGGTTCTCGCCGTCAAACGGAGATTCAGCTGCAACCCATGGGTAAATATCCGCGTGGCATTGCAGGCTGCAAGCGTCATCACTGCGGCGAACACGACCATCATGTCGCCATGCACCATCCACCCGTCGAGAAAGAACCGGGCGGCGAGCGGCAGAGAGGCCGGAAACACATAAGCGATAAAAGCCGGCAGGTAGTTCGAGAACGCGACCAGAGAGGCGGCGCACATGCCGCCGATGACAAAGGCGACGAACGTCTGCTCGACCAGATCATCAGGCAAGAGAAGCGCGCTGCCGGCCCCCCACAACACGCCCGAGAGACCCGATCCCAGGGTTGCGAAAACCGCCCATTTGGTCGTGGGCTCAACGTTTCTTGTCTTGCGTCGATAAAGGCTCCAGGCCAGGACCCGAGCGCCGGTCAAAGCGATGGTCAACGCAAGAAAGATCATCCACCGCGTCTGTCCCATGTAAGATGACAGTACGATGGAAACCAAGGCGGAGTTGACCATATTTACCGTCAACACCATTGGCGTGTGTTGATAAAGGGCCCGTATCTGCGCAGCGTGAACACCGCGTGCGATGTCGATTTTTGGCACGTCGCCTCGCTTTGACCCGGCACTGCAGGTTGTGTACGGGAGGGAGCGGAGGTTAGCGCGCAAGACTGCGGGCTGCCTCTTTTAATCACCTGCAAAGGCCCGCCCCGGAGAGCGGGCGTTGGGCGCGGGTATAATGTAACTGTACTGTGTCAGGGGGCCGTCAATTTTAGGTCTGGTTTTTGTCAAAAAAGGACATTCTTTTACCGGCTTTGCCCCTTGGGGCGGCGGATGCGCGGGAAATTTCCAAAGCGACCCTCTTTACACAAAAGAGGCAGAAATCAGACTTCGACGCGGAGGCTGAAACAATCGGTCGCATTCCGACGTATTTTTGCCATAATTCGAGGGTTAGTAAACGGTCAAAGGCAGCACCTGGCAATCATGGCAGCAGATGTTGCATCCGACATCACGATTGCATGCCGTCGCGTGTTGCTGCTTTTTCGTCCGATCGATGCTCCACGACGATCTGTGCGGGACATCGTTAACCGCCTTTTTTGACTAGTTCGCCAAGGGAGAACTTACAGAGTACGGCTCTGCTGCCCAGTCAGGCTAGAATTGGGACTTAAGCGATGACATTGTCGATTGGAATTGTCGGGCCTTTATTGATCGAGAGCGCTGATTACCGCCTCGGCAAGCTGCCGAAAAAAGCGCGCGCTCTACTCGCTTATTTGGCTGCCGAGGGAGGCCGGCCAGTGAGC
>JBJMQW010000119.1:0-7345 GCA_045802495.1 Allostellaceae bacterium | reverse complement strand
CGCACGCGTTCAGCGTGGAGCTTGCGAGAAGCAACGCGGAGCGCCGCTACAGGAGACTGCAGGTCCAGCCCGCCGACAAGCGGCATGGTGCTGAGATCCCGATATTCCTCGTAGCCGTCGAAGACGGCCACCGGATGCAGCATCAAATACTGCAAATCGCCGGGATAGCCCCGCTCGGCCAGGGCGCGCGACACCGTGTCGATAACCGGGCAAGTCGCGGTAAATCTCTCCGGGCCCCAGACCAGTTCGAAGCGGCGAAGCCCGTTTTCCGGTTCGAGCTCGCGATTGGCCTTTGCCTCCAGCCAGCGGACTGTTCTCTCCGGCTCGGCGGCCGGATCCATGATGTAGATTTTCCTGTCCCGCGCCGCGCGCTTGCTTGCCACGGCATTGCCGTTCCGCAAGGATTGCAGCATGTCATGAAAGTTTAGCCGATACCCGAGATTGAAAAAGGCATCGTGCACCTGCAGGACGCCATCGACCTCGACGATCGTCACCGTGTGGGTGAGGATTTCCGGGAAGCCGAACTCATAGCACCAGGCATCAAGGCCTTTTTCGATACAGGCCCGGCACAAGGCCAAAGCGGCGCCTGCCGCGTCGACGCCGAGTTGCCCCCGCTGCACCGTTGCAATGATGTCGCGATAGGATGTTCGACGATCGAGATCGGCGACGCGACTAGTAGTTGCAGCCGGAAGCTCCTGGTAAACCTTTTTTCTCAGTCGTCGGACGCGACGCGCCTCGTCGTGCAATTCGAACCCCCATGATCACCCGGCCCAGCCGCCTCCGCCCGTCCGGTGGAGTCGGTTTGAAATTCGGCACGCTGCCGCAGAGTATCGGCGGCATGCGGTACTCCCGACAAGCATCGGCTGTTGCAGTGCTCGCGTTTCTCTGCTTGGAGCTCACGGGCTGCGGGATTCCCCACAGCGTCAGCCTTTCCGAGCGGTGCGCGGACATCATGCGGCGCGCCAATCCGGGCGCCGCGCTCGAGATCACGAAGAGCGAGGCGTCGGCGACCAGCCTGACCACGATCACGGCGCAGGTCGAGGCCGTCCGGACCGATATTCCTGAAGGCGCGCCGGCGCCGCGGGATCTGGCGGTCGAATGCCGGTTCGACGAGAATATCCTCACCGGGTTCCGCTGGACCGCGGGACCGTTGCGTTGACGAAGGCTTGCAGAGGGCTGGCGCCCGCGGCATGCCCTCGGCCATAATCGGGAACGAGCTGTCCGTCATCGGAATGCGCGGCGCTGGAATTGAGGAAATGCGATGGATCTGAGGCCCGGGGCCGAAAACCGACAGAAACGCGAATGGCTCCGGCGCGAGGCGCGCGCGCCATCGACGGGCAAGGGTCCCGGAACACCCTTTCGCCAATTCTTCGCCACCGCTCCCGTCGGCTGCCCTTACTTGCCCGGTCGCGCCGAGCGCAAGCTGATCGTCGAACTCGGCGGAAATGGAGCTGCGCTATTCTACGATGATCTGTCGCGCGCCGGGTTTCGCCGCAGCCATCGCTTTGCTTACCGACCCGCCTGCCGCAACTGCGCCGCCTGCGTGCCGGTGCGGATCGCCGTCGACCGCTTTACCGACACACGCTCAATCCGGCGCATCCGCAACATAAATCGCGATATCACCGGCCGACTGCTCGCCCCTCGGGCTACGCCCGAGCAGTTCGGACTGTTCTCGGCGTATCAGCGCTCGCGACACCGTGACAGCGACATGGCGTCGATGACTTATGGCGATTACCGGGGCATGGTCGAGGATACCCCCGTGCGAACCGGGATCGCCGAGTTTCGCGACGCGTCCGACAGCCTCGTCGGAGTATCGCTGATCGATCTTCTCGACGACGGCATTTCGGCCGTCTACAGCTATTATGATCCGCAGGAGCCAAAACGCAGCCTCGGCACGTGGAGCGTGCTCTGGCTGGTAGAGCAATGCCGGCGCCACGGTCAGCCCTTCGTTTACCTCGGCTATTGGATCGCCGACAGCCCTAAAATGGCATACAAGGCCCGCTTTCCGGCGCTCGAGCGATTGGCTGCCGGGTCCTGGGTTGACTTCTCGGGAAAGGCGAGGGACGCCGGCTCCACACATTGAGGGCAGCCTCTATGGCGATCAGTGCTCTCGACTCGACAATTTTCGCCGACATGTTCGGCGCCGCGCCAATGCGCGAGGTCTTCGGCGACAGCGCGTTCTTGGCTCGCTGCGCGGAGGTCGAGGCCGCGCTCGCGCGCGCCCAGGGTCGGCTCGGGATCATTCCGGCCGAGGCGGCTGAGGCAATCGCGCATGCGGCGGGCGCGCTGGCCAGCGGCCGCGAGGCGCTCGACCTGGCGCGCCTGAAGCGCGAAACCGAGACCGTCGGCTACCCGATCCTTCCGCTCGTCCGCCAGATGGCCGAATTGGCGGGCGCCGGGGGTCGCTATCTACACTGGGGCGCCACGACTCAGGACATCATGGATACGGCGGCAGTGCTGCAGATCCGTGCCGGGCTGGCGCTCATTGAAGACGACCTGACGGCCGTGCGCAGCCACCTCGCCGAGCTCGCGCGCAAATATCGCGACACGCCGATGGCCGGACGAACCCACCTGCAGCATGCGCTGCCGGTGACTTTCGGCTTCAAGGCTGCGGTTTGGCTCTATGCGCTCGATCGGCACGCCGACCGCTTGCGCGAGCTCCGCCCGCGCGTGCTGCTGGTGCAATTCGGCGGCGCCGCCGGCACTTTGGCCTCGCTCGGCAATGCTGAGAAGGGTCTGGAAACGCGCGCCGAGCTCGCCCGCGAACTGGGTCTCGGCGACCCGGCGATCACCTGGCACGTGGTCCGCGACGGCATCGCGGAGACCTTGCAGGTTCTGGCGCTGCTCGGGGGCAGCCTGGGCAAGATCGCCTTCGATGTCATGCTGATGTCGGCGACCGAATTCGGCGAGGCGGCCGAGCCCTTCGTGCAAGGCCGCGGATCGAGCTCGACGATGCCGCAAAAGCGCAACCCGATATCCTGCGAGCTGATCCTCGCCGCAGCCAAGGTGCTGCGTCAGCAAGCGGGGCTGGTGCTGGATGCGGTCGTAACCGATTTCGAGCGGGCGACAGGGCCTTGGCATGTCGAATGGGTGGCGGTGCCGGAAGCCTTCGGCTACGCCGCCGGAGCCGTCCATCAGGCACGATTCATGCTTGGTGGGCTGATCGTCGATGCAGCTCGCATGGCCAAGAATTTGGCCATGACGCACGGGCTCATCGTCGCCGAGGCGGTGATGATGGACCTGGCGCCGCACACCGGCCGCAACGAAGCGCACGACCTGGTGTACGACGCCTGTCGGGCGGCAATTGAGGAGGACCGAGCGCTGCTCGATGTGCTTTTGGAAACCCCTGCCGTCGCCGGTCCTCTTGGCCTGGAGAAACTGCGCGAACTGACCGATCCCGCCAATTATCTCGGCGCCGCCCCGGCAATGGTCGATCAAATGCTCGCCCGTCGGTCGGGTTGATATGGCCGCAGCGTCGTCGCTGACACCGCACTGGGCGGATCCGAACCAGGTCAACGACACGTGGCTGCAGCCGCGCATCGGCCACGCCGAGATGACCCCGACGGGCGCCTACGAGGCGGGCAGTTACGCCTCGCTGACGATCACCTATACGGCAGGTTATTTCGGCATCGACGATACCGGAGCCGTACGGGTGGTCACCCGCTTCGCGACCGATATGGGCCGGCCGCAATTCAACGACCCGGTAGCGCCCAATTACGTCTCGGTCGAAGCCAGCAACGGCGCGCAACTGGAGCTGAGGTTCGATCCCAAGGGCCATGTCCGGCCATGGGACCGCACGATCAGCATCCGCGTGTTGCAGGGGTTTTTGCGTCAGGGCGACACGCTGACCATCCGCCTCGGCGACCGTCGGCGGGGGTCGCCCGGGATCCGGATGCAGACCTTTGCCGAGAAGGATTTTCAGCTCAAGCTCTTCGTCGACCCGATCGCGACCGGCATCTTCACCGAAGTCCCGAATTCGCCGTGTCTCGACATCGTCGCGGGAAAGCCGGTCGTATGGAAGGCCGTCCTGCCAACGGGACGGCGCGTCGGCGCTCCTTTCCGGTTGTGTCTGAAGTCGGAGGATCGCTGGGGCAACCCATCGCCGATGGGCGACGAACCACTGCGGCTTTCGCCTTCATTGCCGACCTCCGGCCTACCCGAAATCGTCATGTTCGAACGCGGCAGCCCGGTCTTGACCATCGAAGGCCTGACTGCCGAACAGGCCGGGGATTTCACGATCTCTGTCTTCGGCGAGGAAAATCGCCTGCTCGCGGTATCGAACCCGATGCGCATCGTGGAAAACTCTCCGCTGCTGCCTTACTGGGGCGATCTGCACGGGCAAAGCGAGGAGACCATCGGCACTGCCTCGGCCTTGCACTATTTCCATTTTGCGCGGGATCGCGCTTTTCTTGATGTGGTCGGCCATCAGGGCAACGATTTCCAGATCACTCGCGGTTTTTACGATGCGCTGAACGAGCTGACGCGCTCCTTTGACGATCCCGGTCAATTCGTCACGCTTCCCGGCTACGAATGGTCGGGCAATACCGGTCTGGGCGGCGACCGCAATGTCTATTTCGCGCAGGAGAACAACGCAATCCACCGTTCCTCACACGCGCTCGTCTCCGATCAGAGGGATCTCGACAGCGATTGCACCTCGGCCGCCGAGCTGTTTCGCCGTCTCGAAGGCTACGACGCAGTCGTCAACGCGCATGTCGGCGGTCGTTACGCCGATGTCCGGATCGCCCATGATGGCCGGATTGAGCGCTCGGTGGAGATTCATTCTGCCTGGGGGACATTCGAGTGGCTGCTCTATGACGCGCTCGACATGGGCTACCGCGTCGGGATCGTGTGCAACAGCGACGACCACAAGGGGCGCCCCGGCGCCAGCTATCCCGGCGCCTCCACATTTGGCGCCTATGGCGGACTAACTTGCCTGCTATTGCCGGAGCTGACGCGGGCCGCGGCAATAGATTGCCTGCGCCGCCGCCACCACTACGGCACCACCGGCAATCGCCTGGTGCTCGATGTGCGGGCCCGTTTCGATCACCCGGCGGAACTCTTTGCCGAGGATCCCGCCTTGGGCCCGACTTCGTCGCGCCTGGTCGACGAGGCGATGATGGGCGACATCCTCCATTGCGTCGACCGTGAGATCACCCTCGCCGTGCGGGTTTTCGGATCGGCGCCGATCGAGCGCGTGGAGTTGAGGCGGGGACGGGACGTGCTGGAGACCTTCCGGCCGTATGCGGCACCCGCGCACAGCCGGCGGCTGCGGGTGATTTGGGAAGGCGCGGAATATCGCGGCCGCGGCCGCCAGACGATCTGGGACGGGTCGGCCACGGTCCGGGGCAACGCGATTGTCGAGGCGCGGCGGATCAATTTCTGGAACCCGGACAAACGGATAGACCGAGAGGGCGACTATCTCGAGTGGGAGGCGCTGACTACCGGCAATTTCGGCGGCTTGGACCTCGTTCTTCGGAAAGCCGACGCCGGCCGGTTGGAGGTGCTGACCGAACACGCCAATCTCGATCTGGCGATCTCAGAGGTCGGCGCTGAACCGATAATATGCGATGCGGGCGGGCTCGCGAGAAAGCTCAGCGTTTGTCGCCTGCCCGAGCAGCTGACCGAGTGCAGGGTCGATGTCGAACGGCGCCTGGCGCTTGCGGCCTCGGACGATTCGTCGTTCTACGTTTCGGTAGTGCAAGAAGACGGCTATCAGGCCTGGTCGAGCCCGATCTATCTGATTCCGTGAAACAGGAGAGCGACAGCATGGACACCACTTCGCGCCGCGGCTTTCTAAAGCTCGCCGGAGTCGGGGCGATGGGCGCTGCTATTGGCGCGCGACCCGCAGCGGCCCAAAGCAAGTCCCTGACTTTTCTACACGAGAGCTCGTTCATCAAGACTTTCGACGAGTATATGCAAAAGACATTGGCCCCCGCCTATGAGAAGGAAACCGGGGTCAAGATCAATTACGAGCTGACGAGTGTCGGAAGCCTGCCGACCCGGATAAGCACGATCACCGAGACCGGATCCGGGGCCGATGTCACGATGATCTTTCTGCTCTATCCGTTCCTGTTCGATGAGAAATTGCTGGACGTCAGTGACATTGCCGAAGAGGCCGGAAAGAACCAGGGGGGCTGGTACGACGTCGCCAAGGAAGCGGGGATTGTCAACGGCAAATGGAAAGCAGTCCCTTTCAGCAACATCGGCCAGCTGATGAATTGGCGCACCGATTGGTTCGCCGAAGTCGGGGTCAAGCAATTTCCCGATACCTGGGAAGAGCTCTACGAGGTCGGCAAGAAGCTGAAGGCGAAGGACCATCCGTTCGGGTTCGAGCTCGGCCACGGCTTCGGCGACAATCATGGCTGGATTTATCCGCTGCTATGGTCTTACGGCGGGCACGAGGTCGAGGCCGACGGGAAAACCGTTGTCATCGATTCCGACGAGACCGCGCACGCCGTCGACTTCGCACGGAAATTCTTCAAGGACACGATGATCGACGATGTCCTCGGTTGGACCGATGTCAGCAACAACAAGGCTTTCTTCGCCGAACAGATTTCCTGCACCAATAATGCCGAGAGCATTCTGTGGCTGGCCAAGCGCGACTTCCCCGAGATTGCCAAGGTGACCGACCAATCGCAGAACCCGGCGGGGCCGAAGGGGCGTTTTCATTTGATGAACTCGGTCTGCCACTCGATCTTAAACTTTACTCCGGCAAAGGACGAGGCGCGGGCGTTCCTGCGCTGGCTGACCGACGAAAAGCAGCTGGGCGCCTGGTATGCTTCAGCCGACAGTTATTACCAGCCAATGCTGCACGGCTATGACAACGCGCCGATGTGGAAGGTCGAGCCGCGCAACATCCCCTACCGCGATGCGCTGGCGAGCGCTCATCTGCCCGGTTGGCCGGCGCCGCCCAACCGTGCGCTCGCCGAAAGCCTCGCCAAATACGTCGTTGTCGACATGTTCGCCAAAGCCTGCGCCGGCGCCTCGACCAAAGAGGTGATCAAGAACGCCGCGGCCCAACTCAAGGAAATCTATCGGCCCGTGTAGTGATGGCACCTGAAGCTCCGCTGATCGTCATTGCGGGGCACAACGCAGATGCCCGGGTCACACCCGGGAATCGCGACAAACAGTGACTATCCGGTCCCAGCCGCTCGCCGGGGCCGACCGGCAACTGCGTCGGGCCGCGCCGCTCGCAGTTTGGCTCGACCGCCAAGGCGTGTTCAGCTGGCTGATGATGGCACCGCCGCTGCTGTTCCTCGCGGCGCTCGTCGGCTACCCGTTCTGCTACGGCATTCTCTTGAGCCTGCAGGACCGCCCGGTAGCGCATGCCGGAACCTTTGTCGGG
>JBJMQW010000118.1:0-3621 GCA_045802495.1 Allostellaceae bacterium | reverse complement strand
GGGCGCCATGGTCGGTTCGGTCTCGGGCGGCTCCGTCGAAGGCGCGGTCGTCAGCGAGGCGCTCGACGCAATCCGCGACGGCAACCCGCGGCTTCTCGATTTCGGCGTCTCCAACGACCAGGCCTGGGAGGTCGGGCTCGCCTGCGGCGGCAAGATCCAGATATTTGTCGAGCGCGTCGAATGAAGGGGCGCATTCTCGACCGCGTTGTCGCCGCGGAGCGCGAACATCGGTCGGTGGCGTTGGCGACCGACCTTGCGACCGGCCGGCAGTTGTTGGTGGAAGGCGAGCATGCGGAGGGCGATCTGGCGCTCGAGGATGGGGCGCTCGACAGGGTGCGCGAGACCTGGCGTTCCGGCCGAAATCGGACCATTGAGACGGCGGCCGGCCTTGTATTCGTCGAAGTGCTGACGCCACCGCGTCGCTGCTTCATCGTCGGAGCGGTGCATATAGCCCAATCGCTGGCGAAGATGTTGGTGATGACCGATTACGCCGTGACGGTCATTGACCCGCGCGAGACCTTCGCAACCGAGGCGCGCTTTCCCGGTATCGAGATGACCTCTGAATGGCCCGACGAAGCCCTCGCGAGGTTGAAGCCGGACGGCGGGTCCGCGGTCGTGACCTTGACCCACGATCCGAAGCTCGATGACCCGGCACTCGCCGCGGCGTTGCGTTCGGACTGCTTCTACATCGGTGCGCTCGGTTCGAGGCGCAATCACGCCGGGCGTTGCGAACGCCTCAAAGAACTCGGCTTTACTGATAACGATGTCGCGCGGATCCACGGGCCGATCGGCTTGTCGATCGGGGCGGTGTCGCCGGCCGAAGTGGCGGTTTCCATCCTCGCCGAGATGACCCAAATCCTCCGCAAGGGTGAGGAAGCGGAGCGGGCATGAGGTTTGGCGAGGTCCCGGTCAGCGACGCCGAAGGCGCCATCCTCGCGCATAGCCTGAAACTCGGGACGAGGGCGCTAAAAAAAGGGCGCCGGCTGTCGCGCGAAGATGTCGAGGTAATCGCCGGGTCGGGACTTTCAACCGTAACGGTCGCCCGGCTCGATCCCGGCGACGTCGGCGAGGACGAGGCTGCTGAGCGGGTCGCAGCGGCTGTGATCGGCGCCGGGATCTCGCTCGCAGCGCCCTTTACCGGGCGAGCCAACCTTTTCGCCGAGACGCGCGGGCTCCTCGTCTTTGACCGCGACCGCATCGATCGGCTGAACCTCGTGGACGAAGCCATCACGATAGGCACGTTGCCCCCCTTCGCGGCGGTCGAGCCCAGGCAAATGGTCGCGACGGTCAAAATCATCCCGTTCGCCGCTCCCGAGGATGCCGTTAAGCAGTGCGCTCAGGTAGCGATTTCCGAAGGGCCCCTGCTGCGGGTAGCACCCTTCCAGCCGCTGTCGGTCGGCCTTGTTCAGACCCGGCTCCCCGGATTGAAGGAAAGTATTCTCGACAAGACCCGGCAGGTCACCGAAGGCAGGCTCGCCGCGCTCAGTAGCCGGCTGGTCTTCGAGGAGCGCTGCCCGCATACGACCGGCGAATTGGCGGCCACGATTCGCGATGCGTTCGGCCATGCCATCGACATCCTATTGATCCATGGCGCCTCGGCGATCCTTGACCGCCGCGACGTGATCCCGGCGGCGGTCGTCGCCGCCGGCGGCAGCGTCGATCATTTCGGCATGCCAGTCGATCCCGGCAATCTGCTGTTGCTGGGGCGGGTGGCCGGGCGGGTGGTGCTCGGACTTCCGGGCTGCGCCCGGTCGCCCAAGGTCAACGGTTTCGACTGGGTGCTCCAACGGCTGGTCGCAGGGCTGCCGGTCGGGTCGGCGGAGATCATGCGCATGGGCAGCGGCGGCCTTCTCGCCGAGATCCCGTCGCGGCCGCTGCCGCGCGCGGAAGCGAAGCCCCAACCAGAAACGAGAGAAACGAGAGCGGCTGGCCCGCGGATTGGAGCGGTGTTGCTCGTCGCCGGCCGATCGACGCGGATGGGAGGTCCCAATAAGCTGCTCTCCGACATCGACGGTATCCCGATGGTGGCGCGTGTGGCGCAACGCCTGCTCGCGTCGCGCGCGCGCCCGATCATCGCCGTGCTCGGCAACCAGGCCGAGGAAGTCGATGCGGCGCTCGGCAAATTGCCGCTCGAACGGGTGCGCAACCCGGAATTCGCCGAGGGACTCGCGACCTCGCTGAAGCGCGGCATCGTCGCGCTGCCCGCGGATCTCGACGGGGCGCTGATTTGCCTGGGTGACATGCCGCTGATCTCGGGCCGGCACATTGACCGCCTCATCGCGGCCTTCAATCCGCTCGAAGGCCGCGCCATCATAGTCCCGACGCGCCAAGGCAAGCGCGGCAACCCGGTCCTCTGGTCGAAGCGGTTTTTTCCCGAGATGGCCGAGCTGGCCGGCGATGTCGGCGCCAAACACCTGATCGGCGAGCATGCGGAGCTCGTCGCCGAGGTGGAAATGGTCGATGACGCGATCCTCGTCGACATCGATACGCCCGAGGCGCTCGAAGCGCTGAGGCAGAAAAGAAAACTGGTCGTCGAGGCAGCCCGCTGATGTTCGAACGCAAGGGACAGATTTATTTTTCGGTCATGGCCGGGCTTGACCCCATCTCTGAGACATTAGCTCAGACCTCGCCCGGGCTTCCGCGGATGCCCGGCTCAAGGCCGGGCATGAACGATTAAAGTGGTTGCCAGGGAGGACCAAGCGATGAAAAGCGCCCGTGATCCGGCGCCGTTCCGGGCATATCAGCCGGGGACACAGCCTCCCTACGACGCGCCCGACTATGGCAGCACGCATAAACGGCATCCGCTCGAAAACCTGGTGGCGCTGCCGCACACGATTACCGAGACCACGGGTCCGCAGTTTAGCCCTCACCACTTTCCCCCTATCCCCGATCTGTCGGTAGTGGACGGCAAATCGGCGCTTGGCGAGCGCATCATCGTGCACGGCCGCATCACCGACGAAGTCGGGCGTGCCGTACCGCGGACGATTGTCGAGATCTGGCAGGCGAACGCCTCCGGCCGCTATCAGCATCCGGGTGACCAGCACGATGCGCCGCTCGACCCCAATTTCCGCGGCGAAGGCCGCGTCTACACCGACGAGGACGGGTTCTACCGTTTCACGACGGTGAAGCCGGGGGCCTATCCTTGGCGCAACCACCACAATGCCTGGCGCCCGAATCATATTCATTACTCGTTCTTCGGCGCCGGATTTGCCGCCCGGCTGATCACCCAGATGTATTTCCCGGGAGATCCGCTGCTGGCGCTCGACCCGGTCTTTCTGTCGATTCCCGACGAGGCGGCGCGCAACCGCCTGATTTGCGCGCTCGATATGACGGTGACTGAGCCCGAATGGGCGCTCGGCTATCGCTTTGATGTCGTATTGCGCGGCCGCGCTGCGACGCCGATGGAGCGCTGACGGTGCCGGCCGCCACCGGGGGCCAGACTATCGGACCCTTTTGGCACCTGATCGAGCACCCGGAATGGGCCGATCTGACGCGGTTCGGCGCCGCAGGCGAGCGGATCACGCTGATCGGGACGGTCATCGACGGGGGCGTTAATCCGGTGACGGATGCCGCCGTCGAACTGTGGCAGGCCGACCCCCCGATCGATGACCGCTTCCCGGG
>JBJMQW010000117.1:0-6939 GCA_045802495.1 Allostellaceae bacterium | reverse complement strand
CCGAGGCAGCTCCGCGACGCATCAACGGTCATGCGGTTTCGACCCGCGCATCAGAGTATGATCAACCGTCGCTTCGACGGCCGCGCCTCCTGCCCTGCCCGGTAGAGCCTGAACCTGCTGCTTCCAATGGAGCCACGAATTCACGCGCCTGCTACTTGGAAAGGCGGACATGAGAGTGGATAAAATCTGATGCGGTGGACGACCCCTGACGGCATCGATGTGCCAAGCTCGGGCCGTTGAGTGCAACGAGCTGAAGGAGCCGTCCACCATGGAGATTACCACAGTCGGTTTGGACATCGCCAAGCGGGTCTTCCAGCTGCACGGCGTCGATGCAGCTGGCAGGGCAGTATTGCGGCGGAAGCTGCAACGGTCGGAAGTACTGGCGTTCTTCAAGACCCTACCGCCTTGTTTGGTAGGCATTGAGGCTTGCGGCACGGCGCATTATTGGGCGCGTGAGATCAGGGAGCTGGGGCATGAGGTGCGATTGATGCCGCCCTCATACGTGGCGCCTTATGTCAAGCGCGGCAAAACCGACGCGGCCGACGCCGCGGCGATCTGCGAGGCCGTGACCCGGCCGACGATGCGCTTTGTGCCGATCAAGACCGCTGAACAGCAAGCCGTATTGATGTTGCATCGAACGCGCGACTTGTTGGTACGGCAGAGGACGATGCTGGTGAACGCCCTGCGTGGGCACATGGCCGAGTTGGGCATCATCGCGCCTCAGGGCATAGCACGCGTGGCGGACCTGATGGCCGTGCTGTTAGGCGAGGATACGACGAACGTGCCGGCGCTGGCCCGCGAGGCGCTTCGCGGGTTGGCCGCGGAACTTGAGGCACTGGACAGGCGAGTGAAGGAGATCGAGGTAGCGATCGTGAGGTGGCACAAAGACAACGAGGCCAGCCGCCGGCTCGCCGCTATTCCCGGTGTCGGGCCGATCACGGCATCGGCGATCGTCGCCACTATTACCGACCCTTTTCAGTTCCACTCCGCTCGGCACCTTGCGGCCTGGATCGGGCTGGTGCCCCGACAGCACAGCAGCGGCGGCAAACCGCGCCAAGGTGGGGTCTCCAAACAGGGTGATCGCTACCTGCGCCGACTGCTCGTGCTGGGCGCAACCGCAGTGATCCGGCATTCGCGAAGCAAATCCACAGCCGAGGCTGGCTGGCTCAAAAGCCTGCTCGAACGCCGGCCCGCGCGGCTCGTCTCAGTGGCACAGGCTAACAAAACGGCGCGGATCGTATGGGCTTTGCTCGTGCGTGGAGAAGCCTATCGCATGCCGGCAGCAGTCCCAGGTGGCGCAGCCTGAAGCCGAAGGAACCCCATCAGCGGTTGCCACAGCTGACGGGTGAGGAGGGCGATGGTGGTGTGATGGCGAACCGGTCGAACCCAGAGCTTGGAAGAACCCGTCAAGCGTTATGCGCCGCTCCAGCGCGGAAATCTGTTTGGGAGCCAAGCTGCGGATTGCATCAGGGCCAGCGGTCCTCAGGGCCGCGCAACATAGGCCGGACACATGACCGCACCCGACCGCGGCGTAACATACCAGATCGCCCTTGCTTCGACGGGGTCGTCCACACATGACGCTTGATGCCCGTCGGGGCATAACCGGTGCCGACCAATCGGGCCTTGCCGAATGCGACGATCACACACCAACCTGCTGACCTGCCGGGTGGAAGAAGGTGCTGCATGAGCCAATTTTTCATCGACCCAAAATTTGGTCGCGTGGCCTTCGGCGACGATCCCGGCGGCTATCATGTGACACGGCCCGGCTACCCTGAATGGGTATTCGAGATTCTGTGCGAGCGATGCCGTCTCGCGCATGGCACGGCGACGTTCGAGATTGGCGCAGGTACAGGAACTGCAACTCGCCGCTTACTCGAACTGGGCGCGAGCCCGTTGCTCGCCATTGAGCCGGATTCTCGCCTCGCGACCTTCCTTCGCGAGACTATCCGGGACAAGGCGCTCTCAGTGAGCGTCTCAGCGTTCGAGGATGCCGCCCTTGAGAAGGCCAGTTTTGATCTCGGCGTCAGCGCCACTGCCTTTCACTGGCTGGATGAGGACATGGCCTTGATGAAGGTCGCAGAACTGCTGCGGCCGGGCGGCTGGTGGGCAATGGTTTGGAATGTATTCGGTGACAACAGCCGCCCCGATCCCTTTCATGATGCGACCAAGGCGCTGCTCGACGGGCCTTCGAGCCCTTCGGCGGGCTCACGTGGTATTCCGTTCGCCCTCGACGCCGATGCCCGCGTGGCGGCGCTGGAGCGTACCGGCGCGTTCGATGCCATCGAGTTTCAGGCAAGCGCCTGGTCGCTCGTCCTCGATCCTGACCAAACGGTCGCGCTCTATGCGACTTTTTCCAATATCAACATTCACCCCGATCGCGAGGCAATCCTCGCAGAACTGGGTCGCATCGCCCGCGACGAGTTCCGCGGCAGCGTAACCCGAAACATGACCACCAGCCTCTACACCGCGCGGCGTCGTTGACAGATCAAATATCTTCGACCGTGCTACGCATTGCACCCCAGAGCGCCACCGGCGCGACCGGATGAGCAGGGATCGTGGCATCGCGCTTCCGTCATTTGGGTCCACGATAAACGCGCCCTAATCTTGGCAAAAAGGAAACAGAGCGGAGGTTTGCGATGGAGGAGATGCTAGGGCTGCCGCAAGGCGCCTTTGCCAAGCTCGACGCGGAAGAGGACGAGATCTTCTACGAGCCGCCGCGGCTGGTTTGTCACATCGACGACGGCGCGATTGCGGCGTTGACCCAGTTTTATTGCGAAGTGCTGCCGCCCGGCGGCGTATTGCTCGACCTGATGAGCAGCTGGATCAGCCACTTGCCCCCTGAGATCGAGTATGCCGAAATCATCGGGCATGGTATGAATGCGACCGAGCTCGCTGCCAATCCCCGGCTCACCCGCTGGTTCATCCAGAACCTCAATCGTGACGCCGGGCTCCCTCTCGCGGATGACAGCGTCGACGCGGCAATGATCTGCGTGTCGATTCAATATCTGCAGCAGCCGGTAGCCGTATTGCGCGATGTTGCGCGGGTATTGCGCCCGGGCGCGCCGCTGGTCATCAGCTTTTCGAATCGATGCTTCTGGACGAAGGCGGTGGCAATCTGGCGGTCGCTCGACGACGACGGCCATGCCCACCTCGTCGAGCACTATCTGCGTCATGCCGGCTTCGAGCGGATCGAGATGCACCGATTAGCCGAGTGGGTTGAGGACGTCAGCGACCCGATGATCGCGGTGGTCGGCCGCTCGCCGGCAGTGTAGGTCGGTGCCCTGAGGGTCCCTTCTTCGGCTCCTTTCTTCTCGTCTTACCGGCGAAGGCCGGTATCCATCGTAGAAATGGGTCCCGGCTTTCGCCGGGACGGCAACAGAGGAGTTAGACAATGCAGTTAGGTGCGTTGTTGCCATTGGGCGATATTGGGGGTGATCCCGCAACCGTGCGCGAATATGCGCAGACGGCGGAAACCATCGGCTACAATTTTGTCGAAGCGCCGGACCATGTGCTCGGCGCCAGTGAGGCGAGCGCGGCGGAGCCCGGCCGCACCGGCGCCGGGCTGTACCAGGACCCGTTTGTGCTGTTCGGCTATCTCGCCGGCTGCACGAGCAAGCTCGGATTTTCGACCGGCGTTCTGATCCTGCCGCAGCGCCAGACCGCGCTCGTCGCAAAACAGGCGGCCTGTCTCGACGTGTTGTGCAGCGGGCGTTTCCGGCTTGGCATCGGCGTCGGTTGGAACGAGGTCGAGTTCACCGGCCTCAACGAGAACTTCCACAACCGCGGCCGCCGCTCCGAGGAGCAGGTGCAGGTCATGCAAAAGCTGTGGGCCGAACCGCATGTCAGCTTCAAGGGCCGCTGGCACGATATCGAGGATGCCGGCATCAATCCTCGCCCCGCCTCGGGCAAGGTGCCAGTGTGGTATGGCGGGCATCACGAACGCACCCTGCCGCGCATCGCCAAATGGGGCGATGGCTGGATGCCCAACGCCTATCCGCCCGACCAGAGCGCGCTCGACATCTTCGGCCAGCTGCGACGCCTGACCGAAGAGGCCGGCCGTGACCCCGCCAAGGTCGGCATCGAGGTCTGGGTGTCGATGGGCACGGGAGCGGAGGCGGATTGGGCCAAGGAGGCGCGGTTCTGGAAACAGGCCGGCGCCTCGCATCTGTGCCTGACGACGACCTTCGACCGCCGCCACCACAAGCGCATCCCCGGCCATACGATGAGCGATCATCTCGCCGCGCTGCGCCGCTATCACTCGGCGGTGGCGGACGCGCTCTAGCCAGCGCGCAGGTATTGAACGGCCTCGTCTCGGCGGAACAGGTAGAGGAGGGCGCGCAGGGCTTGGCCACGCTCGCTCTCCAAATGGGGGTCGCGTTCGAGGACGAAGCGGGCGTCGTCATGAGCGATCGCGACCAGCTCTTCGTGGATGGCGAGATCGGCGAGGCGCAGGGTCGGCAGGCCGCTTTGCCGGGTGCCCAGCACCTCGCCGGCGCCGCGCAGCCGTAGATCCTCCTCGGCGATGCGGAATCCGTCCTCGGTCTCCCGCAGGATCTGGAGCCTGCGTTTTGCGACATCGTTGAGCGGCGACTGGTAAAGCAATAGGCAAGTCGAAGCTTTGTCGCCCCGCCCGATGCGGCCGCGCAGCTGGTGCAATTGCGCGAGACCAAAGCGCTCGGCGTGCTCGATGACCATCACGGTCGCCTCGGGAACGTCGACGCCGACCTCGATCACCGTCGTCGCGACCAGCAGATCAAGCTCGCGGCCGGCAAACCCGGCCATCGCCTGGTCCTTCTCGGCCGGCTTCATTCGGCCATGCACGAGGCCAACGCGCCCGGCAAACAGCGGTGCCAGCGCCTTATAGCGCTCCTCGACCGCGGCGAGATCAGCATTTTCGTTCTCTTCGATCATCGGGCAGATCCAATAGACCTTGGCTCCGTGCGCCAAAGCGCGTCCGACTGCCGCCACGACGTCGTCGATGCGCTCGAGTGCAACGGTCCGGGTGTCGACCGGGTGTCGGCCCGGTGGCTTTTCCGTCAGCCGCGAGACATCGAGATCGCCATATGCGGTCATCATCAGGGTGCGCGGGATCGGCGTCGCGCTCATCAGCAGGGTGTCCGCGTCGCGCCCCTTCGCGTGGAGGCCGAGGCGCTGCTCGACCCCAAAACGATGCTGTTCGTCAATGACGACGAGGGCGAGGTCGCGGAATGCGACATCCGGCTGCAACAGGGCGTGTGTGCCGACGACGGCCGGGGTCAGGCCGGAGGCTAGGCTTGCCAGCATCGAGGCGCGCGCCCGGCCTTTTTCGCGCCCGGTCAGGAACCCGATCTCGACCCGGGCGGCGTCGGCATGGCGCTGCAAAGTCGCATGATGCTGGCGGGCGAGGATCTCGGTCGGCGCCATCAGCGCCGCCTGGCCGCCGCCTTCGATTGCAGTCAGCATCGCCAGCAATGCGACGACGGTCTTGCCGCTGCCGACATCGCCTTGCAACAGCCGCACCATGCGCCGCGGCTGCGCCATCTCGGCGGCGATCTCGGCAATCGCAAGGCGCTGGCTGCCGGTCAGCGCGAAGCCGAGCGCCGCCTCGACCCGGCTGGTCAATGCGCCGGTTCCGACGATCGCCCGACCCTTCTGGCGGTGACGGCGGGCACGCACCAGCGCCACCGCGAGCTGGCTCGCGAAGATTTCGTCATAGGCAAGGCGCTCGCGCGCCGGTGTGGTCGGTTGGAGATCGGCTTCGGTCTCGGGCGTGTGCAGCTTGTGGACCGCCGCGCCCCAGGGCGGCCAGCTGCGCCGCTCGCGCAAAGCCGGATCGATCCATTCCGGCAGCTCGGGGATGCGATCGAGCGCCGCGCCGACCGCCCTTTGCACGACGCGCGGCGAGAGGCCTGTGGTCAGCGGGTAGACGGGTTCGATCGGCCTGAGGCGGTCGAGCTCGTCCGGCCGCAACACGAGGTCGGGATGCGCCATCTGCGGCACGCCGCTATAGAATTCGACCCGGCCGCTGACGATGCGTTCGGTGCCGACCGGCAACAACCGCACGAGCTGGTCGCCCTTAACGTTGAAATAAACGAGGGTCAGGGTCCCGCTATTGTCGGTGCACAGCACCCGGTACGGACGCCGCCCAAAGCCGGGCTGGTGCGCCTCGACGCGCACGGCGATCGTGGCGATGCGGTCCGGCTCCAGCAAACGGATTGGCGGCGAGGAGCGCCGGTCGACGATGCCGCTCGGCAGGTGCCAGACAAGGTCGAGCACGAGCGGACCAGCGAGGCGTTCGAAGAGCTTGGCGGACTGCGCGCCGATGCCCGGCAGCGCGGTTACCGGCGCAAACAATTTGTTGAGGATGGCGGGACGCACAAAGCATCTCTATATCCCCGGCAGGGGCACCGCCAAGGGCACATCACGTGACCTCATCAATCGAGATTCGCCGCAAGCGGCTGTTGTTCCGTTCCTGGCACCGCGGCACGCGGGAGAGCGACCTGATCCTCGGCCGCTTTGCCGACGCGCATCTGGCCGGGTTTCGCGAAGCTCAGCTCGACCGCTACGAGGCTCTGCTCGATTGCTCCGATGCCGACATCTTCGACTGGGTGTCCGGCCGCGCCGCCCTACCTCCCGAGCACGACTACGACGTGACCCGCCTCCTGCTGTCTTCCTACAACGCACACCCTCACCCACCAGGCCCCCACCCAAACCCTCCCCCGCCCGCGACAGGGCTGTCCGGGGAAGCCGAGGGGTGAATCCATTGGTCGCAGGCGCATGCCCCGCGAGACGGCGGTTTTCCGTCTACTTTCTGGTTTGCGAGACTCAGAAAGAGGACGGGGCATGCGTTTTACACCTAGCATCTTCGGCAAGCTGCTGGAACCGATCAAGCGGCGGCAGTTCGACACGCTGGTGGCGCAACACGCCGGCGATGCCTACGTCAAATCGTTTCCCAGCTGG
>JBJMQW010000116.1:0-4064 GCA_045802495.1 Allostellaceae bacterium | reverse complement strand
CCTTCAACCACTGATGGGCGGCGCGCTCCGTGTCGCGGGCGGCGGTCAAATGATGGGCGAGCAGTTCGGGGTGGCGCTCGACGAGATCGGCGAAATGCGTTTCCAGTGCCGCGGCGACGCGGCCATGCAATTCCTGCCGTCGCCCGCGCAGCAGCGTGCCGTAGGCAGCATCCTGCACCAGCGCCTCGCCGTCGCGTTCGCCGAGCCGGCGGAGCGCCAAGTTCGTGACGTAGGAGCGACCACCCCACGGCGGCCGGAATTCGGGGCGAAACGTAATGGCTAACAGCACCGGCAGATGCCGCACCCGATCGACTGACAGATCCAGCAGTTCGCGCGAGGTCGGGTCAATCCAGTGGACGTCCTCGAACACCATCAGCACCGGCGAGCGCCGTACCTCGGCCTCAAGCTGATCGAGCAGTGTCTCGAACAATCGCTCCCGCTTGCGCTGCGGACTGAGGTTGAGGTCCGCGGCGGAGCTCGGCAACGAAAGCAGCTCGCTCAACAGCGCGATATCGTCATCATCCCGCGTGCCATGGGTGAGCAGTGCCCGCAATTTGCCGAGCTTGGCATCGACCGTATCGTCGCGGGCAAACCCGCCAGCACGTTCAAGCTGGGCAATAAAGGGATAGAGCGCGCTGTCCTGGTGGTGCGGCGAACAGAAATAGCGCAGCCGCGTATGCGGCTCGCTTTCGATCTGCGCGGACAGCGCCGCCGTCAGCCGCGACTTGCCGATGCCCGGCTCGCCGGAGATTAGCACGACCCGCCCTTCGCTGCTCTTCGCCTGTTGCCAGCGGCGGACAAGCAGCTCGATTTCCTCGTCACGGCCGACGAGCGGCGTCGTGCCCGAGCGCAAGGCCTCGAAGCGGCTCAGCATCCCGCTCTCGCCAATGACCCGCCATGCCGGTTGCGGCTCGGCAAACCCGGCAAGGGCTTGCGGGCCAAGATCGGCGAGATGGAACAACCCCCCGACCTGCCGGCGCGTCGCTTCGCCGATGACCAGCGTGCTCGGAGTGGCCAGGGCCTGCAGCCGGGCGGCGAGGTTCGGGGTCTCGCCGACGACCCCGCGCTCTTGGGCGGCACCCTCGCCGATCAGGTCGCCGACCACGGCGAGCCCGGTGGCAATGCCGAGACGCACGCGCAGATCCTGTCGCGCCGGCAATCGGTCGACCTCCTCGATAACCGCGAGGCCGGCGCGCACCGCCCGTTCGGCATCGTCCTCATGCGCCCGCGGATAGCCGAAGTAGATGAGCACCCCGTCGCCCATATATTTGGCGACAAAGCCGTCGAAGCGGCCGACCGTCTCGGCGACCGCGCGGTGGTAATCGCCAATCAGCTCGCGCAGATCCTCCGGGTCAAACCGCGTCGAGAGCGCCGTCGAGCCGACCAGATCGCAGAACATCACCGTCAGCTGGCGCCTTTCGGCGTCGCTTATCGGAGGGGAGGTGGGAGCAGATGTCGCGCTCGCCGCTGCCGGAGCCACGGTCAGCGGCTGCATCCGGAGGGCGGCGATTGCGGCTAGCAGCTTGCGGCGATGGCCGACCGAGGTCACGCCGATGCTGATCAGGTCGTCGGCCGTCAGCTCCGGCAGCACTTCAACATCGACATCGTTGTCGTGGAATGCAGGCGCGTATTGTTCGAGCCCCAACCCACCTAGCCACGCCGCTACGTCCATGCGGTGATCCTCGACTCCGAGGAGCGGCAGCTCCTATGGACGAGGATATTCCTCTACCCTCCGGCCTGCCAGCGGCAGCGCTGAAATAAGCGCAGTGTCGGGTGTTGTACCTTCAAGCAGTGAATGACTGCTCACATGGGCATGTTCGAAGTCAAGGATCAGGTTTAGGGGTTCATGGGCAGTTCTCCGGCCGTTGGTTCGGATCCAAAGTCTGAGCCCGTTTCCATGACCTGATGGCGTACTGCACCAGATCAAGCTCACATACGGTCGCCGTTTGTTGCGGCTGCACCAACACCCCGCGTCCGGCGGGTGGGCTCAGGAGGCCGGGACCATTCTTTCGGTCGGTTGTTGAGGCCAGCAGTCATTTCGGTTCGGCCACCTGGATCCGGCAGGACTGATCAGGTCCGTGCGGATGGGGTCAAATTGTCGCCGGTGTCGCCTTCATCACGGCCCCCTCGATGACGACGCCGGCGGTGGTGTACCGCCACAGGGCGATAAGGAGCTTGCGCGCCAGGGCGACGATGATCGTCTTGCGCATCCGCCCGCCAAGGCGCCGGACCCGCTCGTGGAACCACAGGCTGAGCGCGGAGGTCGGCTGGTTCTGCAGCCATAGCCAGGCCAGCTCGACCATTGTTGTCCTCAGTCGCGGGTTGCCTGCCTTGGACACACCCTGCTCGTGATCGATCGAGCCGCTCTGCCATGGCGTCGGCGCCAGGCCGGCGTAGGCGGCCACCTGCCTCCGGTTGTCGAACTGGCGGAACAGGCCCTCCGACCAGAGGACGGCGGCGGTCTCTGGGCCGATACCCTTCAGCCGCGCCAGCATGGCCGCCGGCGAGGCCGCCTCGTTACTGGCCGGCTTGAGCAAAGCGTCCCGTTCCGCCTCGACAGTCTTCAACTGCTCCAGCAGGACCTCGAGCCGGTCCAGCTCGCGGATAATCTGCGCCTTCAGGCGCACCGGCAGGGGCCGGCCGTCACCTGTCCACAGATCCTCCAGCCGCTCACGCCGACCCCTGCGCAGCGGCTCGTAGCCGAACACCCCCTGGGCGGAGAGCAGCCCCTTGATCCGGTTGACGTGCCTCACCCGCTCGCCGATCAGCGTCCGGCGCTCGCGGCAGACACGCCGCCGGTCCTCCTCCTGCGGCGTCGGCGCCCTGGCCATCGAACACACCCGCGGCTCGCCACGCTTGTAGGCCATCAGGGTGCGCACCAGGGTCTCGCCATCGATCCGGTCGGTCTTCGCCCGCCGACGCCGGCGCGAGGTCAGGATCGAGGCGGCGTCGACGACGTGGCTCTCGATCCCTTCCGACTGCAGCACCCGGTGGATCCAAAAGCCGTCCAGACCGGCCTCCTGAATGACGATCATCGGATAGTCCCGACCGGTCCGCGCCGCAGCTTTGCGCCTGAGCTCTGCGAACCGACGCAGAAGCCCAGACACCTCACCCGCCGGAACCGAGTGCTTGGACATCTTCTCCCCACCCCCAGGCGACAGGGACGTGATAAGCCAGGTTTTGCGTGACAGTTCCAGCGAGACAAAGATCGCGCCAAGTGCCGTGCGGATAGCGGCCTGCGCAGGCCGGGGTGCGTCTTCAGGCATCATCGCCTCCAGAGTGGGTGGGGCTGCAACCTCACTCTCAAAGAGCAACGGTCGCTAGCCAGACGCCCATGGGATCTTTCAAGCCTGGGCATCGCATTCCGGGCAAATCAGGAATTGTCGCGTTTCCGCTCACCGGAGACCTCTGGGTTGCCGCTGAGCAACGACGGGAATTGGGGCAAATCCGGTCACAGGGCCCGACCGAGCCAGCCGCGGATGGTTCGGGCCGCATCGGGCCTCTTGATCAATGCGCCAAGAACGAGCGCGGTCGGCGCACCAGCGGCAGCAGCATCAGCCCGCAAACGAACAGGGCGCCGAGCAATAGCAGCAGGTCGTTGTAGGTCAGCACCAGCGCCTCGCGCTGCGCCGCGCCGGACAGGAGCTTGATCGCTGCGCGGCTTGCATCACCCGGGATCAGCGACTCGAAGCGGTTGGCGTGAGTATCGAGGAAGTGCTGCACCACCGGCCGCGCCGGATTGATGTCCTCGATCAGCCGGTTCCAGTGAAAATGCAGCCGGGCGTTCATGATCGTGCCGATCGAGGCCAGGCCGATCGCACCGCCGAGATCGCGCATCAGATTGTAGAGGCCGGCGCCATTCTTCATCATGTCCTGCGGCAGCGAGCCGAGCGCGATCATGTTGGCCGGCACATAACAGAACATCAGCGCGACACCGCGCACCGCCTGCGGTACGAGAAGCTCCCAAAACCCGGTCTGGTTGGTCAAGCCGGCGGTCAGGTACATCAAGAAGGCGAACATCCCGAGGCCGATTGCGAGCATCAGGCGCAGATCCATGGCGCGGG
>JBJMQW010000115.1:0-7142 GCA_045802495.1 Allostellaceae bacterium | reverse complement strand
GTGGTCTCGTTCCGCCTCTCGAAATCATACCGAGCGACCATGAAGGCGGCGGCTGGGTGCAGGTTTTCCAGGTCAAAGGCGGCAAGTTCGTCAAGGAAACCGACTGGTTCCGCGCCTATCGCGATGTCGTCGAGCACGCTCTGAAGACCGCGGAGTAGCCCCATGATCGTCGCAGGGGCGACGGATGAAGAGCTGACGCCATGCTGGCACTGAACAACATCGAGGTCGTCTATGACGGCGTGATACTGGTGCTGAAAGGGGTGTCGTTGTTCGCCGAGGAGGGACGCATCACGACCCTTCTCGGCGCCAACGGAGCCGGCAAGACGACGACGTTGAAGGCGATCTCTGGCCTGTTGCACACCGAGCGCGGGCAGGTGACCAAGGGCACGGTCGAGCTCAACGGCGAGCGGCTCGACCGGCTCCCCGCACCTGATGTCGTCAAGCGCGGCGTCACCCAGGTCTTCGAGGGCAGACGGGTCTTCGAGAACCTGACCGTGGAGGAGAACCTGATTGCCGGCGCGCATACCCGTCATGATTCCGCCAAGGTCCGCGACGGCATCGGCCGGGTCTACCAGGCCTTTCCGGCGCTCAGGGAGCGCCGGCACAACCAGTCGGGCTACCTTTCGGGCGGCGAGCAGCAGATGCTGGTGATCGGCCGGGCGCTGATGTCCGACCCCAAGGTGATCCTGCTCGATGAACCCTCGCTGGGCCTCGCGCCGTTGCTCGTCGAAGAGATCTTCGGGATCGTCCGGCAGCTGCGCGACGAGCGCAGCCTGACCGTGCTGCTGGTCGAGCAGAACGCGGCGTTGGCGCTCGACATCGCCGACCACGGCTATGTGATGGAGAACGGGCGCATCGTGCTCGAAGGTCCGGCCGACACCTTGCGACAGAACTCCGACATCAAGGAGTTCTACCTGGGGCTGAACGAGGTCGGCACCCGCAAATCCTACCGCGACGCCAAGCACTACAAGAGGCGCAAGCGCTGGCTCTCGTGAGCTGGAAAACAGCTTGGTCCTACGCGGTTTCGGATGGTGTCCCGCGGCGCTCGCTATGGGTGGCGGCCATCGTCGGCACGGTCCTCAATCTGATCAATCAGGGCGACCGACTCGTCTCGGGGCAGCGTCTCGATTTCCTCAAGCTGGCGCTGACCTATATCGTGCCCTACCTCGTAAGCACCCATGGGGCTGTGTCGCTGCGCCTGCATGCGGAGCGAGCCATCCACCCGAACTGACACATTGGGAGAGGATATGGACAAAGTCGAGCCGACCACCCGCTTCGAAGTGATCTTCGACGCCGAAGGCAGGAATACGGCAAAGTTTCGGAATGAGATTGCCGTTCACAAGCGGCTCAGCCATCCGGTCTCAGTCGAGCTGCCGACCGATGAGGGGCCGGGGCATGGAGGCGACGGCACCGCGCCCTATCCGCTCGCCTATTTCGCAAGCGGGTTGACGGCCTGCGTCATGACCCAGCTGCGCGCCTTTTCGCGGCGATTGGAGGTTCCGCTGACCGACTTTTCGGTCAACACGCGATGTCATTGGGAGGCAAAGCAGCGCGGCCGTGCTCCTTACGAGAGCGCGCCAATAGCGTTCACGATCGACGTCGATCTCGGCGGCAATGCTTCCGAGGCCGAGAAGCGCCGGCTGATCGCGGCAGCGGCCAAGGGGTGCTTCATCGAGCAATCGCTCAAGCCGGGCCTCGTCAAGCACCGCCTGAAGATCGGGGAGAACTGGGTCGAGGTCGACTGATGCCACCGCTCTTCCGCGCTTATCCGCCACGATTCGCACGAATGCTGCGGAAGATTGCCAACAAACCGCCTATGGGGCCTCCTGCACGTTCCCGTAATATACTTTGCTGCGGCTGCCGCTTAGACTACACTGAACTTTCGAGCAGAGTTGCAAAGACGGGAATCTGGGATGCAGACTGGCTATGCCGAGGGTGAACCCGCCGAACGGATTGTGGCTCGGTTTCTCTGCGAATACCACAAGGTATGGCAGAATTACTTTCCGGGTTTGAACAAGCGTGCCCACTGGCACGTGATGTTCTCTGCCAGATGCAGCCTGGACCAAGGCATATCCTGCCGGTCGATCCACCGCACCCTCTACGGCTTGTATGGCACCGACATCCGGACCTGCATCGAGCGGATCCGGGATTGCCAACAAGACGGGTTCGTCCGGGTTGTCGATGCGTCAAACCAGCCATGCGCCGTTTCGCCCGGATGCCTGATCGCGGCCAGCGACAAGCTGCGCGACAGCTTCGACCGCCACTGCCGCGATACGATCGAAGAGATCTGCGCGGTATTCGTCAACCGCGGAGGTGGGCGACGGCCCGTGGTGAGCTGCGACAGCGAGGCGATCTCGGCGATCCTCCAATTCTTCAACAGCTACGATCAGAAATGGCGCGACACCTGCGAGGCCATAGTGAGGCAGAAGGGCCTGACCCCGGCGCATGTCAATGACGCCATGGATCATCTGGTTACTTACCAATATTGGGCGATCGTGATGTTGCTCTGGTCGGCCAGTCCGTTCGGCACCGATCGCCCGAACGCGCCGGCTCTGGTGATCGACGAGATCAACAGCAGAATGTGGGACGTGCTGAGGCTCGGCCATCTCGCGATCAAAGAGCGCGTCAGCAATCTGATCCGGTGGGGCTTTTTTGCGGAACAGACGATCAAGAAGCACAAGGCGGTGGCGCTGACACCGGTCGCCGGATCGTCGATCAGCCAGAGCTTGGCCGCGACAAAGCCGCTTCTGCAGGAGCTTTACGGCAAAGTCCGGCCGCCACAAGCGGAGATGCCGACAGCGAGATTGGCCTAGATTGCGCTCGCTCTAGCGCGGGGAGCGCGGCCGGCAGCTTCGCTCCTCAATAGAGGCGGGTACGATAGCTCTCCGCGGTCAGCCGTTCGGACTCCTCGACGCTGACGCCTCCGATCTGGTCAGCGAGGATCCGGCCGAGGGAGGGAAATTCCGAGCGCCGCAGCTGCTTTTCCGGGTTCCATAAATCGGAGCGGATCAGCGCCTTGCCGCAATGGAAATAGACCTCCTCAGCCGATACGAGTATGCCGCTGCGGGGGACCTTCCCATTGACCGCGAGAGGCTCCAGCAGAGCCGGTTCGGCGGTGATGCGTGCGCTGCCGTTGACGCGTAACGTCTCACTGAGACCGGGAACGAAGAAAATCAGTCCGACGCCGGGCCGCGCCAACAGGTTTCCGATCGTGTCCACCCGATTGTTGCCAAGGCGATCGGGGATCAGCAAGGTTTCGTCGTCGAGGACTTTGACGAATCCCGGCGCATCGCCCTTTGGCGATGCGTCGCAGCGGCCCGACGCATCTGCCGAGGCGATGACGAGAAACGGCGAGCGCGCGATAAAGGCGCGACAGTGGCGGTCCAGCCGGTTCAGCTGCTTCTTCAGGGAGCGCTCGCTCGGCGAGCCGTATAGGTCCCGCAGCTGCTGAGGGTCCTCGATGATGTCCACGATGGCCTCCGTCAACCTGGCGTCACTATGCGCCGACGCCGACAAAAGCTCCAGCCCGGATGCGCGCTTTTATTTGGTTTTGGGCATTCCTGCGGGTATCACTCCGGAAGCGGCAAGGACATGCGATGAGCGTTTTGGTTCGGCATGAGATGCGGCCCGAAGGCGGTCATATCGCGCGGGTCACGATCGACAATGCCGGCAAGCTGAACAGCCTCAACCGGGCGCTGATGGGCGAGATCGCTGAAAATGCGGGCCGTCTCGCCAAAGACCCGGAGCTTCGCCTTGTGATCCTGACGGGCGCCGGCGAGCGCGCTTTCGTCGGTGGCGCCGACATTGCGGAGATTGCGGCGCTCGACCGGGACAGCGCTCGCAGCTTCATCACCTCCGTCCATCGCTGCTGTGATGTGTTTCGGCGCCTGCCAGTGCCGGTGATCGCGCGGATCGACGGATATGCGCTCGGCGCCGGACTCGAACTCGCCGCCGCCTGCGATCTGCGCGTCGCAAGCGAGCGCTCGGTGTTCGGCATGCCGGAGGTCAGGATCGGCATCCCGTCGGTTGTCGAGGCGGCATTGCTGCCAAAGCTGATCACCAGCGGCCGAGCACGCCGTCTGCTGCTGACCGGCGAGACCATCGGCGCCGCCGAGGCGCTCGCTTGGGGTCTCGTCGATCTCGTCGCGCCGCATCACGAGCTCGACGAAGCCGTCGAGCAAATGGCCCGCCCCATCCTTCTGGCCGGCCCGCAGGCGATCCGCCTGCAGAAATCCCTGATCCTCGACTGGGAGGAACTGGCGACCGCGGCGGCGGTGCAACGCGGGATCGAATGCTTTGTCAGCGCCTTCGATACCGACGAGCCCGCGCGCATGGCGGGCGCAATGCTTGCCGAACTGCAGGCTCGCCGCCGGTCACGCGGCTGAGCGCCCAATGGTCGGCAAGCGGCGTCCCAAGCAGCTGCGCTTGGCGGAAGGATCCGGCGACACGCCGCATTATCACGGTCATCGGGATCGGTTGCGGCAACGGCTGATCACGGCCGGGGCCGACAATCTGCCGGATTACGAATTGCTCGAGGTAATCCTCTTTGCCAGCAATCCGCGCGCCGACGTCAAACCGCTGGCCAAGGACTTGCTCGAGCAATTCGGGGGATTTGCCGAATTGTTGAGCGCCGAACCCGACACGCTTGCTGCGGCGGGCCTGGGCCTCGCCGGGATTGCCGCCCTCAAATCGGCGCGCGAGGCGGCGTTGCGGCTGATGCGGTCACAACTGCATGAGCGCCCCGTCCTCAACTCTTGGGACAAGCTGATCGACTACTGCACCGCTCAAATCGCGCACGGGAGGGTTGAGGAGTTCCATATCCTATTCCTCGACCGCAGGAATGTCCTGATCAAGCACGAGCGTCAGCAGCGCGGCACCATCGATCACACGCCGGTCTACACCCGCGAGGTCCTCAAGCGTGCGCTCGAGCTGGGCGCGTCCGCCTTGATTCTGGTCCACAATCATCCATCCGGTGATCCGAGTCCTTCGAAAGCGGACATCGCGGTCACCAAAGACATCGTAAGGGCCGCCCAACCGCTCGGGGTTACGGTGCACGATCATCTGATCATCGGCCGCGGTCGCCACACCAGCTTGCGCGACCTCGGCCTGATATAGAAGGTCGAGAGGTCAACCGCCGCCGGGTTCGAGCTTCAAGCAGCGCTCGATACCGGGAGCTCGCTCATCGAGTTCCCCGATCAGTATGCCGTGACCCGGCTGTTCGAAAGAGCTAAGCGACACGGTCAAGCGCTTCGCGGGCGGCGCTCGCCAATTCTTCCTTCCGATAAGGCTTGCTGAGCAGCGGGGTGCAAAAGGCCGATGGGCCGGCGGAATCGTTCAGCCGGGCTTCCGAGAAACCCGAAGTGAACACGACCTTGATATCCGGCCAACGTTGGCGGGCCCGCCGGGCCAATTCCCGGCCGTCCGTGCCTCCCGGCATGACGACGTCGGTCAACAGCAAGTCGACGCTCTGTCGCTCCATCAACCGCAGCCCGGCGGCCGCATTCTCGGCTTCGAGCACACGATAGCCGAGCTCGCCGAGCTGGCGCGCCACGACACGGCGCAAAGCCGCATTGTCCTCGACCACCAAAACGGTCTCACAGTTACCGTGCACCAGCGGCGTAGCCGTCTGCGCCTCGACCACCTGCAGCGCTTCGGTCATGCGCGGAAGGAAGAGGCGAAAGGTCGTGCCAATTCCGGGCTCGCTATAGACGCTGATGTGCCCGCCCGACTGCTTGATGAAGCCAAACACCATGCTGAGACCAAGCCCGGTGCCCTTGTCTCGGCCTTTGGTCGTGAAGAACGGCTCGAAGATCCGATTGATGATGTCTTGCGTCATCCCGGACCCGGTGTCGCTGACCTCGATCATGACATAGCCGCCGACTGTGACCCCGGGATGCTGCGCGGCATAGTCGCCATCGAAGGAGCGATTGCCGGTCACTATAATCAAGCGGCCGCCACCGGGCATTGCATCGCGAGCATTGGTGGCGAGGTTGGTCAGGCTTGCTTCGAGCTGTGCCGGATCGACGATGATTGGCCACGCTTCCGGCGAGAGATCGAGCGAGATCTCGATATCCTCGCCGAGCGTTCGGCTTAACAACCGGGTAATCCCCGCTATCAGGTCGTTGACATCGACCCGCTGCGGCCGCAGCGGTTGTCGGCGAGCAAAGGCGAGCAGGCGTCGCGTCAGATCGGCGCCGCGGAAAGCAGCGTCGAGCGCTTCCCGCGTCAGCTCGTCGACTTCTGCGTCGTCTTTCCGCAAATCGCGCAGCAGGTCCAAATTGCCGATGATCACGCCGAGCATATTGTTGAAATCATGCGCCATGCCGCCGGTCAAATTGCCTATCGCCTCCATCTTCTGGGCCTGATGCAGCTGGGCTTCGAGCTTGCTGCGCTCGAGCTGCTCCTGCTTATGGCCGGTGAGGTCGCGTAGGATGCCGGTGAAATGGCGATGTCCCCCGGACCACCATTCGGCAATCGACAGATGAGCCGGGAAGACGGTCCCGTCTTTTCGGCAGACTTCCAGCTCCCGCACGGTCCACAGGTAGCGCGCCGTATAGCGTTCCGACTCGCGCCGCAACGCGTCGGGCAGCAGCACCCGCATGTTCCGGCCAATGAGTTCGGCGGCAGAATAGCCGGTCATTCTTTCGGCGGCCTTGCTGAATTCCTGGATGGTCCCGTGCTGGTTGCTGACGATAATCGCGTCGACCGCGGTCTCGAATATTGCCCGGTATCTGCTCTCGCTCTCCTGCAGCTCTTTCTCTAAAAATCGCCGGCCGCGTTCGCGACAAATGCCGCAGACGAGCACGGCGCTGAGCGCGCCCCCCAACGCGAGGCATACGAGAGGGCCGGCAGATTGCAGCAAGCTGAGGAAATCGGACGAAAAATGAGGCATCTGGCGCAGTCACTCGCGGGACCAGAGGCGTCTGAGGCACCGCGCGATACCCGAGGTATTCACCAATGCCATGACCTTACCGATGCCAATGGTTAAGCAGATGTTACTTTTGCGCGGAGCTCGTCAAACCGCCGTCAAAAAAAGGGCTTCTCGAGTATCGAGAGAAATCTTTCCTTTAAAATTGCACGAGAATTTTATGAGTTCAGTCAATTTTTCACTGACTGGGCGACCGGCGATGATTTGCGGTTGT
>JBJMQW010000114.1:0-14908 GCA_045802495.1 Allostellaceae bacterium | reverse complement strand
TGCCCTAATCGTGTCTCTCAGACCTGCCACGGATGGCGAACCAGGAGCGCTTGCAGGCATTTTCGACATCGTCATCGGCCAATCGGCGGGTTGACGCGGCTGTGAGGTCTGCCCTCGTCCGGCCCAGTCACGAGAGCGGACCTGTGGACCGACGGGCCCACGCCTACTCGGCCCCGCGGTCCATTGCGCGCGGAACCGGTTCCCTGCAAGCTGGGGGTCCCTCACACGAGACGGGGCGCTTCATGGCCGAGCTCACGATCTACCTCGGAAACAAGAATTACTCCTCCTGGTCGCTGCGGCCTTGGCTCGCTTTAAAGCAGATCGGCGTTGCGTTCGACGAAGTCGTGATCCCCCTCTACGAACCCGCGAGCAAGGCGACGATCATGAAGTACTCCCCGTCGGGGACCGTTCCGGCTCTCCGACATGGCCCGCTGATCGTTTGGGACAGCCTGGCGATTTGCGAGTACCTCGCCGAATCATTCCCGACGTTTCAGCTTTGGCCCAGGGACCATGATGCCCGCGCCATCGCGCGCTCGGTATGCGCCGAGATGCATTCGGGCCTCCAGGCGCTACGCGCTCACTTGCCGATGAATGTGCGATCGAGCTTCCCCCATCGTGGGGTCACCCCAGAGGTTCAGGCGGACATCAACCGCGTAATGGCGATCTGGCGCGATTGCCGTAAGCGCTTCGGCGACGGCAAGGGCGACTTTCTGTTCGGGCATTTCAGTATCGCGGACGCAACGTTCGCGCCCGTCGTAACCCGCTTCCGAACATACAAGATCGAGCTCGAACGTGCCGCTGAGGTTTATTGTGACACGATTATGGAGCTGCCGGCGATGCAGGAATGGGCCGCCGCGGCGCGCAATGAGCCTATGATTATCGACGCCTACGAATTCTGAGTTGCCCAGCACGCCTGGCGGCTGGTGCGCTTCAACTCCGCGGCGCGTGCTTGGAGAGGATCCGCTGCAGGGTGCGACGGTGCATTTTGAGGCGGCGGGCAGTCTCCGATACATTGCGATCGCAGAGCTCGAAGACCCGCTGGATATGCTCCCAGCGGACCCGATCGGCCGACATCGGATCTTCAGGGGGCTCGGGAGTCCCGTCCTCTTGGGCGAGCAGAGCGCGCTCGACGGCATCGGCATCGGCCGGTTTCGGCAAGTAATCGATCGCCCCTGCCTTCACCGCAGCGACCGCGGTCGCGATGTTGCCGTAGCCGGTTAGCATCACAATGCGGGCGCCAGGACGGGCTTGGCGCAGGGCGCTGACGACATCGAAGCCGCGGCCATCTCCGAGACGCATATCGACGACGGCGAAGGCCGGCAATTGATCAGTCACCGCCGCGATCCCGTTCGCGACGCTATCGGCGGTGGTAACGATAAAACCCCGCCGCTCCATCGCGCGGGCGAGCCGCTGGCACAGCGGCGCATCGTCATCGACGATCAGCAAGGTGCGTTCGGATTCGGGAAGACCCTGCAGCCCGGCGGAAAACGCCTCTGTGGCGGTGCGGCTCGGTCGGTCGCTTGCTTCCATGGCTAATCTGCCCCTGACACGGTGTTCAACCCGGGCTACCGCTGCGCATAAGCCGTGACCACGGGCGGTCGAATCTTCTCCACCATTTCCAGATTGGCACGATTCCAGGAAATCGCAACATGGGCGCCGCCTTCCGGGAGATTATCGAAGATCAACTTGGCGCCGCTGCGCTCGAGCAGGCTTTGGGCGATGAAAATGCCGAGCCCCATATGGTCCGACGCACCCGCGCGCGTCGAGATGTAGGGCTCCCCGAGCCGTCCAAGCAGGTAGAGCGGAAACCCCGGCCCATCGTCGGCGATCTCAACCGTCACTGTCACCTTGTCCCAGAAAATCGTGACGCTGACTTCGCGGCTGGCGAATTGGACGGCGTTTTGGATGAGATTGTTTAGCCCATGCATGATCTCAGGGCTGCGCCTGACCAACGGCTCATCCGGCGCCGACTGCGCCACCGTGGCGAAAATCAGCTTCACCCCCTGTTCTTGATGGAGCGTTCCCGCCGCCTCGACGAGCGCTGATATCGGCAGCCGCGTGTAGGGCGACCCGCCATCGTGCTCTGGCTGTTGCGCCAAGTCGGCGAGAATTCGACGGCAGCGTTCGGACTGGCTAAGCAGAAGCGCGGCATCTTCTGCATGCGGACTGTCTTCCGGCAGATCGCGGACCAACTCCTTGGCAACGACAGCGATCGTCGCCAGGGGGCTACCGAGTTCGTGCGCCGCCGCCGCAGCGAGCGCCCCGACCGCCGACACCCTTTGCTCGCGGGCCAGCGCTAGCTGAGTGGCGCTAACCGCGTCGCGCAACCGCCGCGCCTCCTGCGCCACGCTCCAGGTGTAGCCGCCGATGAAAACCGTCGCCAGCACCAGCGCCACCCAGATGCCGAGAACAAGCTCGGCCGGGAATATCAGCGGCTCGGTGCGCCAGGGCAACGGCTCGTGCCACAAGGCAAGCACGCTGATCGCCAGCACGGCGGAGCTCGACAGGGCGATAACATGTCGGCGGGAAAGAATCGTCGCGGCGACGGTGACGGGCGCCAGGATCAGGGTCGAGAACGGGTTCTGCAATCCGCCGGTCAGGTGAAGTAGGATGGCGAGCTGAAGAATGTCGTAGCCGAGGCACAGCGCAGCATCCCGTTCGCCAAGCCGAGCCGCGATTTGGCGCAATAAAATCAGGGCGACGTTGAGCACGACCGAGGCGCCAACGACGCCAAGGGCTGGAAGGAGCGGCAGGCGGAAGCCGAGCCCATAATGGACGACCAGGATCGTCAGCGCCTGTCCGGCGATAGCAACCCAGCGGATCGGCACTAGCGTGCGCAGACTGATGCGGCCAAAGCCGGTGGCGGGCTCGTTCGAAGCGATCAGGTTGGTATCGCTCACCTCATCATCTCGTCAGTTTCAATTTCGTCAGTTTGGCTATTTCAGCACGGGACCGCCAGCCCATACTGGCCGAATGTTTCGCGACGAGGCATATAGGAGCGATGGCTGGGCTCGCTGTCAAAGTCGACAACCTCGTTAAGCGATACCCGAGCGCCGTCGCGGTTGACGGCATTAGCTTTACCGTCGCACGTGGCGCTACGGCGGCGTTGCTCGGCGGCAACGGCGCGGGGAAGACGACGACCTTGTCCATCTTGCTGGGTCTGCTGTTGCCGACCGCCGGCAAAGTTTATGTCCTTGGCGAGGACATGTTGCGGCGTCGTTACCTGGTGCTGCCGCGAATGAATTTCTCCTCGCCCTTTGTCGACCTGCCGCATCGGCTGACGGTGCGCCAGAACCTGCTGATTTATGCCCGCCTCTATGGCCTGCCGAGAAGGGCCGAGCGGATCGAAAAGCTCGCCTCCGATCTGCAGATCGCGGATTTCCTGGAGCGGCCAGCAGGAAAATTATCAGCAGGGCAGAAGACCCGAGTGGCGTTGGCGAAAGCGCTGTTGAACGAGCCTGAACTGCTGCTGCTCGACGAGCCGACAGCCTCGCTCGACCCGGACACCGGCGATTGGGTGCGCAGTTATCTCGAAGCGTGGCGCGCGCGCACCGGCGCCACAATCCTGATGGCTTCGCACAATATGAGCGAGGTCGAGCGCCTGTGCTCGGACGTCATGATGATGAAGGCTGGCCGTATCGTCGATCGCGGCGGGCCTCAAGCGCTGATCGCCCGCTACGGGCGCGCCAACCTCGAAGAGGTGTTCCTGCACATTGCCCGAGAGCCCCGGATCGAGCTCGAAGCAGCGAAATGAGTCGCCAGCTTCGTGCTTCGGCGGGGCGGGTATGGGCGATGCTGCTCCGCTATCTTTATCTGTTGCGCAGCTCGTGGCCGCGCACTCTCGAGCTGCTGTACTGGCCGACCTTGCAAATGCTGATCTGGGGCTTCATGAGCCAGTTCCTCTATTCCAACAGCAGCTACGTTTACCGGGCTTTTGGCGTGCTGCTCGCCGCCGTCATGTTGTGGGATGTGTTGTTCCGCGGACAGCTTGGTCTGTCGATGTCCTTTCTCGAAGAAATGTGGGCGCGCAACCTCGGCCACCTCTTTGTCACGCCTCTGCGACCCTACGAATGGGTGCTGTCGCTGTTGTCGATGAGCGTTATCCGGGTGCTGCTTGGGCTTTTGCCGGCAGCGTTGCTGGCGATCCCGCTCTATCACTATTCGATATTTTCGATGGGTTTGCCGCTCCTTGCCTTCTTCGCTGTGTTGCTGGTCCTGGGCTGGGCGCTCGGTCTGGCGATCTGCGGATTGATTCTACGCCAAGGGATGGGTGCGGAAGGGTTGGCTTGGACCGTGGTCTTCACGTTGTCGCCAATCAGCTGCGTCTATTATCCGGTTTCGATCCTGCCGGAGTGGCTGCAGCACATCGCTTGGGCGTTACCGGCGACCTATGTCTTCGAGGGAATGCGGTCCGTGCTGTTCTCGGGAGTGTTCCGAACCGATTATCTTGCCACAGCGTTGTTGCTGAACATTCTTTACCTGGCCGTCGGCGCCTGGTTTTTTTTCGCCTCCTTTCACAACGCGCGCCGGCGGGGTGCGCTGTTGCAGATGGGGGAATAAACGCTGGAGCTCGCCAAATACCGCGACGATCTTGACCTCCAGTTCAGTTCGGCCGGCTGACGCCAGCCTCGGCGAAGGTCGCCATGCGCGTGTGGCAAGCGACGGCAGCCCGCAATAGCGCGAAAGCGAGAGTTGCCCCCGAACCCTCCCCAAGCCGCATGCCCAGATCGAGAAGCGGGCGTTTGCCGATTCGCTCGAGGAGATGCTGATGGCCTGGCTCGGCCGAGACGTGCCCAACCACGCAGTGATCGAGCGCGCCGGGGTCGGCCACGAAGAGCACCGCTGCGGCGGCGGTCGACGCAAAGCCGTCGAGTACGACCGGTACCCGGCCAAGCCGTGCCGCCATCACCGCTCCGGTAATCGCCGCCAACTCAAGCCCACCCAACCGGCGCAACATGTCGAACGGGTCGGACGCCAACTCCCGATGGTGCTCGACCGCTCCTGCTACGGCATGACGCTTGGCCTCCAGCGCCGCCCCGGCGACTCCGGTACCCGGCCCCGTCCATCGCTCCGCCGGGCCGCCAAGCAGCCCGGCGCAAAGCGCCGCTGCTGCGGTCGTGTTGCCAATGCCCATCTCGCCGAGCGCCAGCGCGTCGATACCAGGCTCCACGGCCATCATTCCATAGGCCATCGCCTTGGCGCATTCCTCCTCGCTCATCGCCGGCTCGACGACGATATCGCCAGTCGGCGCGTCGAGGTTCATTTCGTAGACTTTGAGACCGGCGTCGAAGGTGCGGCACAGCTGGTTCACCGCTGCGCCGCCAGCGGTGAAATTTTGCACCATCTGCGCGGTCACCGCAGCGGGATAGGCGGAAACGCCGCGCGCAGCAACCCCGTGATTGCCGGCGAAGACCTGGGTTAGAAGGTGCTCGCATCGCGGCGGATGCCGCGCTTGCCAAGTCGACATCCAGATCGCCAGCTCTTCGAGCCGCCCGAGCGAGCCGGGCGGCTTGGTCAATAGCGCCTGGCGCGCCGCCGCCGCAGTGCCGGCCTCGAGATCGGGTCCCGGCAGTTGGACCAACAGTGCGCGCATCTCGTCCAAAGTCGCCATCGGCTCGGGCATCCGCACGATCTCTCCATAGGCAGGCTCCAGGCACTGACCCTCTTCGCGAACGCGGGCCGCTGGGGCACTCGCGGACCGGAAGAGGAAATGCAAGCAGCAATGCGAGCTTCATCCTTTTTGCCGTGTTCGGCTATCGTCACGGCGATGAGCGCTCCCGACGGCCCTTTGCCAAGACCCCCGGGCTTGTTCGGTGGCTTTGCCGCCGCGACGGCATTCTTGACAAGAATTCCCATCGACCTGCCGCCCGGCGCGGCCCGGCACATCGGGAATGCGGCATGGGCCTTTCCCTTGGTCGGGGCGGGAATTGGCGCCGTCGCAGCATTGACGTACGGCTTCGCCCAGCTGCTCGGATTGCATAGCTGGCTCGCCGCGCTGACGGCGGTCACCACCGCGGTCGTCCTGACCGGCGCGCTGCACGAGGACGGGCTCGCCGACACCGCCGACGGATTTTGCGGCGGGCCTGACCGCGAAGCAAAGCTCGCCATCATGCGTGACAGTCGGCATGGCACATTCGGGGTGCTGGCGCTCGTCCTGAGCGTATCGCTGCGCGCCGCAGCACTCGCCGCGATGGGTGATATGTTGCACGCCGGCCTCGCATTGGTCGCCGCCCACTCCGCGTCGCGTGCCATTCTTCCAATGGCGATGCGGCTGCTGTCGCCGGCTCGCGTCGACGGCCTCGGCTTTTCCGCAGGAAAGCCGAGCGCCGCAAGTGCCGTTGTGGCTGTCTTCATAGGCGCCATCGTAGCTTTGGCGGGCCTCGGCCCGATGCTTGGGACGATCGCAATTTGCCTCGCCGGTGCAACGGTATTCGCGATGGCGGGCCTTGCAAGCCGACAGATCGGCGGCTACACGGGGGACGTTCTCGGGTGCTTCCAGCAAATCGGAGAGATCGTAATGCTGCTCGCGGCATCCGCGGCATGAGCCCATCCGCGACGCGATTATGGTGGGTTCGACACGCACCCGTGGCCCATAACGGCCGCATCTACGGTCAGAGCGATCTTGCGTGTGATTGTTCCGAAACTGCGCTCTTCACGGGCCTCGCCGAGATGCTCCCGCATGACGCCGTCTGGGTGACGAGCAATCTGCGGCGTACCCACGAGACGGCCTCGGCCATCATCCGCGCCGGGCTATCCGGACCGCAGCCGATCCCTGGTCCCGACGCGATCGAGCTAGCCGATCTCGCCGAACAGAATTTTGGTGACTGGCAAGGTCTTACCTACGAGGAGCTACAAGCTTCTCGCGCCGGTGATTTTCACCGGTTCTGGCACGCGCCGGCGAGGGAGGCGCCGCCCGGCGGCGAGAGCTTTGTCGAAGTGATCGAACGGGTGTCTGCGGCGATCCATTGCCTGGTCGAGACGCATCCCGGGCGTGACATCATCGCCGTCGCGCACGGAGGGACAATCCGCGCGGCGTTGGCTCTGGCGCTGGGGCTTGATCCGGAGGCTGCGCTCGCGTTTTCAATCGAGAATTGTTCGATCACCCGTATCGATCGCATCGACGGTCCGGGCAGGGGACATGGTTGGCGCGTCGCGACCGTCAATCGCCCGCCGCGATGAACGCTCGGCCGGGTCTGACAAATTGCGGGAACTTTCTCGCCGTGCCAAGATTGTATGGCTGGCAGCGCTGGTGACGATTGGCAGCGCGAGCGCGTCTAAAGCGGGAGAAGCTTCGTCGGTCGCCCAAGTCAAGAAAGTGACGGGACAGGTGACCATACTCCGCTCGGGCGAGCGTCTGCCCGCGAAAGTTGGTGACCTGCTGTTCGAAAAAGATCTTCTGGAAACAGGCCCGAATGGCAGCATCGGCATAACTTTTGTCGACAACACAGTGTTCTCGACAGGGCCGAACAGTCAGCTCGCAATCGATGAGTTCCGCTTCGATTCGAACAACTTCCAGGGCTCAATGCTGGCCGATATGCGGCAAGGGACTCTCGCTGTGGTCTCCGGCGATATCCCCCGGACCTCGCCAAGCGCGATGAAGATCAAAACGCCGACTGCGGTTCTGGCGGTGCGCGGTACGACCTTTGCGGTTCAGGTATATGGCGAGCGTTGATAATGAGCGGTTGGTCATCGCGCTCGCTTGTACAGTGTTTCTCGCTGCTTGCCCGCGCCAGACCTTGTTTGTGGTGCTGCCGAATGCCGAAGGCGTGGGGACGGGCGCGATCACGATCGACGACGGAGAGTCGATGACAATCCTGGACCAGCCTTATGCGGCGGCAGAGTCGCGGGCCGGCCGCAGCGAGCCGGTTGTGGAGAGCCAAGGAAACGTAAGCGTGATCTTCCGACGCGCGATCGCAGCGCAGCCGATACTGCCGCACCATTTCCGCCTCTACTTCATCTTTGGGAGCGACGGGCTCGAACCGGCATCTGCCATTGTTTATCGAGAAGTTTTCGATGACGTCAAAAAGCGGCCGGCGTATCAGATCGAAGTCGTCGGCCATACGGACTCTCTTGGAGACCTCGGTTCCAATCAGGCCCTGTCGCTCGCGCGCGCCGCGGCCATTCGCGACAGGCTTGTTCGTGACGGAATTGATGGCGGCGCGATCTCGATAGCTGGCCGCGGTAAGCTCGACCTCCTCGTGCCGACTGCCGATCAGGTTGCCGAGCCGTTAAACCGGTGTGTGGTGGTTACGGTAAGATAGCCCCTTGCCGCCCTGGTGGCCGCACAGGGCCGGCGACCCGCCGCAAAGCCATCAAGGTAATGTCGTCGGCCTGTTCGGCCTCGCCGATGAAGCGCCGCAAATAATCGATCACTGCTGCGACAAGGCGCTGAGCTTCGGCTACGGGCAGGCTCGCGAGCATTCTCTCCAGCCGTTTGACGCCGTAGAGCCTGTGATCGGCATCTTCGGCCTCGGTCACTCCGTCGGTGTAAAGCAATAGGATTTCACCTGGTTCGATGCGATCTCGATCGACCGGATAGGAAAATCCCTCGATCGCCCCTAATGGCGGTCCGCCTTCCGTCACCAGCTGGCGCAAACCTTTCCTCCCGCTGATGATGAACGGCGCCTCATGGCCGGCGTTCGCGTAGACGATATTGCCGCTAGCGAGATCCAAAATTCCGGCAAAAGCGGTCACGAATACACCGCCCTCGCTCTGGAGGTCGTCGCTTGCGCTTGCGGTTTTTCGGTTCGCTTCGTCGAAGATGTCATCGAGGGCGACCCCAAATTTTAGCGCCGCTTCCCGGATGACTTCCTTGGTCGACGCCATAAGCAGCGCAGCGGGAGCGCCGTTTCCGGAAACATCGGCGATCAGAAAGAACAGGCGGCGCTCCCCGTCAATCAAGATATAATCGTAGAGGTCGCCGCCGACTATTCGCGCCGGCTCGATACGGGCGTAGAGATCGATTTCGGGACGATTGCGAAATGCGGGAAAGCGGCGCGGCAGAAGCCCCATTTGAATGGCCTGGGCAGCGGCCAACTCGCCCTCATACCGCTGTTTCGCAGCGCGCTCGCGACCAAGTTCCGCCTCCGCGGCGCGCAGAATGCCGATCAACATGACGCCAAAAGCAGCCAGCATCGTCGCCGCCGCATATGAACCATCGAGCAACAGCCCGGCGAACCGAAAAGACGCCATCTCGAGACACATCAAACCGGCGACGATCGCCAAGGCGAAAGCAGCGGCCCGCACCGGCCGATCGTAGCGCAGCAGCCAAATGGCGATGAGCCCGGCCGCTAGTATCATGGCGAACTCGATCCAATCGAAATACCAAGGCCGCTGGAGCAACCCTCCGCTTAGTATCGAGGTAACGAGCTGCGCATTGATGTCGAACCCCCGCATCAGGCCGAGCGCGGTCTGTCGCTGATCGCCGATGGCGAGGCCGGCGACACCAAGCAAGACGAATTTTGATTTGAGATCGGCGGGGTTTAAACGCCCATCGAGGACATCGGCGGCCGAGAGGTGCTGTGCGGGCGACGGGGCGAAATGCGGGATCGCCCGACTGTTCTTATTCGTCGGAATGGTGAGCCCGCCGAGCCTAATATTTTTGATGCCGTGCGGCCCGGTGTCGATCACGACTGAGCGCTCCGCTCGGCCGACGCGAACCACTTCGAGCGCAAAAGCAGGAATGATGGTTCCTCGAAAACTACCCGCCAGAGCCACCCGCCGAACGATGCCATCGTCATCGGGCTCCACGACGCTCGCACCCGCGCCTTGTGCCGCGGCGCCGAGTTCGGGCAGGCTCGCGAGCAACGATTTGTACTCCCTCAGAAAGGCGCTCGCTTCGCTGCCGGCCTGCCGGATTGGTGCGGGATGCAGCAGTCTAGGAGCGGCAGCCTCGTTTTCGCGCCCCGGCGCCAAGGTAAGCACCGTGGGCACGGCGCGCAGCGCATCGGCCAAGTCGGGCTCGCTTGCCGGCAACCCTGCCAATTGCTCCGCCAGCGCCCGGGGGAGCCCGGTTAGTTCTCGCGCGATCTCTGGCGGTGAAAGACGATCTGGTTCGGCAAACACGATGTCGATACCCAGAACGAGCGGACGTCCTTGCGCAATCCGCCGCACCAGATCGGCCACCTTGCCGCGCGGCCATGGCCATTGGCCGTATCGCTCGAGGCTTGCTTCGTCGATCTCGACAACAACAACCGGCGACAGCATGGTTGGGGAGGACCAGAGCCACTCGAAAAAATCGAAGATGCGAAGCCGCGGCTCCTCGACGATGCCGAGATCAATCACGCGCAGCGTCAAGGCGATAGCCATAACACCGAGAGCAGCGAGGCGCCCCGGAGCACGCAACATGGAGACACCCCACCGCATGGCGGGGAACGCGGGTCAGACGATCAAGTCGAGGCCGTCATAGGCCGAGATCACCTCGACCTTGTCGCCACGACGGCTCATCCATTCGAACCGCACGGTGTCGGCGAGGACGGCTTCGATTGCTCGGTCGTTCAGGACCGGTTCGTGATGGAACAGGACGAGCCGTTTGACGCGCGCCGCTTGCGCCAACTCCACCGCGATAACGTTGCTCGAATGCCCCCAATCCTCCTTCACTGACATCGTGTCGCCCAACGAATACATTGCGTCGAAAATAAGCAGATCTGCGTCTTGGTAAAACGAGATGAATGGGTAAGATTCGTCAAGGCGCGAATATTTATGTTCGCAATCGGTAGAGTAGACTACCGACTTCCCGCCTCGAGAAAAGCGGTAGCCGTATGAATCGCCCGAGTGGAATTGCTTTAGCGCCGATACCGCAAAGCCGGCGACCTCATAGCTGCGGCCGGGCTCGAGCGTGATGAACTCAACCGTCGCGCCGAGGGAGCGAAAATCGACTGGGAAGAACGGCGCCGATTGTTGGATTTGAAAGACGTCGCGCAGCGAAGTGTGGCAGCCGTGAATGCGAATATGGTTTCCGGGAAGATAGGCGGGAGTGAAAAACGGGAACCCCATGATGTGGTCCCAGTGAGGGTGTGACAGAAAGATATTGAAGCAGTGTTTGCGACCGGCGCCGTGGTCCCGGATGATGCGGTTACCGAATTCACGTATTCCGGTCCCGAGATCGCACAATAGGTATTCATCGCCGTCAGTAGAGAGCTCGATGCAACTGGTGTTGCCGCCGAACGTGCCGCGCACTGAGAATGGCAACGCATGGTCGATAAAACCGTCAATCGCTTCCGGCGTGTCGAGCAAATGTCCGCGAGCCGCCAGCAACGCGTCGCGTATCTTCCCGCGCACCGCACGTTCGCGCAGCGGCGCCGGCAATGATCCACGGGTGCCCCAGAAATGGACCCGCAGCGGCGGTGACGGTTCCGGGTCGACATCGGCGCTGGGGGCGGCGGCGGAAGGTTGCGCTGGAGCGTCCCAGGCAGCGCTGACCTCTTCGATTGTCGAGAAAATCGGGACGAGATGCGAAAAGCGGCTGATCGTAAAGATCTCGTGTACGACGGCATTAAGGCGGACGACTGCCAGACGGCGGTCTTTCGGCTTAATCCGCGACGCGATCATCAGCGCCCGCAAGCCGGCGCTCGATATGTATTCGACGCCCGAAAAGTCGACAACGACGTCTGCGGTGCCTGAGCTAACGGCCGCGAGCAGTCGTGCCTGAAAATCTGGGCTCGTCAAGTTGTCGATGCGTCCGACCGGAGCCAGCACCAGGAGGTTTGCCTGACGTCTCTCGCCAATATCCATGGCCAGCCCTCTCAGCAATACCACGAGGTTATCTTCAGGACTTTCCCGGTGTATGGCAAGAAGCCCGCCACTGCTTGCAGAACCGGGGGCCGCCTAACCTTCGGAAGTCGGTGCGGGCGGAAGATGCTTGAAAAACCGTTACCTTTTCTTGGATACTCGTTTTGATTACTGTAGAGAGTCCAACAGATCCCAAAGATGTTTACGTCGGGAGGTGCGCTAACCTATCTTGGCCCGAAGGAATTCCGCCATGCGCTCCCACGCCAGATTGGCGCAGGCGACGTCGTAGGCGGCGCTCCGCTCATTGGCGAAGGCATGAGCGGCGTCATAGCGATAGATCTCGTGGGCGATCGCGGTCGCGCTAAGCGCTCTTTCGAGATTGTCGACGGCCGCCGGTGTGCACCAGTCGTCCTGGTTGGCGAAATGCCCCTGCAGCGGAACTCGGATCTTTACCGGGTCGGCGAAGTCTTTGGGCGGTATACCGTAGAAGCAAACCCCTGCAGCGAATTCGGGCGCGTGCACGGCCGCCGCAATCGTCAGCGCTCCGCCCATGCAATAGCCCATGACCGCCAGTTTCGCGCTTTGTGCCTTTAGGTGTTGTGCCGCTCCGCGCAGATCCTGGTTCGTCGCGTCGGCGAAATTGAGACCCGTCATAAGGTGATTGGCTTCGTCGGCCTTGGCGGTTACCCGGCCCTTGTAAAGATCCGGCGCCAGCGCGTTGTAGCCGGCGCGGGCAAACCGATCGGCGACCCCGCAGATCTGGTCGTTGAGACCCCACCACTCCTGGATCACGACGACGCCCGGGCGGCCCTGCCCCGCCGTCGCCAGATAGCCTTTTGAGCGATCCCCATCGGGGCGTGCAAAGTCGATCATCGAACCCATCGGCAGTCCTCCCAAATCTCGGCGCTATGCGTTAGCAAAGGCCGGCATAACCTCGCGCGCGAACAGATCGACAGACTTCATCGCCTCCTGATGCGAGATCGTCCCGAAGGCGAAGTCGCATACGAAATAGGTCGCGCCGGCAGCCTCGACCTGAGTGGCGATGAAATCGCGCACCTGCGCCGGCGTGCCGGCGATGGCGTGCCCATGCTCCTGCAACGGATCCCAATCGTCGGGGAGCGCCGCCTTCAATGGGAACGGCACGTCGTATTTCGCCCAGAGCAGCTCCATGTGACGGCGCCATGGGCGGTAGGCGCGACGCGCGATGTCGCGCGCCTGCGCCTCGGTCTCGGCGAGCACGATGTGCCGATTGATCCCCATCATCGGGAGCTCGGTTTCGGGGCGGCCATGCCCGCGCCATTCGGCTCTGTAAAGATCGATAATCGCGCGCGCCTGAGCGGTGTCGCGCAACGTCACGATATTGGCGCCGTGCTCTGCCGCCCAAGGGATGCTGTCCGGCCGGCTGGTGCCGTACCAAAGCTCGGGATAGGGCTTTTGAACCGGCCTCATGACGATCGGCACATGATCGAACTCGTAGAACTTGCCATGATAGGTCAGCTCGTCTTCGGTCAGGCCGGTTTGGATAACCTCGAAGGCTTCTCGGAACTGTTGCATTCCGGTATCGAAATTGACCCCGTAGAACCCGACCTCGATCGGTGAGATGCCGCGGCCCACACCGTTGAGAAAGCGCCCGCCGCTCATCTGATCGAGCATGCAGATCTCGTCGATCAGCCGCAGCGGATGATAGAGCGGCAACAGATAGACCATCGGGCCGAAGCGCAGCTGCCGGGTACGTTGCGCGACGGCGGACAAAAAAATCCCCGGCGACGGGGCGTAGCCGAGCGGCGTGTTGTGATGCTCGGCAAGATGGTAGCCGTAGAAGCCGGCGCGGTCGTACGCCTCGATGAGCTTCAGCCGCTCCTCGAAATGCCGGGTCAGCGGTTGCCCGCTGTCGTCCAGATGGTCGAAGATCCCAAAACGCATATAGCTCTCCCAATATTTCGGCACATCGCTGATTGCAGGCAGTCATTGCGAGCGCAGCGAAGCAATCTCGCGTCCATTGGGTCGGCCCGATCGAGATTGCTTCGTCGCTGCGCTCCTCGCAATGACATCATTGATATTTAGGCAGCCGACAGCATCGCATCGGCGATCTTCTCGGCGGTCATCAGGGTCGGAAAATTTGTGTTGGCGCAGGGCACTGTCGGAAACAGCGAGGCGTCGACGACGCGCAACCCACCGACCCCGCGCACTCGGCCCTGATTGTCGGTTACCGCCATAGGGTCGTCCTCTGCACCCATCCGGCAGGTGCAGGTAGCGTGCCACACGCCGATCGAAGCCTTTCTGATGAAATCTTCAAGCGCCTCGTCATCCTGCATCAGCTGGTCGAAGCGGTAGCCTTCCACAATCACTTTCTCGATCATCATCCGCCGCAGCCAGGCCGGGCCATCGAGCATCTTGGCGATGACGTCGGTGATCATCTTGTTCTTGCTGTTGACGACGCCGATCTTGCGGACGCGCTCCGTGTAGCTGGCCGGGAAGGGATCGCTGGTCGCCTCACGAAGGGCGGCACTGATCTGCATCGCGCCGAGCCGTCGGAACGCGTCCATCAACCGCTCGAGGTCACGCCGGTCGGAGAGCAGGTTGAACTCGACGATCGGCTCCGCCCGCCAGTCGCGAGAGGCGAGCTTGACCTGCCCGGTCTCCGAAAACGTCTTGTAAACAGCTGCAAGTAGCGAGCCGATCTGCTCGCCGACCGCATGCCACGAGGATTTGCTGACGCCGACGACGAACATGTCGCCCTGCGGCGCACCACCGATCCCCGAGGAATAACGCAGCGCCAGCAGAATGTGACGTCGGGTCAGGCCGTTGAGCCGGAAATCGGGCTTGATGAAGGAGGAGACGGATATTGCCGGATGATCCATCAGCCTTTGCCCGACACCGGGAACATGCGCCACGACCTCGATCCCGAGGTCGCGCAGATGACCGGCCGGCCCGATGCCGGCGCGCAGCAGGTGCGCCGGCGAGTGGATGGCGCCCGACGAGACGATAACCTCGCCGCCGCGGAATTCGGTCTCCTTGCCGTTGACCAACGCCCTGACGCCAACGCAGCGCGTGCCTTCGAACAACAGATTTCGGACCTGCGTCAGGGCCGAGATCGTTAAATTGCCGCGCAGCCGGGTGCCAGGATCAAGATAGCCGATCGCCGCCGAGACGCGACGATCGTAAAGATTAGAGATCG
>JBJMQW010000113.1:0-12060 GCA_045802495.1 Allostellaceae bacterium | reverse complement strand
TGTCGGTCCTGCGCCTGATCCCCTCCCCGCCGGGGCGGATCGTATCGGGCACGATCCGTTTTGCCGGACGAGACCTGCTCGGCCTCAGCGAAGCCGAGATGCGCGGGGTTCGCGGCAATGAGATCTCGATGATCTTTCAGGAGCCGATGACCTCGTTGAACCCGGTGCTCACGATCGGCCGGCAAATCGCCGAGACCTTGACCCTGCATCAGGGGCTCGACCACCGCGCGGCGCTCGCCAAGGCCGTCGACATGCTGCGCCTCGTGCATATCCCGGAAGCCGAGCGGCGCATTGCCGAATACCCGCACCAGCTCTCGGGCGGCATGCGTCAGCGGGTGATGATCGCAATGGCGCTCGCCTGCAACCCGAAGCTGCTGATCGCCGACGAGCCGACAACCGCGCTCGACGTGACGATCCAGGCCCAGATCCTCGATCTGATGCGCGAGCTGAAACAGAAGATCGATGCAGCGATCGTGCTGATCACCCACGATCTCGGCGTCGTCGCCGAGATGGCCCAGCGGGTCGTCGTCATGTATGCCGGCCGAAAGGCCGAGGAGGCGCCGGTGCGGGCGCTCTTTCGCCGTCCGCTCCACCCCTACACCAAAGGGCTTCTCGCCTCGGTCCCGCGGCTCGGCGCCACTCTCTCGGTCGAGGAGGCGCCGCGCCTAGCCGAAATCGCCGGCACCGTGCCCTCGCTAAAGGAAGCGATCCCCGGCTGCCCCTTTGCCGATCGCTGTTCCCTGGCGACCGACATCTGCCGGCGCGAAATGCCGGGCTTCGAGGAGAAGGAACCCGGTCACTTCGCCGCCTGCTTCCACTCCGACCGGTTGGCCGCGGCGTAGCCATGGCCCGGCCATTGCTCTCGGTACGCGGACTGGTCAAGCACTTCCCGGTCCGCAAGGGGCTGCTGCAGCGGGCCGTTGGGCGGGTGCACGCGGTCGACGGCATCTCGTTCGATATCGCGGAGGGAGAGACCCTGGGCCTCGTCGGCGAGAGCGGCTGCGGCAAGTCGACTGCCGGAAAAGCGATCCTCAAATTGATCGACCCGACATCCGGCGAGATCCGCATCAGGGGTGAGCGCATTGACGCTCTGACGCGCCGCGAAATGCGGCCCTGGCGGCGCCAGCTGCAGGTCGTCTTTCAGGATCCCTACTCGTCGCTGAACCCGCGCTTGCGCGTGCGCGACATCATCGGCGAGCCGCTCGTCAATTATGGCGTATCAGGGGGCAGCGCACTCGACAAGCGGGTCGAGGAGCTTGCGATCAAGGTCGGCTTGCGCGCTGACGCCCTCGACCGCTTCCCGCACGAATTTTCGGGCGGCCAACGCCAGCGCATCGGAATCGCCCGCGCCTTGGCCCTCAACCCGAGCCTGATCATCTGCGACGAACCGGTGTCGGCTCTCGATGTTTCGGTGCAGGCGCAGGTGATCAACCTGTTGGAGGACCTGCAGCGCGAATTCGGGCTCTCCTACCTCTTCGTCGCCCACGACCTCGCGGTCGTCGAGCATATCAGCCACCGCATCGCGGTGATGTATTTGGGCAAGATCGTCGAGCTCGCCGACAAGCGCGCTCTCTTTACCCGCCCGCAGCACCCGTACACCGAGGCCCTCCTATCGGCCGTTCCGGTGCCCGACCCTGAAGCCGCGAAAAAGCGCATCATCCTCAAAGGCGACGTGCCGAGCCCGATCAACCCGCCCTCCGGCTGCCGCTTTCATACCCGCTGCCCCTACGCCTTCGCCCGCTGCTCGCAGGAGGAGCCCGAGATGCGCGAAATCCTTCCCGGTCACCACGTCGCCTGCCACCTTCGCGAGGTGCAGCCCGCCGCCGCCACACAAGCTGTGGCGGTCCCGGTGTAGCCCGCGATCGATACGCCTCACAGATAGGCGATGCTGCGGCCCGCCAGCAGCACCAGCACCCAGCTGGCGAGCGACACCGCGGCAAAGGTCTGGGCTCCGTCGAGCGGCGCGCCGGTCTTGAGCGCTCTGCCAAAGCGCCAATGGAACAGGGCCACATTGGCGAGGGCGAAAACGAACATCGCCATCTTGAACTGGAAGGCTGGGTTGCGCACAACTGTCGATGCCTCCGCCGACAGCAGCACAACGCCGGAGGCCGCCTGAAGAAAAAGCCCGGCAATCGCAATGGGAATCGCGGTATGCGAAACGATCGGGGCCTCGCGCAGGTTGCGCAAGACCTGAATATCAAAGGTGGCGATCGCACCGACGACGAGCGCGGCACCCAGCACGTGCACGAGATTGGCGAGAGGATAGAGCCATCCAGTGCTGCGTGCCGCATGGCCGAGGGCGGAGTGCTCGAACGCCATCATTATGCCGCCGATGCCCTCGAGTGGCATGCCGGAGTGCATCAACGCAGTTCGACGGTCTTCCCCGCGACAGTGATCCGCTCGGCGCGCATCTCATGCTCTTTGCGCGTCGACGGATAACCAAAAACGGCCACTGGCGTGCCCGGCTTCAGCATTCCTTCCGAGAGTCCGCGCGCCTGCATACGATAAAGCGGCGCCAACGTGGCCTCCCAGATCGCACCTTGATATTTGAGCATGATATGGGCGTGCGGGTCTGCCCAATCGAGGGTCTCGACAGGGGCGCTGATTGTAAAGGCCTTCGACGTGTCATAGCTGCCCCAGCCGTGGTGAGCCGACGCTGCTCCGGCCGATAGGATGGCCGCGACGGTGAAAAGGATGGCGCGCTTGTTCATCGCAAGGTCTAGCGTGATTGTTCGATTTGAACGTAAAGACGCCAGGTCCGTTCATCAAGACGGCAACGCCGGGAGGAGTTCCCCAGGCAAGGGAGAACGCATCGTGCTCTCATTGGTGCTGGCTGCGATCTTCTTCACAGGTCTTCATCTGGGCCTCGCCGGCACCAGGCTCCGCGACCGTGCGGTCGCGGCGCTGGGCCAAGCCGGTTACCGGGGCGCCTTCGCGCTCGCGTCGGTAATCGGTCTTGTGTGGCTGGTGACGGCGTACAATCGCGCCCCCTATATCGGGATCTGGGGAATGCTCGAATGGTGAAAGCCGCTCGCAATAATCCTGATGCTCCCGGCGTCTTTGCTGGTTGTCATCGGCTTGACGACGCCGAACCCGACATCGGTCGGGCAGGAAGGGCGTCTCACGCAACCGGCGCAGGGCATCGTCAGGGTCACCCGTCATCCGTTCCTGACCGGGGTCGGCCTCTGGGCGTTGGTCCATCTGATCGGCAATGGCGACGTGGCCTCGCTCGTCTTCTTTGCGACTTGGGCGATCGTGGCGCTCGCCGGCACGGTATCGATAGACCAGAAGCGACGGCGGCTTCTGGGAGCCGCCTGGGAACCGTTCGCGGCACGGACCTCTATCATCCCGTTCGCGGCAATTGTCGCCGGGCGCAACCGGTTCGACGCAAGTGAGATCGGGCTCTGGCGCTGGGGCGTCGCCCTCGCTGCTTACGCCCTGATGCTGGGCGGGCATTCGCCCATCATTGGCGTTTCACCCTTTCCCGCGTGACTATCCATCGCCCTCCATCGGGTGCCGCGCGGTTTATGCGAGCGATCCCTGATCAGCAGCCGTAGCGGCGGCGGCGCTGCTGAAAAGAGCGGATCGCGCGCAAGAAATCGATTTTGCGAAAGACCGGCCACAGCACATCGGTGAAGTAGAATTCGCTGTGGGCACTCTGCCATAGCAGAAAGCCGGAAAGGCGGATTTCGCCGCTCGTGCGAATGATCAGGTCGGGGTCCGGACGACCGGCGGTATAGAGATGGCAGCCGATGGCTTCCGGCGTGACACCGTCGATCGCCTCCGCCAGCGTGAGCTGCTTCTCGGCCATGCTGCCGAGGAGGGAGCGAACGGCGTCCGTGATCTCCTGTCGGCCGCCGTAGGCGACGGCAATGTTGAGCTCGAGCCCGTCATAGGCGCAGGTGGCGCGCTCGGCCGCTTGGATCGCCGCAAGGACCGGTTCCGGCAGCATACCGAGACAGCCGATCGCGCGAACCCGCACGCGTCGGCGATGGATCGCCGGATCGCTGGCCAAAGCCGTCAGCTTGGCCTCGATCGAGGCCAGGATGCCGGAGACTTCGGCGGCGGAACGATGAAAATTCTCCGTCGAAAACACCCATAACGTGACGGTGGGAATGCCGAACTCGGCGCACCATTCGAGCACTTCATCGAGCTTGTTGGCGCCGATGTCATAAAGCGCCCGCGGCTCGGTGATGCCAAGCGAACGGCCGTGGCGGCGATTGCCGTCGAGGATGATGCCGACGTGGCGCGGCGTCGGCCGGCTCCTGACATCGCGCGCCAACCGCCGGGCATAGAGATAGTAGAGCAGGCGAAACACCGGCGCCAAAGGAGCTTCCCCCAGAGCGCCGGTTCCTGGGCGGGCTCGCCCCATCCCAGTCGCCCGAGGATCACTACGCCAAGAATATGGCAGCGCAGTGACCAAGAGATGAATCCATTGCCCGCGAGTTGGGCGATCGCCCCGTTCGGACGATCTCTCCCGCAGGCGGTTACGCCGGTCGCAGCGAACTGGGCAGCGCCGGTGGAGCTACCGCGCTCACCGTTGTCGCCCGGCCTGCGGCTGGTAGCGAAGATTGATCGCCCCGATTCCTGCCGCGACATTGAGGCCTGTGCTGCCCTCGAAGCTGACCGGCTGCAGCGAGATCGTCCGGTTGGAGCCGCCGACCAGCACATTGGCGCCGGCGCCGACGCCAACCGTGGCGCTGCCGGTGGCGCCGACAAAATTTCCCGACAAAGCCCCCGGCGCCAAATCCGATGTTGGCGCGAGCACCCCCCAAACGAGAACGCCCGCTCTCGTATAGCCGATGTCGACCCCGAACCGCTGAATGGCGCCGGAATAGTGCTCGACCCGGCCTGACGAGGCCGCAAAAGTGCAACGGAGGGCTCTCGACGAACCGAAGACAAACCCCCAGCCGCTAGCCACGTTGCAGGTGAGGGTTCCGACCTGCGCGCCGCCTTGGGCACGGGCCGGCGGTCCGTACGCCAGAACGATGACTACGAGGGCAAGCGAGCCGAGTGCCAAACCAACTCTTCTGGTCATGCCTGATTTCCCCTTTCACTATCAGCGGGCGAGCGGTCAATCCCAAGCGTCGCTAGCACAAGCCTGCAGCATGAGAAAGGCCCCGCGCGGTCGCAGGTACGACCGGCGCCATGCCCTTACAGCGTGACTCGCATGTGGATAGCTTATCGCCGAAGCGAGGCGAGGCGAGTAGACTAGCGGCAGGGTGGCTCATCCGGACGAGGATCGCAATGCCCAAGGAAGTAACCGACCGGCGCGGGGCGCCGCCGAGCTTCGACGAGTTGCTGGCCCGCGCCGAGGCGCTGATCCCAGTGCTGCAAGAACGCGCATCCCGGGCCGAGCAACTCCGCCGGCTCCCCGACGAGACGATCGCCGATCTGCACTCGACCGGCCTCTTCCGGATGCTGCAGCCGGCTCGCGTCGGCGGCAGCGAGTTGCCCTACCGCGCAATGTTCGAGCTGACCGCCGTGATCGGCCGGGGCTGCGGGTCGACCGCCTGGGTGCTGGCCAATCTCGCCGCGCATCATTGGCTGCTCGGCATGTGGCACCCCGAGGCCCAACAGGAAATCTGGGGAGAATCGCCGGATAGCCTGATCAGCTCCGCCTTGATTTTCGCGCGCGGCCGCGGGCGGCGCGTGGAAGGTGGGTATCGGTTGAGCGGCCGCTGGCCGTTTTCGAGCGGGATCGACCCGTCGACCTGGAATATGTTCGGCGCCGTCGTCAGCGACGAGGAGACCGGCCAGAGCGAGCCCCGCATGTTTCTGCTCCCGGCGCCTGACTACACGATCATCGACACTTGGCAGGTGATCGGCCTCGCCGGTACCGGCAGCAAGGATGTCGAGGTCAAGGACGTTTTCGTGCCGGCCTACCGCACCCTCTCGACCGAGCGGATCAAGGGCGGCCCCAATCGCGGCAGCGAGCTCAACCCGGGGACACTGTACAAGCTGCCGGCAGTCAGCCTGTTCGCCTTCGCAATCGCCGGGGTCTCGCTTGGCATTGCTCGAGGCGCGATCCAGCACTTCTCCGAGACGACGCGCAGCCGGCTCAGCGCCTATACCGGCAGAAACCTCGCCGATTTCACCAACATCCAAGTCCATCTTGCAGAGGCAGCAGCGATGGCGGATGCGGCGGAAGCGATCGTGCTGCGTGATTGTGACGAGGCGACAGAAATTACCGAGGCGGGGATCGTGCCGAGCATCGAGCAAAGGGCGCGCTACCGGCGCGACGGCGCTTTTGCCGCGGCCTTATGCACCAAGGCGGTAGACCTTTTGTTCGCCGCGACCGGCGGCGGGGCCATTTACGAAAGAAACCCGATTCAACGAGCATTTCGCGACGTCCACGCGGCGAATGCCCATTACGTGCTGAACTGGGACGTGAATGGCGCGGTGTATGGCAGGGTGGCGCTCGGGCTGCCGCCCGACGCACCGTTGTGACGGCTTTTTGAGGGGGCGACTGTGCCTAACGAGATCCCCAGAGACGAACCGATCGGCAGCCACGCGGCACCGGTAAAGGGCACCTCGGGCGAAGGTTTCGACCTGCGCGATTTTCGCAGCGCGCTCGGGACTTTCGCGACCGGGGTGACGATCATCACGGCGCGCAGCCCGTCGGGCGGGCTCTACGGCATGACCGCCAATTCCTTCACCTCGGTATCGCTGACGCCGCCGCTGGTGCTGTGGAGCGCCTCGCTCTACGCGCAGAGCCTTCCCGCCTTTCAGGAGGGCTCACATTTCGTCGTCAACATTCTGGCTCATGACCAGATCGAGCTATCGAACAAATTTGCCCGTTCGCACGAAAACAAATTCGCCGAAATCGACCATATGATCCCGGAATGCGGCGCTCCGGTACTGATCGGCGCGGCAGCGCATTTCGAATGCCGCAACGAATACCGACACTATGGCGGCGACCACATTATCTTCATCGGCCATGTCGAGCGCTATGCTTACACGGCGAAGCCGACATTACTGTTCTGCCGTGGCAAATACATGCGAGGCGAGCCGCTGATCCCCGGCTAACGCAGCAGCGGTCACCAGGCGGGATCGCTCTTAAATCTTTACCGGCTTTGGGGCGTGTGGGCCGCGGATCTGTTTGACGCCCGCACAGCCGTTCTTCCCGAAGTTGACGGTTGCGTCCCGACAGACCCGGAGGGATCATCTCTGACTGCAGATGGCCCTCTTTGGTTCTGAGGGTCCGCGAGCTGATCCCTGGTAAGCGTTCGTTGATCTGCCGTATGAAACTGGAGGGTTACGCGCAGGCCGGGGCTGTTGTCGGTCAGCTCGACGGCCGTCCGGTGGAGCGCCGCGATTGCTTCGACCAAGCTGAGGCCAAGTCCGTTTCCCGGCGTGCTGCGGCTGCGTTCCAGCCGGTAGAAGCGCTGAAACACCCGTATGCGCTCCTCGACTGGAATTCCTGGCCCGCTATCACTCACGGCGACGGATATCGTCCCTGACGACTCTCTGGCTGCGAGACCGATGGATGCTGCGCTCGGCGAGTGCTTCATTGCGTTTTCAATTATATTTGCGATCATCTGGGTGAGGAGTTCGCGGTCCCCCCAAACCGTCAGATCGGACCCAATATCAGCCGTAAACAACTGTTCTTTTTCTTCGGCCATCGGCTGATACACTTCGGTCAGGGTGCGCAGCAACTCCGAGAGATCGACCTCGGCGAACCGCTTCGCCGGCATTCCGCTCTCGATTTGCGCGATGCGCAACAATCCGCCGAAGGTCTCCAGGATCGCATCCATGTCGGAGATGCATCGCTCCGCAGCCAGCCGCCACTCCTCTACCGATCGCGCCCGCCGCTGCGCCAACTCGAGCCGCTGGCGCAGCCGGGTCAGCGGGGTGCGCAGATCATGTGCGATATCGTTTGACACTTGGCGTACGCTCTCCATCGCAGCCTCATTGCGCTCGAGCATCGCATTGAGGCTCGCAGCCAGATGATCGAACTCGTCGCCGGTGCCGCGGACCGGAATCCTCCGGGAGAAGTCGCCGGCCATGATGTCGCGCGCTACCCGGCTGATCGTTTCGATGCGGCGAAGCAGGCCGCCGCTCATCAGCGCCCCGCCGGCGAGCGCCAGCACTAGGGTGATAGCGGAACTCAGCTCGAATACCCGCAGAATGAGCTTCCGCATCTCGCGGCGCGGGAGCGCGTCGACTCCCACCATCAAATACTCCCGCTCCGTTAAGGTAATGCCGCGAGCATGGACAGGCACACTCGGCCCATCGGATCTAGCAATTTTCAGGTCAAACCGGCCCTCTCCGCCATAAAACGGCGGAAGATTTCCGGCAATGATCTTGCCGTTCGGGTCCTGGAAAAGATAATAAACTGGACCATGTGGCGTTTGCCTCAGCCGCTCTTTGACCTGCGCCGTTAACGCCTCGACCCCTCCGCCTTGCAGAGCGTCCTTCAACTCGGTGATATCGCTATCGACGGCTGCATCAAGCGAGCTCGATATGTATTCCCCAGTCGCCCAATAGATGACCCCGAGCAGGATCAGTGCCGAAAAACCAAACAGCGCCGCATAGATCAAGGTCAGGCGAAAGCTCGAGGTTCGCAGGACCCTAGGCAGGGCTGCGGACACAGTAACCTGCCCCCCTCACCGTATGAATCAGCGCCGCCTCGAAGCCTCTATCGATCTTGCTGCGCAAACGGCTGATATGGGTTTCGACGACGTTCGTGCGCGGATCGAAATGAATGTCCCAGACGTGCTCGAGGAGCATCGTGCGTGTGACCACCTGACCGGCGTGGCGCATCAAATACTCGAGCAGGCGGATTCTCTCGGCTGCAGCTCGATCAGTTCCCCATTTCGCCTTACCGTGCGCGACAGGAGATCAAGTTCCAGATCAAGCACGCGCAATTTGGTCTCTGCCGCGGTCGTGCGCGGCCTTCGCCCTAACGCGGCGACCCGCGCAACAAGCTCGGAAAAGGCGAAGGGTTTCACCAGGTAATCGTCACCGCCGGCGTTGAGGCCCGTGACCCGGTCCTCTACACCGCCCAGTGCCGTCAGAAACAGAACCGCGGTGTGGTGGCCGGCCGAGCGCAGGCTCTTGACGAGGTTTAGGCCGTCGAGGCCGGGCACCATGCGATCGACGATCAGCAGATCAAAATCGTTTCCCAGTGCGCAAATGAGGCCGTCGGCACCGCTCGCCACTTTGGCGACCAGATGGCCTTCCTCGCGAAGGCCGTTCGCGACATAATCGGCATTCTCTCCGTCATCCTCGATCAGCAAGATCTTCAAGCGGCGGATCGCTTCCTGTCGATGTCGTGGGTGACGAATAAGGTGATTATAAGCGTAAGATTACAAAATCCCAATCTAGCGGAAATGTTCCCGCAACCTTAGATATTTCGAGACAGCAGAATACGTCAATAAGCCGTCAAAATTCGTTGACTTTGCGCGATGACTGGAGATTTCTACACGCGCCGCGCTATCCAGGCCGGCGTCAGTTTGAAAACAACGCGAGTTGGGAGGACGATATGCTGCAAGCATATGGCAAATTGCGCGCCGCGTTTCAGAAATATTGCGGACCCACGACACTAGCCGCGTTCGCGCTGTTGCTGATCGGCAATGCCGCGTGGGCGGACGGCTTCAATCAGGGAAGAAAGGGCAACGAGGCCGGGGATGACAGGGCGAGCAGATTGATCAAGACGATATCGGTGCCCGGCGGGCCGATGTATTCGTTCGACATAAGCTGGGTCGACCAGGCGAGGCAACTCTATTTTCTTGCTGATCGTTCCAATAAGGCCGTCGACGTCGTCGACGCCAAAACAGATACGTTTCTAACGCAGATCCAACCGAACAACGGCCACAACTCGTTCGCGGGGATTTCGCCGCCCGCCTTCGCGACCGCGACGGCCGGTCCTAACGGCGTCGTGACCGCCGAACCGCCCTACCCTTGGCTGTTCGTGACCGACGCTCCGAGCCGGGTGCTCTGCATCAACTTCGTTACCGGCGGTACGGTCAGCGAAGTCACCACGATGGCAGGCGAGCCGACTCGCGCCGATGAGCTGGCGTATTCACCGGCGCTGGGCCTCATTCTGGCCATCAACAATGCCGCAACGCCGCCGTTCGGCACCTTTGTAAAGGTCAATAAAGCCACTTGCGGCCTCAAGGTCCTCAATCACCTGATCCTGGATGCGGCCCATGGTGTCGACGCACAGAATGGCGCCGAACAACCGGTGTGGGAACCTGTCACGCGCCGTTTCTATCTCTCCATCCCGCAGATCGGGTTGGTACCTTCGAACGGCGGCGTCGTGCGGATCGCTCCGAATGCCACCACCGTTGAGGCGACTTACCCTGTGCAATATTGCAGCCCAGCCGGGCTGACTGTCGGTCCGCGGCAGGATCTGTTCATCGGCTGCAATACGGTCTTTGATACGGCCGGCAATGTGTGGGATCCGAACGGCACCTTCACCGCCGCGCCCCAGGACGTGGTCATCGACGCAAAGACAGGCGTAATAGAAGCAAACGTGTACGGAGTAGGCGCCGGTGACGAGGTCTGGTTCAACAGGGGTGACGATAATTATTACGCAACCGGCAGCGGAAGCCCGTTCCGGCCGCTTCCCGCAGCCACGGCCAAAGGTGCCACCCCGCTTGGCGTTGTCGATGCGAAAAACCAGCTCATTCTGCAACAGCTGACGACCTATAATGTGCCGGCGACAACCGATCACCCCGCAGGCACAGCGCACTCGGTCGCGGCAAACGCAGCTAACAACCATGTATTTGTGCCGCTCGCGGCCAACAACTCGTTTAGCGCCTTTGCCGTGCCGAACGGCGGTCCGGTTCCCGATTGCGAAACAGGGTGCATCGCGGTATTCGCTCATACGGACGAGGACGCGAATTAGATTTTCGACAATCGATCGGTCGGGTCAGATCGCGTCGCGGCCGGATTTGGCCGCGACGCTTTTTTTATGCGTGTTGTTTGGGTAGGCTAGCAATCGCCTTGCAAACACAAATAAGGGGGGAGAATGCCACGACCGTTTTTTGAGGCCGGAAGCACACCGGCCGGATGATCTCGCTCGACCTGGCGGTCAATGCCATCGTCGCCGGCCTCCTGCTCGGTGGCTTCTATGCAGCGGTGACGATCGGGGTGACGATTTCCTTCGGCATGCTCGACATCGTCAACATCGCGCATCCGGCCTTTATCATGCTCGGGTCGTTTGTCGCTTACATCGTGAACAGCAATTTTGGCGTCGACCCGATCTTGATCGGCGCCGTGATGGCGCCGCTGTTCTTCCTCGCCGGCATGGCGGTTTACCAAGTCTACTATTATGCCTTCGAGCGGCGCGGTGAAGAGTCGATCCAGGGTCTCGCCTTTTTCTTCGGCCTGCTGTTTGTCGGCGAGGTCGCGCTGATCCTGGTGTTCGGCGTCGACTACCGGTTTGTCGAAGCCCCGTATATCGGTCCGAGCCTGCATCTTGGCTTTATCGACCTGCCGTTGCGCATGCTGATCCCGTTCCTCGTCTCGCTGCTGATGCTTGCAGTGCTCCAGGTCTTCTTGGGACGCACCTTTATCGGCCGGGCGATCCTCGCAGTGTCGCAGGACCGCCTAGCATTGCAGCTCATGGCGGCGAACCCGAGCCGCGTCAAGCGCATTGCCTTCGGGATATCGATCGCCACCGCCTCGGTGGCGGGCGCGCTGCTGATCATCATTCAGCCGGTCGAGCCGTCGATCGGCCGTGATTATATCGGCCGCATCTTTGCGATTTGCGTGCTGGGCGGCATGACCAGCTTTCCCGGCATGCTGGCGGGCGCCATGCTGATCGGCATTGTCGAAAGCATCACCGCGACCTTTTACGGCCCGTCCTGGGCGCCTGCCGTCGCCTTCGGCTTTCTGCTCCTGACCCTCGCCGTGCGCCCCGCCGGCATCCTCGGACGTTGATATGTATAGTTACCTCGCGCATAGCCCCTCTCCCGCACCGCGCAGGGCTGTCCGGGGAAGCCGAGGGGTGAATCCATTGGTCGCAGGCGCATGCCCCGCGAGACGGCGGTTTTCCGTCTACTTTCTGGTTTGCGAGACTCAGAAAGAGGACGGGGCATGCGTTTTACA
>JBJMQW010000112.1:0-3465 GCA_045802495.1 Allostellaceae bacterium | reverse complement strand
GATGCCCACCCCTTCGAGCAGCGCTTCGGCGCCGGACTGCGGACGATCACCGATCTGGCATCACCAGCGGATGCAAGGATGATGGCGACACCCGGCCAATCGGGTAATCCGCTCTCGCCGCATTTTGCCGATCTGCTGCGCCGGTGGCGCGACTTTGATTGGCTCGTGCCCGGCCGATCCCCGGCTGTCGCGACCTTGGTTCTGGCTCCATCTCAGTGACTGATCCTCCCATAAGGTTTGAAGCGATCCAGCGTGCCGCCGCGGCGATCGCCGGGGCCGTCGGGCACACGCCGGTGATAAAGGCGCCGGCGCTGTCCGAACTCACCGGCGCGGAACTTTACTTAAAGCTCGAGACGCTGCACCGCACCGGATCCTTCAAGGAACGCGGCGCATTGAACAAGCTGCTGACGCTCGATGCCGGGGAGCGGCGCGGCGGGGTTGTGGCGATGTCTGCCGGCAACCATGCCCAGGGTGTCGCCTATCATGCCCAGCGGCTCGGCGTCCCAGCGACGATCGTGATGCCCGAAGGCACCCCCTTCACCAAAATCGATCGCACCGAGGCGTTCGGGGCCAAGGTCGTGCTGAAGGGCGATAGCCTGGCCGCGGCGCGGGAGGCCGCCGACGCGCTCGCCCGCGAGCGGGGCTTTATTCTGGTGCATCCCTATGACGATCCGGCCGTCATCGCCGGCCAGGGAACGATCGCGCTCGAACTTCTGGCCGACCGGCCGGACCTCGATACGCTCGTCGTGCCTATCGGCGGAGGCGGGCTGATTTCCGGGATTGCAGTCGCTGCCAAAGCGCTCAACCCGCAGATCGAGATCGTCGGCGTCCAGTCCACCTCCTACCCGTCGATGTACCGGTTGGCGCGCGGCGAGGATCCCGGCCCGCCTGCCGCAGCCGCCACCCTTGCCGAAGGGATCGCGGTCAAGGAGCCGGGCCGCCTGACCCGGCAGATCGTCAAGGCGCTGGTCTCCGACATCGTTCTGGTGGACGACCTGATGATCGAGGCGGCGGTCGAGATGCTGATCGAGCGCCAGAAGCTCGTTGTGGAAGGCGCGGGCGCCATCGGTCTTGCGGCCGTGCTCGCGGCGCCGGAGCGGTTTTGCAACCGGCGGGTCGGCATCGTGATCAGCGGCGGCAATATCGATGCGCGGCTGCTCGCCTCGATCCTGATGCGCGGCCTCGTGCGCGAGGGAAGGCTGGTGCGGCTGCGCTCCGAATTACCCGACCTGCCAGGGGCCCTCTCTCGCCTGTCCGGCGTCATCGGCAAGCACGCCGGCAACATCGTCGAGGTCCATCACCAGCGTCTTTTCCACGATACCTCCGTCAAACGCGCCGAGCTTGACGTCGTGGTAGAGACCCAGAACCGGCGACATGTCGAGGTGCTTATCGCGGCCCTGGTCGAGGCCGGCTTTCCGACGCATCTGTTGCCCGGAACCGCCGACAATGACGGGTGAGCCGGGGACGAGTTAGGCCGCGCCCTCAACCAGGAAAACCCGCCCATGCGAGGCGGATTGGCGGATCTTCAACGCACTCTGGTATTCCTCGGATCGGTACCAGCGCCGCGCGGTGTCAGCATCGGGAAATTCAATGACGACGATCCGTTCCGGCTCGGGTTCGCCTTCGAGCAAATCAACCTTCCCGCCGCGCACAATAAACCGCCCGCCAAATCGTGCGATGCTGGCCGCGGCGAGAGGCCGGTACGGCTCGTAGGCAGCCGTATCGGTTACCTGAATGTCGGCGATCACGTAAGCGGTCACTTGCTGCTCCTTTTCCGATCAAAAGCCCGCAATTTATCCCGCGCCTTGCGACGATGGCCAAGATCCCCACATGCTGCCCATCCGGTGAAACCAGGGATTTCCCGACAATGGCCTTCGGTTATGCCCCGAACGGCTACAGCAACACGGCGATGCCCGACCCGGCAACCGTGCCCGAGGCCTACCAAGGGGTGCTGCTGCGCCGCGTCCTTGCCTATTTTGTCGATCTTTGCGTAATCGCCGTACTGGCCATACTCTTGTGGATCGTCTTTGCGGTCTTATGGGTGCTGAGCCTCGGATTATTGGGGCCGGTGCTGTGGTTTGTCTTCGGGCTCATTCCCCTTGCCTATCATACGCTGCTGTTGAGCGGCCCTTGGTCGGCGACCATCGGCATGCGCCTGTTTGATGTCGAGCTGCGTTCGGTGACGGGCGACCGCCCCGGCTTCCTGCAGGCGCTGGCGCAGACGGCATTGTTCTATCTGACCGTCGGAGCGACCTGCTCGCTGATCCTGCTGGTCGTGTTTCTGAATAGGCACCGGCGAACATTGCACGATCTGCTCGCCGGCACCGTGATGGTACGCCGGTTTCCGGCCGCCTAAAGTCGCCATGGGACAACTGGCATCGCCGATGCGTCGGCTCCGGCGGCATCATTGCCGGCGCACCCGGCCTGCGGAAAACAGCAGCAGCCATTTTTGTCCCAACCGGTACCGGAGCGCACGCAAGCGCGCGGCCGGAGAAGCTGCGATCCGGTTCTCCAACTTCTCGCGCTCGTGACAAGCCATCTCTTGTTCGGCGGCGAGCAGGCGGTTGGCGCCGCGCAACCGATCGATTTCGTCAAGGAGCGGGCCGATACAGTGGGTAATGTCGATTGCTTGCTGTTCCGCCGCGAGGGCCTGACCTTCCAAAAGCGCCGCGCCGCGGCGTAGCTCTTCGTTCTGCTGTGAGCCGGTTGCCAGCTGCAGCTGCAAATCGCGATTTTCGCTCTCGAGCCGAAGCCTTGCGCAATTCCACTCCTTTTGCTCCCGCTCGAATTGTCGAACCGCGTCCTCGATTTCGGCGCGAAGCTGCGCGATCTGACTGTCCCTCTGCGCCCTCAGATCGACGGCCGCGGAGAGTTGCGAGCGGGTTTTTGCCAGCTCGCCTTCGAGAGCGCTCCGGCCGGCCTGCAACGCGACCCTTTGCTGCAACCAGGCTTCGCGCTCCGCGACAAAGTTTCGTTCGCTTTCACCATGAGCTGCGGCGAGCTGGGTGCCGCGCGTGAGCTCCGCCTCGAGACGCTCGATCGTTGCCGTCAGTTCGACGGCCCGCACGCGTTCGGCGTGGAGCTTGCGAGAAGCAACGCGGAGCGCCGCTACAGGAGACTGCAGGTCCAGCCCGCCGACAAGCGGCATGGTGCTGAGATCCCGATATTCCTCGTAGCCGTCGAAGACGGCCACCGGGTGCAGCATCAAATACTGAAAATCGCCGGGATAGCCTCGCTCGGCCAGGGCGCGCGACACCATGTCGATAGCCGGGCAAGTCGCGGTGAATCCCTCCGGCCCCCAGACCAGTTCGAAGCGGCGAAGCCCGTTTTCCGGTTCGAGCTCGCGATTGGCCTTTGCCTCCAGCCAGCGGACTGTTCTCTCCGGCTCGGCGGCCGGATCTATGATGTAGATTTTCCTGTCCCGCGCCGCGCGCTTGCTTGCCACGGCATTGCCGTTCCGCAAGG
>JBJMQW010000111.1:0-8344 GCA_045802495.1 Allostellaceae bacterium | reverse complement strand
TCATCACGATCTCGATATCTGCTGAGAGGCGCAATCCACGGTCTTGACGCTCGACCTTGGTGATGTAGCCCCAGCGCGGGATGGCGTAGGTATCAAACGAACCCACGCCCAGGGGGTAGCTCAGGTCGCGGAATACTTCGAGGGTTGCGCTCTCTCCCGACCAGCTCTTGAGCTGGTAAGGCCCATTGGTCACCAGAAAATGCCCGTGGCTCCGGTAGAACGCCGACAGCGCCGCCCAGCGTTTGCGCGCGTCGTCGGCACCTACCAGTGCTTGCAGGATCTCCGGGCGAAAAGCCTTTCGTTCAAATTGGTCAACCAGCGCCGCGAGCCGCGTCTTGATCTCGTCTGAACGGACAAGATCGAGCCACTCGACGCCGCGGCGCGCGGCCTCGGCTTGCGAAAACGCCGCCCAGCCGCGGCCGACCGCCTCTTCCATCAACACCATCAGATGCCACGGCAATGTGCTCCAGGGCGGTGCGAAGACCGCGTCCTGTTCGGGGTCTTCGGGCGGCATGTCGGCGTAGACGTCGATTGCGAAGAGTTCTCGGATGAAATTCACGTCGCCGATCCGGAACGATTTCGAGGCCGTATCGACCCCGGAGACCCGCACGGCCGCGAGTCGCTGGCGCAGCGGCGCCGTGGCCGCCGCGACCGCCGGGTCGAACTGCGCCTCCACGTCACCGCGAACCGCCCAGCGATAGGCGAACATATAAGCGTAGAGGAGATCGGCGACCGTCGTCCGCGTGCCGTCGTGAAAAGCGGAGCCGAGCACGCGATAAGTCAATTTCGAACGCGCGGATCGGCCTGGTCCGACCGGCTGCAGCCGACCGGTACCGGGCTCGGGAAGGAGCGCGTCTTCGGGAATGGTCAGCACCTCCGCCGCCGCCGCCGTCGGTTGCGCCGGCGCGCGGCGCTCGACAAGCGGCTCGGACAGAATGGAGAGGCTCAGGGAGGTGTAGACCACCATCAGCGCGGTCAGCGGCACCTGCGAGCGCAGTGCCGCGGGCCGAGACCCGAGAACCTGGTGTGCCTTGACATCGGCGAGATAGACGGCGGCGATGTGGCCGACAACGATCGATGTCACGGCGGTGTACCAGGCGAAGTGCGCCCCGACGATGGCGATATCGACCCGATACCCGGCCGTCCCCAAGAGATTCCAGCCGTATCCGAAAGGATCGGAAGCGAGCGGCACCACGTATTGTCCCTGGGTCAGCAAGTACGCGAGGTAATGCGCCAGGTGATAGGCAATGGCGATCGGCACTAGGGTCAGGGCAAAGCTCTGCGCCATATCGCGCGGCGAGCGGCACCTGGCGGCCACGCTCATGATCGCGCTCACCGCGAGATAGGCGGCGAGGAACACTGCCCAAAACGCCACGAGGCCGATGGTCCTGACGACAACTGAACCGGGTTCCCCAAGGCCCGGCATCAAGTTGATTAGCTGCTGCTCGGCTTCGGCCCATTCCGGCGTGGTCAGCAGGCCGTCGTAGAGAACACTCGACAGCACGAGCAGGACGAAGGCGACCATCGATGGGGATGCGGGGACGTTTGCCAGCAGCCCCGCCCCGAACGGCCGCAATGCCAATCCGTGGGCGCCCGACTGCTTGTGGATGCGGGGTTCGGTCGGCGCGAAGCGGGCGAATAGGCCGAAGAATATCGCGAAAACCTCGCCGTGCTTGATCCAGGTCTCGCTCCCGAAGACGGCCATGCCGCTCCAGGTCAGCAGCGAATACGCGAACGCCAGCCACGCGATATTGGCGGGCACGGCGGGGCTCGGAAACACCAGCTCAGTCCAGGAAACGGCGAGCAGCAGCCCGACAGCCGGCCACACGCCGAGTGCCTCGGGATAGGGTAGCCCCAGGGCGAGGCCGGTGCGGCCGGTCAAGACTCGATAGAGCCGGTCGGCCCCATCGAACAGGCTCCGCCACGGGTTGACCACCGCCCAGAGATCGCCGACGAAGGCGGAAAAGGTCGCGAGCCCGACCCACCAGATGATCCACACCAACGTCGGGGCAATGTTGCGATAGGGATCCTGGCTTCCGCAAAATCCGGCGGTCACGGTCAAAATGAATACGCCGGCGGCTACCAGCTTGAGCAGCGCCAGGAAAACCGGATGGGCGAGCCATCGCCCGAGCGGATGAGCCAGGAGATCGATGCGCGGATAGCCGCGCGCACCAGGCGTATGACCGGCAAAGAGCCCGACGACGACAAAAGACAGGATGACGGCTGCGGCCGTGCCGAGCAGATAGAAGGAAAGCGGTAGCGGCAGGTCGTAACGCTGGCCGAAGCCATGCGCTCCAGCCGGGACCGCGAGCACGCAGAACCCGATAAGCGCGGCGCCGAGTGCGACGACCGGCCGTGTCACACGATCCCGGCGAACCCCGCCGCAGCCCTTATCCCTGTCCCCGGGCGGGCAACCGACAGGAGGTTCGGTCGGCAACGGCATCCCAACATCGCTCCCGGCACCAGGGCGTGTCGTGGCACTTCCTCCCTGCAACCCGGCTACCGCGGATAGACCTCGATGATGGCCAACGGTGCGTCCTCGTGCGCATGACCTCCGACGGCTGTCCCTTGCGCATGGACATGGATCGGAAATCGCCCGGTCGCGTAGGCCGTGAACGCAAGCACAGTGACGGCCCCCGCGGCGATGCGTTTTTCGATGTCATAACCGTGAAGATGCAGGATGAGGGGTTGATCGCTTGTCCACCGCAGTTTCACGACATCGCCTTCGTTGACGCGGATGAGCTGCTTTGTGTCGGGGACCCGGCCACGCTCTATCTTGATGTCAAAGGTGAGCTCCGCCGTGGGGACACCGGCGCTCCAGGCGGTGATCAGCAACAATGTCAGCGCCCATCTTGCCAAAACGAGACGCAACGCGGTGCCTCCCTCGCCCTTTATCGACCGGAATTTGATTGAACATCTGCGATCCGATTGAGCATCCAGCCCGAACCGTAAGGTGCCGAGAACAGGGCCGGATCGCCGATCGCGGACCACAGCAGTTGCCCGAACCCATCGGTAAAACCGGCGATCGGGTTCCAGGCTGCGTCGGACTGCGCATCGATCCCCAGCATCAGCCAACCATTCCACGGAAAGTCCTTGAGCTTCACCGTGCGAATGAAGATCGGCGAATTGAGGCCTTCAATCGAATCAAAGCCGATGTTCTCGATGCCGTTGGTGAATTCGGCGCTGAAATATTGGCGCTTGACGGTGTAACCGGCGACGCGCTTGCGGCACCCGCCGGAAAGCTCCGCGACAAGCTCGCGTTCGAGATTCACGCGCTCGACCGCGTCGCGATAATCGCCGGTCTCGAGGCGTTGCGACATAACCTCGGTGCGATGTGTCGCTTCCGCGTCATCGGTCGCATCGGCCAGAATGCGCTCTGCGTGAAACCACCCGCTCTTGACCCAGGGCGGCCCGAGCCAGCCATTGATCGAAGTCGTCGATGCCGCCACCAGCTCCGCCGCGCCGACCTCCTCGACTGCGGCATCCCAATCCACCCCCTTCGCCTGCCACTCCGGGCGAACGAGCCTCGCCAGCGTGCCGCCCGCTCGAACCATCAGGTTGCGCGGCGGTGACGCGGCCAGCGCGCTGAGCAACCGCGTCTTCTCGGCCTCGGCGCGATCGACGTGGTAGAGGAAATCGCCGTGCCAGGGCGTGACCGGGTAGGGATGGAACACGAACCCGTCTTTGCCGGCCATGTCCCGAACGATCGCCGCGACGACAGCGCATGCGGACCGCTCATCATGGGCCGGTCGCTGAGGGTTGATCCGGACGATTACAAAGCTGCCAAGCGACTCGACCGCGCGGATCGACGCCGGCAACGCGCCCGGGAAGCGCGGCTCGGCGCCCAGGTAGGCTTGAAGCTTGGCGTCACGGAGCAAGTCTGCTGCGTGCTCCGACGGCATCGTCTCCATCGCGATCTCGTGCGGGTAATAGGACGGGTAGACTGGCAGCTCGTGACCGCCTCGCGCCACGCCCAGGGCCGCAAGCAGCGCCGCGAGGACCAGAACGACGCTCGGCGGTTTGACCTTGAGAGGCGACATCGAACTTCTCGGGCGCGCTATCACCCGCGCAGCGCGCGCATGACCTCCTCGTCGGCAAGCGCCTGCCGCGGAGTGCCGCTGAAGAGGATCTCGCCGCGATCGACGACGTAGAGCCGGTCGGCGATCGCCGCCGCGCTGACCAGGTTGGATTCGGCGATCAACAGCGAAATGCCCATTGCCTTGATGGTCATCACCGCCTCGCGGAACCGTTTCACCACAGCCGGCGCCAAGCCTTCGAACGCCTCGTCGAGGATTAAAAGATAGGGCGCGAGCGCCATCGCCCTCGCGATCGCCACCATTTTCTTTTGGCCGCCGCTGAGGTTCAGCCCCTGTCGGGCGAGGAGCGGTCGGACCTCGGGAAAGACCCTGAAGGCTCCCGCTTCGGTGTCGCCTTCACTGTTGGGCGCCGCGACGCGCCCGGTCTTGGCTGAGAGCCAATGGCTGATCATCAGGTTCTCGGCGACGGTAAGCTCCGGGAAGATACCGGAATTTTCCGGCGCGTAGCCGATGCCGCGCTTGGCCCGCCGATGCGGCGGCAAGGACGTGATCTCTTCTTCCCGGAACCGGATCCGGCCGGAGCGAACCGGGAGCAGGCCGATGATGCTCTCGATAATGGTGGTGCGCCCCGCCCCGTTGCGGCCCACCAAGGCCACCACCTCGTCGGTATCGACGTTGATCGACACGCCGCGCAGGATATGGGCGGGGCCGCGGTAGGTATCGATGTCGTGGACCTCGAGCAGCACCGGGTTTGCCTGGCTCAGGCTGTCAGGGGAGCGCCGAGCAGGATGCTGGCGACATCGTTGTTGGCGCGGATCTCGTCGGGCGTGCCGTCGGCGAGAAACGACCCCTCATGCATCATGACGATGCGGTCGGAGTAGCGGAATACCACGTCCATGTCGTGTTCGATGACGACGGCGGTAACCATCCCTCCCCGAACCACCGACGACACGGTATCCATGATCTGCGCCTTTTCGTGCGTGCTCACGCCGCTGGTCGGCTCGTCGAGAAACAGCAGACTGGGACGCAGCGCATAAGCGACCGCAACGTCAAGGAGCTTGCGCTCGCCTTGCGCGAGTCCTCCCGCCGGAACCGCGGCCTTGCTCGCGAGTCCGAACTGACCCAGCACCTCGAGCGTCTCCCGCCGCACATCGTAGTCGTGGGCCGCCAATCTCGCCATCTTTACCGCCTTGCCCTCGCGCGAGAACACCGACAGGGCGACATTGTCGAAAACCGAAAGCCCGTCGAACAGGTTGACGATCTGGAAGCTGCGGGCAATCCCCGCCTTGATCCGCTCAGTTACCGAGGTGAAGGTAATATCGCGATCCTTGAGCAGGATCTGGCCGCTGTCCGGCTGCAGGTGGGCGCTGATCAGATTGACCAGGGTGGTCTTGCCCGCTCCGTTCGAGCCCACCAGCGACAGGAATTCGCCCTTATTCACGATGAAATTGAGGCCGTCGCACGCGCGCGTTTCGCCGAACTGCTTCCGCAAATTGACGGTCTTGAGGAGGATCACGACGCGGCCTTCCGGGGGCTCAGTCGCTGTCCAACTCGCGATATCGCGCCGACGATCCCGGTCGGCAAGACCAGCACCAGGGTGACCAGTACGACGCCAAGCAAAAGCTGCCAGTACTCGGTGCTGGCCACCGCGTAGGTCTTCAGATAGGTGAAGACGATGCCACCGACGATCGGCCCGGTAAAATTGCGAAACCCGCCGAGCAGCGCCGTGAACACGATCTCTCCCGAGAATGTCCAGTAAAGCACGTCCGGGGTCGTCAAGCCGTTGAGCGGCACCCAAAGGATGCCCGCGACCCCGGTGAAGGTGCCCGAGACGAGAAAGGAGATCCAGCGGAACCGACGGATCCGTAGACCGAGAAAACGCGCCCGAACCTCGTTGTCGCGTATGCCCTGCAGCGCCTTGCCGAACGGCGAATGGACGATCACCCACATCAGGATGACGCAGATAACGAAAATCCCCAGCACGTAGTAGTAATATGACCTCACGAAGAGCTGGAACCCCTGGGGACCCGAGAAGCTGAGCAATCCCAGGAACAACGCTGGCCGGGGGACCCGCAACCCGTCGCTGCCGCCGGTGACCCAGTAAAGCTTCAGCACCAAGCTGTAGACCACCTGCGAGATCGCCAGCGTCAGGATGCCGAAGAAGATCCGCGTGTGCCGAACGCAAATATAACCAAATAGGGCCGACGTGACGGCGACAATCGGGATCCCGACCAGGAGGTAAAACTCCATGGAATGCGGGCCGAGATGCTCGACGACGAAGGCGACGGAATAGGCGCCGACGCCGAAATACGCCGAATGTCCAAACGACAACAGGCCAGTGTAGCCGAGCAGCAGGTTGAAACCGAGCGCGGCGATCGCCGCAATCAGACCGTAGATCACAAGTTGCAGCTGATAGGTCTCTACAAGGCTGGGCACCAGGATCAGCGCGAGCAGGACCGGCACGGCCGCGGCCACGAGCTTCAGCAGCGAGCGATTTTGGAGTGGCTGGGCGTCAGCCGTCATTAGGCGGTTCCAAAAAGGCCGGTCGGCCGCACCAGCAGCACTAGGGCAGCGATCAAATAGAGCACGGCCAGCTCGAGCTCCGGGAAGAACTGGATGCCGGCGGTCCGCACAAAGCTGACGACGACCGCTCCGACCAACGCCCCCTTGAGGCTGCCGAGCCCGCCGATGACGACGACGACAAAGGCAATGACCAGGGCATCGACACCCATGCCGAGCACTGCCGCCTGGGTCGGGACCACGATGGCTCCGCCGAGGCCCGCCATGAAGCAGCCGATGCCGAAGGCCACCACATAGACCAACCCCACGTTGAGACCGAGCGCCGAGGCCATCCGCCGGTCCTGGGATGTCGCGCGCAACATCACGCCAAACTTGGTGTGATAGATCGCCGCCCACAGGATCACCGCCGCGACGATGCCGATGCCGATTACCAAAAGGTTGTAAGCGGGATAGAACAAGCCGCCGATGCGCAGGATTGGCAGGGCATCCATCAGCGTATCGGCCGACAGCGGCGTTCCGCCCCAGACGAGCCGCATCAGATCCTCGAGGATTTGCAAGAGGCCAAAGGTGACGAGCAGCTGGTATTCCTCGGCGCGGCGATAGAACGGGCGCAGCAGCAGAGGCTCGATCACGGCCCCGATCAGCGCCACCGACAGGGCCCCCACCGGCAGCAGCAGGAACAGCCAGCCGAGTGGCACCCCGAGCGCAATACCGCGCCCGACAAGCCAGGCGGTGACATAGGCGCCGACCGCATAAAGGCTGCCATGCGCGAGGTTGACGATGCGCATGACCCCGAAGATCAGACTCAGCCCCGCGGCGATCAGAAAGAGGACCGAGGCATAGAGCAGCGAGTTCAGGATCTGAATGGTGAGGATCGCCACCAGTCGCCCCTCTGGACATCCAAGCGCCCGCATCGCAAGCCCGGCCTCACGCCGGGGTGCGGCGAATTTCCGGGATGAACCAGCGGCCAGATTACCCTGGAGGCTCGTAACACGATTTTCGCGTGTTCGTCGCCGATCAATACCCCCCGCGCTCGGTTGCCCGGGCGCGGGAGCTTTCTAGCACATATGCGAGCCGGACAGGCTCACACGGTTGCCTTCGGCCAAGTGGTCTTGATCCAGTTCGCCGCCGCGGTCGACTCGTTGTGGGTCGTGCCCGGCTTCGGCCAGCCCAGCGGCGCCGTGATGTTGCGGATCGGTATGGTAATGATCCGGTCCGGATCCCAGCTGGCGAACTCGTATTGCGGGAGGTTCTTGCTGAACCCGGTGACCGCGTCCTTGTAGGCCTGGTGGTCGGGCCGCATGTAAAGATAGCCCGACGGGGTATCCATGCCGAGTCCCTCGAGCTGGCTGATGATCGCCTCCTCTTCGGGCCACCCGCCGGTCAGCTTGTTGGCCCGGTCGATCGCGGACTTCAGCAGGTAGAGCGCGGAGTACGCCCCTTCCGACTGGAAGTTCGGGTATTCCTTCCAGCGCTCGTAGTAGCGCTGAACGAAACTCTTGTTCAAAGGCCAGCGGTCGCCGCCTGGATAGGTGAAGTGATAGTTCGAGTGCACGCCGGCAAGCACCCCCTCCGGATGGTCCTTGCCGATCGCATGCGGTGCGACGCCAAAAGCGATCGTGCTCGCGACCTTCATCTTGTCGAACAGCCCATAGCGCAGCGCCTGCTTGTAAAAGGCGACGTAATCACCACCCCAGACCGAGGAAATCAGCAGATCGGGCTGCGCCGATATGATCTTGGTGATGTGCGCGGTGAAGTCGGTGGTGCCGAGTTTCGGCCAGCTTTCC
>JBJMQW010000110.1:0-8481 GCA_045802495.1 Allostellaceae bacterium | reverse complement strand
TTCACGCTGGAGGTTCAAACGCTCGTATTCGGTTAACGTCGCGACGACCGAGTCGGTTGCCCCGCTGAGCTTGGCGCGCTCTTCGGCGATCAGCTTGTCGAGCGAGGCGATCCGCGTCTTCACCAGCGGGATCTGCGGGCTGTTTGGCGAATTATTCAACAGTTCGCCAAGTTGTGCGCGGGCGTTGGTCTGGGCGGCGTTCATCTGCCCGATCAGCTCCAAAACGCTGGCTGACGCCGATTTCGGATCCAGCATCTTCTGTTTGACACGATAGGCCGTCAGCTCGGTCTGGATCTGGGCGATATGCTGCTGGGCCCGTTCGACTTCGCGCTGCGCGGTCTCGACCGCGTCGCGTCGCGCCCGTTCGTTCAGCTCGTTGATCAGCTGCTCGCTGTAAGCGAGCAGCGCTGCTGCGAGCGTGTGGGCATCCTCCGGGCGATAGGCCTTGACGCGAAGTGCGGTCACGCCCGTCGAAGTGTCCGTTTCAACCGAAACGAAATGATCGTAGCGCGAGTACAGCGCCTCGAAGTCTTTGCGCCAAAACAGAATCCCCGGAAAGCGGCTCACGAAATCGCCCTCGGGCCGGCTGAGAACGGCGCGCAGGCTGTCCTGCTGCTCGAGCTTGCGCACCGCGTCCCGCGACATCACGAAGTCTTGCACGGCGGCCGTGTCATCGGCCGCCCGCCCCAACCCGGTGGACTGTAGTAGAGCGCCGAGACCGCTCGCCTGCACCTGCTTGGGGCTGCGCACAATGAACTTCGCTTCGGAGAGATAGAGATCGGAGGCGATCGCAAAGTAATAGACGCCAGCGGCAAGCGTCGGCACGCCTACGATCGCCCAGAACCAGATGTTCAACGACCGGAACAGCCGCCGCGCCCTTGCGCCGGCGCGCGGCCGCACTCCGGCATCAACCACCGCCGCGGCGCGGCTCACAGGTTGAACGCGATCGAGCTGCCTGATCTCTGCCATGTGGGACGACCCGAATAGTGCAAGATCGTAATCGGTTAGATGATTTTGTCCAACCCGAGGCAAGGCGGGACGTGGAGATTAGCCGCAGTACAGTTTCGACTGTACGCGCTTCGGGTGTGATTGAAAACGGAGAGCGCCATGCTTTCTATCCAATCGCCTAGCTATCCGCGGCGTTTCAGCGCAGTGCAGCATAGAGCGCGCCGACCCGCTCGCGATAATTGCTCACGGAGAACTTGGCGGCTTGCTGTCGGCCTCGCCTGACGAGCTCGGACCGCAGATCGCTGTCGTCGACAATGGTGACGATCGCGCGCGCGATCGCGTCGCTGTCGTACGGATCGACGAACAGGGCGGCATCGCCCGCAATCTCCGGCAGCGAGGATTCGCCGGACGCCACGACCGGCGTGCCGAGAACCATCGCCTCGAGCACGGGCAGGCCAAACCCCTCGTAAAGCGACGGAAAGACCACCGCGCGCGCGCCGCGGATCAACGACACCAGGTTGGAAGAGCTCACGTAATCGAGGCGACGGATTCGGCGGCGCGATGTTTTCGGGTCCGGCCCGTTGTCGCATTGCCGGGCCAACAGCTCCATTTCGGGTTCGTTCTGCCATCCGCCGCCGACGACCAGGACGAGCGGAACGTCGACCCCCGAAATCAGATAAGCGTCGATCAGGCGGCGGACATTCTTCTTGGGCTCGAGGGCACCGTAAAACAGCAGATAATTATGCATTTCGAGACCAAAATTGGTGTCCAGCTGGTTCGCGATCGCCGCGAGCGGACGCTCGAGCCACTCCTGCGGAAACTCCACCGCCTGATAGGTATTGGTAATACGTCCCTCCTCGACCCCGAGAAGCTCGATGATGTCGCGCTTCGAATTCTCCGAAACCGTGACGATGTGGTCGGCTTCCCGGGCGATCTTTTGCAGGAGTCGGAAGAGCTGGCGCTTGTTGTCTTGTGTCGTGAAGGGCAGCCGGAGAGGCACGAGGTCGTGAATGGTATAGACATTCCGCGCCGACTTGACGCGCAGCGGCAGCGGATAGGTGCAATGCAGGATGTCAGGCCGCGGCTCGAAGGCGAGGTTCACAAAGGCCCTGGTGCGCGCGAAATAATTCCGAGCATTCAAGAAAAGATTGCGCGCCACGAATACTTGATCGTGGTTCGCCAGGGTTTGCTTGAATTGCCGGGCCACGACCGCGCCGCTCAACTCCACCGGCAGCGGCTTGACCGGAAGGTGATAGCGGGTCTGATCGACCGCATGGTTGATGGCCCGTCGCAGGGTCAACTTGCGTCTGCCGGACATCGCCGGACGCTTCTCGTCAAAGAAAGCGATCTCGCGCAACAGCGCATTCTTCGCGGGCGTGAAGGGGGTGCTGTATACAACGCCGATTTCGTGGCCGAGATCATGCGCGGCATGCGTGAGCATCCGCGTATAAGTCGCGATCCCGGTTCCGCGCGCCAGGGCGAGGTTCAGGCCGTCGAAGATGATGCGCTGGGACATTCCCGAAGCGAAGTGCAGAACATGTGCCGGTCCTATGAGGCCCAATTCTTTGATGCGCAAGCAAGATCGCCGGCCGCGTCAAATTGTTCCGACGAAGTTTTATATTCCGCCGGACGCAACAAGGTGCCCGCAATGCGGCGTGATTTTCGTGGACAGCTCCGGCTCGATTGTCAAGAGTGCCCGCCATCTGCAGCAATCATGGGCAATACCGCTCAGCGATGACCTTCGGATCGCATGACGGGACGGTGGCTTTGCTGGAGGCTTCCGTCGGCACCGGTGTCGGCGCAGTCAACCTCGCTGCATTGCTTCCCGAGTTCAACCTCGTGCAGACCCGTTCGCGCACCACTGCCAATCAGCTATTCGCAATTGCTGCGCAGTCGGCCTCGCGACGACACAGCCGACTTCAGGAGCGTGCCGCGACGTCCGGCATCCCATTTGCGGCGCTCGAGCCCGGCTTGCTGCGCCCGCCGCCGGGCTGGGGCCGCCCACGCCCGGTGCTGAGCGCGACAGCTCGCATCACGGGACCAGCCTCGCCGGCCGATGTTCTCGACGCTGGCCGGCTGCTCGCGACCCGCGACTGGCTGGGCCCGGAGTTGTTGAACCGCGCCGCTCTGGCGCGGCGCGACATCGCATCGCGACGGCTCGCCGGTCGGTGGTGGAATGCCGGCCTTGACGCCGATCTACCGGCAGGCGGCCGCGCCTTGGCATTGATCGTCGCCGCAGAAGGCGGCGGGTCGGGCGCGAATTTCGAGCCCTCCCCCACCCACCTCCACGCCATGTTAGCGGCCGCTCTGCTCGAATACGCGCCGGGGGACATTGCCATTCTGGCGCCCGATGCGGCCAAATGGCGCGACCCTCTCCACGGCTTCCTCAAGGCCGCGGCATCGCGCGGCTGCATCGTCTTGTCCCGGCCGGTCGATCCGTGGCTGGCGATCGAGCGGGCAGCCTGCATCTATACAACTGGCGGGGAGACCGGATTTCTTGCGCTGCTCGCCCGCAGGATGGTCCGCTGTTTTGCAGGTTGCTTTTATTCCGGCTGGGGCGTCACGGCCGACCAGCCCGGGGTTCCACAAAATCCATTTCCCCGGACAATAGACGAACTTTTCGCCGGAGCCTGCCTCGTTTCGACGCGCTGCATCGATCCTTACCACAACGCGCTGAGCTCATTCGAGGAGGTCGTGGAAATACTCGATGAGTGGCGAAAAATCGCAACGACGAACCGGCGCATCATCGCGTGCCTCGGGATGTCTTTCTGGAAGCGCCGGCAAGTTGGCGACTTTCTGCGCTCGAGCGCCGGCAGCCCGGTGTTTCGACGCAGCGCCAAGGCTGCAATCGCCGTGGCCCGCGCGCGGCCTGGAGGCGCCGTTGCTGTATGGGCCTCGCGGGCGCCGGCCGGTTTGGCCGAAGCCGCCGAGCGTCAGGGCGTCTCCCTGATCCGCGTCGAGGACGGGTTCGTCCGGTCGGTCGGCCTCGGATCCGATTTCATGCCTCCCGCATCCCTCGTCCTCGACAGCCGTGGCATGCATTTCGATCCGAGTGTGCGCAGCGATCTCGAGCGCCTGCTCCTCGAGACTGATTTCGGTGCGGCACTGTTGAATCGGGCGCGCGCTCTGATTGCCCGATTGGTCGTCGGGGGCGTCACCAAATATAACCTGGGCGAGCAGACACCGTCAGTCGATTGGCCCGGGGGCACGTGGCGCATACTGGTGCCGGGACAGGTCGAGGACGATCTCTCGGTACGGCTAGGCGGCGAAGGTGTTCGTGGCAATCTTGATTTGCTGGCTCGGGTTCAGAGAGCAAATCCCGACGCCTTCATCCTTTACAAGCCACATCCCGATGTCGATGCCGGACATCGTAAGGGGAAGATCCCGGACGATGTCGCCCGCAGATTCGCCGACATCGTGATTCGTGGCGTCTCCACAGCGGCGCTCCTCGACAAGATCGACGAACTGCACACCCTGACCTCGCTCGCCGGCTTCGAGGCGCTGCTGCGCCGCCGCCGGGTCGTCGTCTATGGTAGACCCTTTTACGCAGGCTGGGGATTGACCACCGACCTCACCGGGATCAACCGCGGCCGTCTGCTTAGCCTCGAGGAGCTCGTCGCGGGCGCGTTGATCCTTTATCCCCGCTATCTCGACCCTGTCACTCGGCTGCCCTGCGGCCCTGAGGTCATCATTGAGCGCCTTGGGGTTCCGAAATTGTGGCGCCCCGGCCCGCTGGTTGTCGCGCGCCGGCTGCAGGGCGTTCTTACCCGGCGGTGGAGTGAGGTCTCGGGTAAATTCGCCGGAGGATTTCCCGCCGGTCGCGATCATTCTCGAACACCGCAGCTCTAGGGGTTCGGGGATGCGCGCACAGTTCGGCGTCGTAATCATCACCGGCGCTTCGAGCGGGCTCGGGGCGGCGTTGGCGAGGGCCTATGCCCGGCCCGAAATTGTCCTGGGTCTGCTGGGGCGCGATCGACAACGGCTAGAGGGAACTGCAAGTGCTTGCAGGGCGAAGGGAGCCACGGTCTACGATGCGGCGATCGACGTGTCCGAGGCGTCCGGCATGGCATCATGGATGTGCCACTTCGATCGTCAGCACGCTGTGGATCTCTTGATAGCGAATGCCGGCACCTCTGCCGGGCCCGATCCCGACAGCCCCTCTGAAGGCGCGGACAGCGTCACACAACAAGTTTTGGTGAACCTGCTTGGCGTCATCAACTCCATCGAGCCGCTCCTTCCGGCAATGTGCGCCCGCGGCCGTGGCCGACTCGCCGTCGTGTCATCGATCGCCGCTTATCGCGGGCTCCCGTATAGCCCGGGATATTGCGCGAGCAAGGCGGGGGTGCGAGCCTATGCGGAGGCGCTTCGGCCGCGCCTCGAGCGACGAGGCGTCGGGATGACCGTCATCTGTCCTGGGTTCTTCGATTCGCCGATGACCGATCGCTTCGACGGCCCCACCCCTTTTCTCCTCACCGCCGAGCGTGCCGCGCGCATTGTCCAGCGCGCCATCGATCGCGGCCGTCGCCGCGCCGCATTCCCGTGGCCGCTCGTGCTCGGGATGCGATTCTGCGATCTGGCGCCCGCCGCCATCGGCGATGCGATCCTGCAGCGCTACCGTTTCCGCATCCATTCGCCGCCATGAGCTACGCGTTTCATTTGGCTTTGGGCGGCGGGCTCGCCCTCGCGGCCTGGCTAATTCCCCGGCGCGTCGCCGATACGATAACCGGCAATCCGCCTGCGATTCTTCTCGACGTGCTTCCGGTGCTACTGGCCGGCAGCCTGGTGCTGACCGCAACGGGCCGGCCGGTTTTCACCGGTGCTCTGCTGATCTCTCTAGGCGCCGGGTTCGCTCTCGCCGACCGAACCAAGCGTCAGGTGTTGCGGGAACCGGTCGTGTTTTCGGAAATGTCGGAGCTGCCGCACGTTTTCACCCATCCGCAGCTCTATCTGCCCTTTGCCGGTCCCGCGCTGGTGATCGGTGGCGCGGTGTCAGCAATTGTGTTGTGCGTCGCCCTCCTCTCTCTCGAGCCGGGACTGTGGCGGCCGCAGCCATTGCTCGTTCTGTGCTACGGGGGAGCCGTTGTCGGCGGAACATGGTTGATGTCGCGCGAGCCGGCACTCGGCGCTGCGGCGATGGCGCTGCGGGAGCTTGGCGCCACCGGCGAGCCCGTCGACGATGCCGCGAGGTTGGGCCCCTTTGCGATGGTTCTAACTTACGGGGTGATCGCAAGGGCCGAGCGTGCGGCAAGGCGTGCGCGGCATACCCTGTCGCCGGCGCCCACGATTGGGCGCATGCCAGGCGGATCAGGCGCGCCTCTTCTCCTTGTGCAATGCGAGTCGTTTTTCGATGCGCGGCGGCTGTCGCCGCTCGTTCCCCGGGATCTGCTCTGCGGCTATGACGCCTGCTGCGAACGCGGCACCTTCGGCCGGCTCGAAGTGCCCGGCTGGGGGGCGAACACAATGCGCGCCGAGTTTGCCGTTCTGACCGGGATACCAGAGAGCGAACTCGGCTACGATCGTTTCAACCCGTATCACGCCTTTGCGCGCGCCCCGATCGCCTCGCTGGCTTGGCGGTTGCGCGCCGAAGGCTATCGCACCATTTGCCTGCATCCTTTCGACCGCGGGTTTTTCCGACGGGATGTCACACTGCCCGCGCTCGGGTTTCAGACCTTTCTCGGGATCGAAAGCCTGGGCGGTTCTCGGCGCCCCCCCTATTGCTCAGACCCGGAGCTGGCGCGGCACGTGCTTCGCGTGCTCGAGGCCGAAGGGCCCAAAGTCTTTATCTTTGTGATCACGATGGGGAACCATGGGCCGTGGCGCGAAGCGGGGCCCCCGATCGACGGCGGGTTGCAGCGGAAGTTCGATCCGACCGGAATACCGCAGGGTGTCGAGTTGCTGCGCTACCTTGACGGTTTGCGCCAGTCGGACGAGATGCTGAAGATCCTCTTATCGGAATTGCAGCGGGCGCATCCGGACGGGGTGTTGGCGTTTTACGGCGACCATCTTCCGAGCCTGCCGCAGGTGTTCGGACATTTCGGCTTCGACGAGTGGAGCAGCGATTACGTGGTGTGGCGGGGTGCCGGCTCGCCAAGCTGCCGGCTCGATCTGCCCGCCTATCGAATCCCGCGGCTCCTCGCCGATGCGCTGCAAGCGCAAAGAGTCTCTAGCGGCATGAAAGCGCTGGAGTTCCGCGCGAACCGATGAGAATTTGGGCGATTGACACGCAAACTGCCTGATGGCCCGGAGCGTCCGCAAAATAGACTCGATCCTGTCGTAATCAGGTCTCGCCGCGGATTTCTATTCGAGGCGGTGCAGCACGTGGGTTAGGGCTGGAGCTGCCGCCGCGATTTTGATCGGTACGGGAACAACCCTAAAGAGAACTCCCGCTGTAGATTTGCTGCAGATGCAGCAGAGGCCAATTTTTGGACAATCTATAGTTGCAGTCCGGACCGAGTAGCGAGGAGTCGAGCCGCAGCGCCTGTCCCGCATCGTTAAGCGGATTTATCAATAGGGAGATCGGGTTTCGGAGGGGAAGCAGCCATGGAGATGCAGGGCCAAACCGTTGTCGTTACCGGCGGCGCCTCCGGAATCGGCAAGGCGACCGCCCTCTTGCTGGCCCGCGCGGGAGCACGGGTATTTGTCGGAGATATCGACGAGCCGGGCGGGCGGGCTACAGCGGCGGAGGGTGCAGCGGAGCGGCTAAGGATCGAATATCTGCCGCTCGACCTGACTGATGCCCCGTCGATCGAAGCCTTCGCGGCCGCAGTCCATCAACGGACCGAGCGGATAGCAGGGTTGGTCAACGGTGCCGGTTGGGACCAGATTCAGCCCTTTCTGGAAAATCCGCCCGAGGTGTGGGATCGCATCATCGCCATCAACCTGATGGGGGCGGTGCGCTTGACCCGCAGCCTATTGCCGCCAATGGTCGCGGCGCGGGCCGGCAAGATCGTCAACATATCGAGCGACGCCGGGCGGGTCGGCAGCATGGGGGAGACCGTCTACGCCGCGGCAAAGGGCGGGCTGATCGCGTTCACGAAATCACTCGCGCGGGAGCTGGCGCGCTATCAGATAAATGTCAATTGCGTGTGCCCCGGCCCGACCGACACACCGCTCTTCCAGCGGCAGCCGGAACGGATGAAGGAGGCGCTGACCCGTGCCATCCCCTTTCGCCGCATCGCTCAGCCGATCGAAATCGCACAGGCGGTCTTGTTCTTTTCAAGCCCGCGATCGGATTACATCACCGGCCAGGTGCTGAGCGTCAGCGGCGGGCTGACGATGGTGGATTGAGCGATGCACAATCTCACGCCATGATGAGGCCCAAGCGACGGAGGAGAAAGATGCCTAGGCACTCGTCATGGATCCTCACGGCAGTATTGGTGACCGGGTACGCAAGCAGCGTCGCGGCACAGACGCAAACGCCGCCCGACCCCGGCGCGGCCGCGAATGTGCGACAAAGTCAGCAATACGAGCAGGCGCTGCACGGCAATCCCGCATTCCGCGCCAAGCGCATGCAGCAGGAATGCGGTCCCGTCA
>JBJMQW010000109.1:0-10214 GCA_045802495.1 Allostellaceae bacterium | reverse complement strand
GCGCAGGTCCGATTTGAGCCCGAGCTCGCGCAGCGCTCGCTCCGGCTTGGGACCGCGTGTGATCTTCCGCGCGCCGCGGAGCGCTTCGACGAACGTCGTTTCTCGATCGAGGCGCTGGGCGAAACCGTAAAGCCGGCGCAGTCCTTCGCCGGTGAAAAACACCAGATCGTCAAATGGGAGGCGGCTCAGCCAATCGCGGACCGGGCCCGGGTCAGGAGCGTCAAGGATAGCGACCATCGGGCAACGGAGGGTTTCGGCGCCATGCTCTTCGAGCATTTGCGCCAGCCGATCGAGCTCGCGGGTTTCGGGAAGGGCGATCCGGCGGCCGGAGAGTGGACCGCTTGTCCGTGAGTCACTCATCGGATGTCAACGTGATCTCGGCAAGGCCATCCGGCAAGACTATAGTGCGAGCCAAGAGGACGCGCCGGCGGAGGCAGGTCAATGAATCGCGACTACGAAACCGCACGGGTCGAGGATCGCGGCGAGGGGCTGCTGCTGCTGACCCTCAATCGGCCCGAAGTCGCCAATGCAATGAACACGCAGATGGGGCGCGATCTGCTCGCCTTTTTCGATGAGGTCAACGCGACGCCTTCAAAACAGCGCTGCATTGTGCTGACCGGCGCGGGCGATCGGGCGTTTTGCGCCGGGGGCGACCTCAAAGAGCGCAACGGCATGACCGACGAGGCCTGGCAGGACCAGCACCTGTTATTCGAGCGCATGATACGGGCGTTTATCGGCTGCCCGGTGCCGGTGATCGGTGCGGTCAACGGCGCGGCTTATGCCGGAGGCTGCGAATTGGCGCTGTGTTGCGACTTCATCTATGCCGCCGAGACGGCGCGCTTCGCGTTGACCGAGGTCACCCTCGGCATCATGCCCGGCGCCGGCGGGACGCAGAACCTGCCGCGCGCCGTCGGCGAGCGGCGGGCCAAGGAGATCATCCTGACCGGACGCCCGTTCACCGCCGCCGAGGCGTATCAATGGGGAATGGTCAACCGGCTCTGCGCGCCGGGTCGCGTCGTCGAAGAAGCGCTGGAAACCGGGCGCCGCATCGCCGACAACGCGCCGATCTCGGTCCGGCAGGCCAAGCACGCGATCCATTTCGGGATACAGATGGACCTCGCGAGCGGAATGATGCTTGAGATCGAGGCCTATAACCGCATGGTTCCTACCGAGGACCGGCGCGAGGGGGTCGCGGCGTTCAACGAAAAGCGCAAGCCGCGCTTTAGGGGGCGATGAGATTGGAGGAACAGAATGGCTGAAGCTAGTCTCACTGCAGCTCTGGCGAACAAGGCCGCGGCGCTCGCCTTCGATGACCTCTCGGCCGCGGCGCGCGAGCTCGCCCGGCAGTGCGTGCTGGACTATCTCGGTGTGGCGCTCGCCGGCGCCGACGACCAGCTCGTTCGATTGCTACTCGACGAAATGGCAGAAGCCGGCGGCGCGCCGCAGGCCAGCGTCATCGGCCACGCTGTGCGGCTGCCGGCACTGTCGGCTGCCCTTGTTAACGGCTCGGCGGCCCATGCGCTCGACTACGACGATGTCAACATGGCGATGCCAGGCCACCCCTCGGTCGCAATCCTACCCGGCTTGCTCGCTCTCGCCGAAATGCGCCATAGCTCCGGCCGCGAAATCATCACCGCGTTTGTCGCCGGCTATGAGACGGCCTGCCGAATTGGGGCGGCGTTACGGCCTGGGCACTACAACCTCGGTTTTCATTCGACCGGCACGGTCGGCAGCTTCGGGGCCGCCGCGGCTTGCGCCCGGTTGCTGGGCCTCGACGCGGAGACGACGGCCGTCGCGCTCGGCATCGCCGGAACCCAGGCGGCCGGGCTGAAGTCGCAGTTCGGGACGATGTGCAAGCCGTTCCATGCCGGCAGAGCATCCCAAAACGGGCTGCTTGCCGCGCGGCTCGCCGCGCGCGGTTTTTCGAGCCGCGCCGACATCGTCGAATGCATCCAGGGCTTCGCGCTGACCCACGGCCCCGATTTCTCGCCGGAAGCGGCGCTTGCCGCGCCCGAGGCGGGGCTGCACCTGTTCGCCAACCTCTTCAAATACCACGCCGCCTGCTATCTGACCCATGCGCCGATTGAATGCGCCCGCCGGCTCCGCGACGAGCACCGGCTGAAACCCGAGCAGATCACCGCCCTCACCCTGCGCCTCGATCGGAGCTGTGAGCGGGTCTGCAACATCACCGCCCCGGTCGACGGGCTGCAAAGCAAGTTCAGCCTGCGACAGACCGTGGCCATGGCGCTCGCCGGGATCGACACCGCAAGCCTCGCCGCCTATAGCGCGGAAAACGCGGGCGATCCAGGCCTGGTCGGACTACGCGAGCGGGTGAGCCTCGACTGGCAAGACAGCTGGCCGCAGACCTTGGCCGAGCTCGAGCTGGGGCTGACCGACGGGAGGCGGATCACAGCGCGCCATGACGCCGGCAGTCCCGCCGCCGACATCGGCGAGCAAGGCCTTCGCCTCGCCGCTAAATTCGACGCGCTGGTCGAGCCCGTCCTCGGCGCTCCGCGCGCCCGTGAGCTGCGCGAGACGATCGCCGGCCTCGACAGCCTCACCGACATCGGCTCGCTCACCAGCCTCGCAGCCGCCTGACACTGCAACCTGCCGCGGACGGACATGCGAGACCCGATCGTCGACAAGATCGTCGCGCATGTCGAGAGGGTCGGCGAGCATGGCGTCCCGTCTGCCGCTGGCGCTGCCGCCAGGGCGTTCATCGCCGACACTCTCGCCGTTGGCGTGGCCGGGATCTCGGCGCCATGGCGCGGCGAGGTGTTCGACATGCTTGCCGCCATCGGCGGCAAGGGTGAGGCGACGGTCTTTGGCGGCGGCGAGCGGCTGCCGCTCGCCCATGCGGCGATGCTGAACGCCTACCAGATCCATGGCCAGGAATTCGACTGTGTGCACGAGGCGGCGGTCGTCCATCCGATGGCGGCGGTGCTGCCGACGCTGCTCGGCTGGGCAGAACGCGAGGGCGAGGTTTCCGGTGCTCGCTTGATCCGCGCCATCGTCGTCGCGGTCGATGTCGCGGCGACATTGGGGTTGTGCTCGCGCGCCCCGATGCGGTTCTTTCGGCCGGCCAATGCATCGGGATTTGGCGGGACCGTCGGTCTTGCGATGTTGGCCGGTCTCGATGCGGAGCGGCTGCGCGACGCTATCGGCATCTATTATGGGCAGTGCGCCGGCACGATGCAGGCTCATAGCGAAGGCACCCCGCAGCTGGCGATGCAGATGGGCTTTGCGGCGCGCAGCGCGGTGACCGCGGTCGAGCTCGCTCGGCGCAGCATGCCGGGGCCGCGCGCCCCGATCACCGGCGATTTCGGCTATTTCGCACTGTTCGACGGCGCGGCCGATCCCGCGCCGTTCGATCAGCTTGGCAGCTCCTGGCGCATCGCCGAAGTGAGCTGCAAGCCGTTCCCCAGCGGGCGCGCGACGCATGGCGGCATTGACGCCTTGCAGCAATTGACCGGCAAAGACCGCATCACGGCCGACCAGGTGGTTGTATGCCGCTTTCGGGTTCCGCCGCTGACGGCACGGCTGGTCGGCCGCCCGGCCGTGCGAGGAATGACAGCCGGCTATGCTCGGCTTTGCCTGCAATATGTCGGCGCCGTCTGCCTGCGCCGCGGCACTGTCGGCCTCGACGATTTCACCGCAGCGGCGCTTTCCGATCCTGCCACGATGGCGCTCGCTCATCGCCTCACTATCATCGAAAACGACGACCCCGATCCCAACGCCATGGCGCCGCTGCGGGTCGAGATCGATCTCGCCGAGGGCCGCACCGTGGCCTGCGACGTCAGCAAGGTGCTGGGCAGCCCAGCGCGTCCGCTCTCCGCAGGGGCTGCCAGGGCCAAGTTCGACGCCTGCTGGGCCGTCGTCGGCGATCTCGCGCCGTCGTCAGGCGCGGCGTTATGGGATGCGGTCTCCGCCCTTGACGCTCTTGAAGACGTCCGCACTTTGGCCTCGCTGACGGCGCCGCAGAGAGCCCCATAGGCAGGAGGCGAAGAGCGCGTGATAATAGCCCTCTCTCGAACAGGGAGGAGATCATGACGTACAAGCTCGAGGGCAGTCTTCTCGAAGTGTGCGACTGCGAAGTTTTGTGCCCGTGCTGGATTGGCGAGAACCCCGACAATGGGACCTGCCAGTCGGCTCTCGCCTATCATTTCGAGCGAGGTGTAATCGACGGGATCGATGTCGCCGGACTGACGCTCGCCACAAATGTCTTCATTCCGGGAAATGTGCTCGACGGCAAGTGGCGGGCGCAGATCTATATCGACGAACGGGCGAGCCCGGAGCAGGAGAGCGCGCTGCTCAGCGTCTTTACCGGGAAGCAGGGCGGGCCGGTCGCCGACCTTGCGGCGCTGATCGGCGAAGTCGTCAAAGTCGAGCGCGCCCCCATCACCTTCGAAGTAAGGGAGGGCAAGGGGACATTGCGGATCAGCGATACGACGGAAGCCGTCATGGAACCGTATCGCGGCCCGAGTGGCAAGCCGACCACTCTTGTCGACAGCATCTTCTCGACGATCCCCGGCGCACCCGCCTATGTCGCCAAGGCCTCGATGTTCCGACTGAAAAATCCCGCAGTCGGGGTCGACGTCGATCTACGCGACCACAACGCCATCCAGGGGCAGTTCGCTTTCGAAGGGTGAGCAGCGGCTAGGCCATTACCCGCCAGATACTCCCGGATGCGCGCAGCCTCGCATCGCAGCCGCTTTCTGCCGCTGATGGCGGCGCTCAGCGGTACGGCGTGGCTGGCTCTCTGGCTGTGGGGCGAAAGCCCTTATGCCCGCTATCTGGACCACGGCAACTGGACCCAGATCGGCGTAGCGGCCGCTCTTTGCCATGCGCTGCCGGGTGGCGGCGAGACTTTGGGCGGATTGCTCATCGTCGGAGGCTGGATGCTGATGCTCGTGGCGATGATGCTGCCGACGACGCTGCCGCTGCTCGACATTTTCCGACGCCTGACGGCGCAGCGCGCCGACCGCCGCCGGCTGATGGCGCTCGTTATCGGTGGTTACCTCTCGGTTTGGGGCATGTTCGGCCTCGCTGCGCATCTTGCCGACTGGGGCGTCATATTGGCGGTGCGTCAGTCCGATTGGTTGATCGCGAACGGCTGGTTGGTCGCAGCGGCTATCTTGGCGGCTGCCGGACTTTATCAATTCAGTCCGCTCAAATACCGGTGTCTCGACAAATGCCGGGCGCCGCTCGGCTTTGTGATCGAGCACTGGCGCGGGGTTCACGCGAAATGGCAGGCGCTGCTCCTCGGCGGCAGACACGGCGCCTTCTGCGTCGGCTGCTGCTGGGCGCTAATGCTGCTGATGTTTGTCGTCGGCAGCGCCAATATCGGCTGGATGCTGGCCTTGGGCGCCGTGATGGCCGCCGAGAAGAACCTGCCGGGCGGGCGCCGTTTTGCCGCGCCAATTGGCGCTATCTTGCTGCTGGCGGCGCTGTGGGTGGTGCTCGCGGAGACGACGGCTTAACCACTGCTCTTAATACGAGCGCGGCATGCCCAGCACGTGCTGGCCGATATAGGCGAGGATCATATTGGTCGAGATCGGCGCGGTCTGGTAGAGACGGGCCTCGCGCCATTTCCGCTCGATGTCGTATTCCTTGGCAAACGCAAAGCCGCCATAGGTCGCAAACGTCGCGTCGGCGGCGTGCCAGGTCGCCTCTGAGGCGAGCAGCTTTGCCATATTGGCGTCGGCGCCGCATTCTTTGCCGTCGTCGAAGAGAGCGGCGGCGCGGCGGCAGATCATGTCGGCCGCCTCGAGTTCGGCCCAGGCGCGGGCGAGCGGGAACTGGACGCCCTGGTTCTGCCCGATCGGCCGGTCGAAGACGACGCGCTCCTTGGCGTAGTCGATGCCTTTCTGCAACAGCCAGCGCCCGTCGCCGATGCACTCCTGTGCGACCAGAATGCGCTCGGCATTCATTCCGTCGAGGATGTAGCGGAACCCCTTCCCCTCCTCGCCGATCAGATTCTCGGGCGGCACTTCGAGATTGTCGAAGAACACCTCGTTCGTGTTATGGTTGATCATCGCCTCGATCGGCCGGATCTCGACACCGTGCCCGAGGTTCTCGCGCAGATCGACGAGAAAGACCGATAACCCGTCGGTGCGGCGCTTTACCTCCTCGACCGGCGTCGTGCGCGCCAAGAGCAGCATCAGATCGGAATGCCGGGCGCGCGAGGTCCACACTTTCTGCCCGTTGACCACATAGTGGTTGCCCTGCTTGACTGCGCGAGTTTTGAGCTTTGTCGTGTCGGAGCCGGTGGTCGGCTCGGTCACCCCAAAGGCCTGCAGCCGCAACTCGCCCGAGGCGATCTTCGGCAGATAGCGCTGTTTCTGCTCCTCGCTGCCGTGCCGCAGCAGGGTGCCCATGATGTACATCTGAGCATGGCCTTGGCTGGCCGTGCAGCCCGAGGCATTGACCTCCTCGAGAATCACGGCGGCGGCCCGCAAGGGCAGTCCCGAGCCGCCATACTCCTCGGGAATCAGCGAAGCAAGAAAGCCGCCCTGCGTCAGCTCAGCGATAAACTCGGTCGGATAAGCCTGCTCCGCCTCCAGCTTGCGCCAATAGGCGCCGGGATAGCGCTCGCAGATCTTGCGCACCGACTCGCGCAGCTCGGGATAATCCTCGCCCAGGGCCACCATCGTCGGCGTGTCGCTCATTCTTCTCTCCTGATCCCGCTGCGGCGAAAATAGCTCCGCCCCGCGACGATTGCACCATGGACCCAACGAGATTGCCTCGGCCCTGCGCACGACAGCAAACCACGCTGTCATTCCGCCGAAACGAAGCAATCTCCTGAAGCTCGATCGCCTTTCTCTGCGTGCATTCTCGACCGCCGTGGTAAGAGGCCGGCTTCGCAAAGGACAATCACGACATCCTCGATCGCAAGGCATGATGCTCGACCGGCGACACCTCCTCGCTGCCTCGGTGCTGATTTCGGCGCTGACCGGATGCGCCCAGCCGCCGCGTTCGGCAAGCTCAGCCCAGGACGGCGTGCCCGCGCGCGAAGACCAGCTGCCGCGATTTATCGGCGTCATCGGCGCCAAGACACAGCACGCGCCGCCGTTTCTTGGCGTGCCGGGGACGAACTATTATTGCTTGCGCAGTTTTGTCGATCGCAAGACCGGAGAAACTCTGCACCAGCTCTATGTCTCGGACAGCTATTCCGGAAATGAACGACGCTGGGAGGCCGCCCGTGACGACGGGGGGCGTCCCTTGCGCTTTGTCGAGATTGGTCGAAACGAGATAAGCTGCACCGGAAGCTGCTCCTATCTCGAGGAATTCGCTGCCGCCATCCCGGAGAGCGAGCTGCGCGCGGACCCGCAGGGGCTGACGGTGATCTTTGCCTCAGCGTCCGGCGCGGAGAAGCGGATCATGGTCTCGGGCGCGCAGATCAGCGCACAGCTGGCTGCGGTCGAGGCGCGACGCGGCGCGACGCAGCCGGCCGCGGCGGCGCAGCCGACCGCTCCTCACCAGTAGGCGTAGCGATCCCCGCCGAGCGGCGCGCTCTCGCAACGGTCGATATTGGCTGCGGAAGGAATGCCCGGCCCCGCGCAGGGATCATGCTGCGGAAGGACAGCGCCGGCGAAATGGGGGTGCGGGTGCGATGCGACGCGGCGGCACGCCAAAGCATCAACCGCAGCGAACAGCATTACGAATACCACGACGAGCAGCCAAGCCGAGGCGACGATACGCCAATCGCCGAATTGCCGGTCGGGGCTCTTGTCGCCGCGCGCTCGCTCAACATCTCCGAACATTGCCGTCCTCCGAGCTTGTTGCAGTGCAGCAATTAAATCGGCGGCGCGCTCTGGGGAGCCCTCGTTGAGCATAGCTGTCATGCGGTCACATTCGTGTGATCGGCCTTGTTAAGCCAAAACCCGCGCAGGTTTGTCGACCTCGACCCGATCGGATCCTATATTTTCTCACGTATTTGGGAGGCAGACGCATGAAATTCGGATTGTTCGGCGGAGCACGCGCTCGCGGCGGGCCGGCCGGCGACAGCCACGCCTATCACGATTTTGTCAATTACGTAACCGAAGCTGAAAAGTTCGGCTTTTCGAGCGTCTTTCTGGTCGAACACCACTTCACCGGGTTTGGCCAAGTCTCGGCCTCGATGAGCCTTCTCGCCTATCTGGCCGCCCGAACCGAGCGGATACGTCTCGGCACGGCCGTTGTTGTGCTGCCGTGGCACAATCCGATCCTGGTCGCCGAGCAGGCGGCGACCCTCGACCTATTGTCGAATGGCCGCCTCGATTTCGGCGTCGGCAAAGGCTACCGCACTTACGAATTCTCCGGCTTTTGCATTGCGCCCGAAGAGGCAACCGAACGCTTCGACGAGGCGATGGCGGTGATCCGCAAGGCGTGGACGAGCCCGGGACGCTTCTCCCATCATGGCAAGCGCTGGCATTTCGACGACGTCGTCGTCGAACCGAGCCCGATCCAGCAGCCGCATCCGCCGTTTTGGCTGGGCGCCGGCAGTGCCGAGTCGATCCGCCGCGCGGCGCGCGAGGGATACAATCTGCTGCTCGACCAGATCGCGCCGACCGATCTGATCATCGAGCGTGTCGCCACCTTCCGGCACGAATGCGAGCGGGTCGGGCGGCCATACGATCCGATGATGGTCGGCGTCACCCGCGGGCTGCAGATCGTGCACAACGAGGAGGAGCGCAAACGGGCGATCGTCACCCGCCGCCAGGTGCTGAAGAACATCGGCGATCTTGCCCGCGGCCCCGGCGCCGAGCGCTACGCGCACATCAAGGAGGACGAGGACTCGTTTGTGCTCGACGATGCGCCCCTGCTCGGCACACCGGAGGAGATCATCGCCCAGCTGAAACGCCTCGAAGCTGGCGGCGTCGAGAATGTGCTGTTCGCCGCCCCCGGCGCCTCGGTCGCTGGTCTGCGGACCTTCGCCGAAGAGATCATGCCGGCTTTCGACCATGAGCCGATGGCCCTCGCACAAGTCTGAGAGCGTTCACAACGAGACGGTGAGGCGGTGAGAAGACTAACCTCACTGTCTCACTGCCTCATTGTGATGAATCCCAGGGGATGCGCATGGAACAGCGGGTTGCGATCGTTACGGGCGGGTTGCGCGGGCTCGGGCGGGCGATGGTTTTCGGTCTCGCGCGTGAAGGACATCATGTCGTCGCGGTCGGGCATATCGACACGGATATCGCGGAGGTCGAGGCCGAAGGCGCCACCTTCGCAGGGCGCGTCTTGCCTCTTGCCGCCGATCTGCGCCGCCCCGCGGAATGCGACCGGATCGTCGCGATTGCGCTGGAGCGGTTCAGCGGGGTGCACATCCTCGTCAACAATGCGGGCCTGACCTTTACGACGATCGACCCCGCCCGCTTCCGCCGCGCCGAGCCGCAGAAATTCTGGCAAGTCTCGGACGACATCGTGCGCGCCGTCATCGAGACCAACTACCGACCAGATGGCTCGCCGCGTAGCACCCAAGTTGGTCGAGGGGGGCTGGGGCCGCATCGTCAATGTCACGACCAAACTCGACACGATGAACCGGCCGCACACCTCGCCCTATGGCGCCTCGAAGGCGGCGCTCGAAATGGCGACCGAGGTGTGGGCCAAAGAGGTCGAGGGGACGGGCTTGACGATCAACATCGTCAACCCGGGCGCCGGCGCCAACACGCCCGGCATGGCCGAGGAGATGCGGCAAATGAGCCGCGAGGGCCGCACCTCCCGCCTCGTCGAGCCCGAGGAGATGGTGCCGCCGCTCCTCTATGTCGTCTCGCGCGAGGCCGACGCCGTCAACGGCTGGCGCTTCGACGCCAACCTCTGGGACCCGTTGTTGCCGCCGGCCGAAGCCGCGCGCCGCGCCGGCCGCCCGGCCGGCTTCGAAATGCACCCGCAGCCATCCCAATGAACAGCTTCTCCCCCAATTCTCCCGAGATCCAGCCGTGCGGAGACCGGACAAAACGGTTCCATCGGTGAGGCCCCCACGACTGCATCGGCGAGAGTGGATGGTTGAAATTAACCAGGCAAAACCTCAATCTTCATTTACACAAAAATTCTGCCAAGGCACCATCCATGGCGCTCAACATCAAGGATCCCGAAACCGAGAAATCCGTGCGTGAACTCGCGGCACTCACCGGGGAGACGGTTACGACCGCGGTGCGCAGGGCAGCAGAGGAACGCCTGCTGAGAGTACGGCGCGACAAAGCCCGACGCAGTCTCGTCGACGAAATTTTAGATAT
>JBJMQW010000108.1:0-5560 GCA_045802495.1 Allostellaceae bacterium | reverse complement strand
GAACGGCTGATCACCAGCCATTACGAGAATAATTATGGCGGTGCAGTGAATCGTTTGAATGCGATTACCGCACAGCTTGCCGAATTGGATTTCTCCAGCACACCGGGCTTTGTGATCAACGGTCTCAAGCGCGAGGAGCTGATCGCCGGCAAGTCGATGATCCTGCACGAGCTCTTTTTCGCTTCGCTTGGTGACGAGAGTGCACCGGAGGGCGAGCTGCGCGACGCGCTCGCCCGCGATTTCGGGAGCATCGATCGCTGGCGTGGCGAATTCTCCGCCGTGGGTAAGGCGCAGGGCGGCGGCTCGGGATGGGTGCTGCTCACCTGGTCGCCGCGCGACCAAAAGCTCATCAATCAATGGGCCATGGACCATACGACGACGTATCTATCCCTCGTGAACTTACTGACGGTGGCCGATCACGAACAGGTTCGGAATCTACCTATGCCAGGTAAGTGGCCACAGCGACGAGCTTGTGTCCCAGATTAGCGTAGAACCGCGATCGGCCCGTCCGTAACATCGCGACCGCGCGCGATGTCGGGGCGGGCACCGAAGCGGTGTTAAGTCGGATCGCTAAAGACCCTTTGTGCCGCCCTCGCCATCCCCGGTCAACTCGGGGGGCGACCAGGGATGAATTGAAGGATTAGCTGATCGTTATGTCTCCAGATGAGGTTTTCGGAAATGATCAAAAAATATATTTAACGCGTTAAGCTAATACAACCGCTGAGGATATCTTCGCTCTTCGCGAAAACTTGTGAGAGCTCATAGTGATTCTTGGTTGTATTTGAGAACTATCCGCCCCATGTGGTGATATGCGCGTTGTCACTCTCCATACGAGAGTGCCAACGCCCTCATAAATTCTCGTCCAAGGAGACCATCAATGAAACTGCGCCCATTGCAGGACCGCGTTCTGATTCGCCGTGTCGAGCCGGAGGCAAAAACTGCTGGTGGCATCCTTATCCCTGACACCGCGCAGGAAAAGCCGATGGAAGGCGAAGTCGTCGCCGTCGGCCCTGGCGCGCGCGACGCGGACGGAAAGCTGCACCCGCTCGACGTCAAGACCGGCGACCGCGTGCTATTCGGCAAGTGGTCGGGCACCGAGGTCAAGCTCGATGGCGAGGACCTGATGATCATGAAGGAATCCGACATCATGGGTGTGGTTGATCACGCCGCTGCGAATACGAAAGCTGCTTAACCACTGGAGAGCAAACATGGCTGCTAAAGATATTCGCCTCGGCACCGATGCACGCGAGCGGATGCTCCACGGCATCGACATACTCGCCAACGCCGTCAGGGTGACCTTGGGGCCCAAGGGCCGCAACGTGGTCCTCGACAAGAGCTACGGCGCGCCGCGGATCACCAAGGACGGCGTCACGGTCGCCAAGGAGATCGAGCTCTCCGACAAATTCGAGAACATGGGCGCACAGATGGTCCGCGAGGTGGCCAGCAAAACAAGCTCAGTCGCCGGTGACGGAACGACAACCGCGACGATTCTTGCCCATGCCATGGTACGCGAGGGTGTCAAGGCGGTGGCCGCGGGCATGAACCCGATGGATCTCAAGCGCGGTGTCGATATGGCGGTCGACGGCGTCGTCAAGGACATTCAAAAGCGCTCGAAGAAGATCTCGACAAACGACGAGATCGCGCAGGTCGGCACCATCTCGGCCAATGGCGACACCGAGATCGGCCGAATGCTGGCCGAGGCTATGAAGAAGGTCGGCAATGAGGGCGTGATCACCGTCGAGGAGGCGAAGTCGCTCGAAACCGAGCTCGATGTCGTCGAAGGGATGCAGTTCGACCGTGGTTATTTGAGCCCGTATTTTGTCACCAATGCGGAAAAGATGCTCGCCGAACTCGAAGATGCCTACATCCTGCTGCACGAGAAGAAGCTCTCCAGCCTGCAGACGTTGTTGCCGATTCTCGAAGCCGTCGTGCAGAGCGCACGGCCGCTGCTGATCGTCGCCGAGGACATCGAAGGGGAGGCGCTTGCCACCCTCGTCGTCAACAAGCTGCGCGGCGGGCTCAAGGTGGCGGCGGTCAAGGCGCCGGGTTTTGGCGATCGGCGCAAGGCCATGCTCGAGGATGTCGCCGCCCTGACCGGCGGTCAGGTGATCTCGGAAGATCTCGGCATCAAGCTCGAAAACGTGACCCTCGACATGCTTGGCCGCGCCAAGCGGGTGCTGATCGACAAGGAGAATACGACAATCATTGACGGCGCCGGTAAGAAAGAAGACATCGTCGCGCGCACCAACCAGATCCGGGCGCAGATCGAGGAGACGACCTCCGATTATGACAGCGAGAAGCTGCAGGAGCGGCTCGCCAAACTGGCGGGTGGCGTAGCGATTATCCGCGTTGGCGGCAGCACTGAGGTCGAGGTCAAGGAACGCAAGGATCGGGTCGACGACGCCATGCACGCGACCAAGGCTGCGGTCGAGGAAGGTGTCGTGGCCGGCGGCGGTGTTGCGCTGCTCTTTGCGGGCAGAATTCTGCCCGGCCTCAACCCCGCCAACAACGACCAGAAGGTCGGGATCGAGATCGTCGGCAAGGCTATCCAGTCGCCGGTGCGGCAGATCGCCGAGAATTCCGGTGTCGAGGGCTCGATCGTGGTCGGCAAGCTCACCGACAAGGGTGACCCGAATTTCGGCTTTGATGCACAGTCGGGCGAATACAAGGACATGGTCGCCGCCGGGATTATCGATCCGACCAAGGTCGTGCGGGTGGCGCTGCAGGATGCCGCCTCCGTTGCGGGACTATTGATCACCACCGAGGCGATGGTCGCCGACAGGCCCGAGCCCAAGGGCGCACCTGGCATGCCGCCAGGCGGGATGGGTGGGATGGGCGGCATGGATTACTAAGCTCCAGCCGCACTGGCCCCCCGTGGAAAGGGCGTCGCCTCTCCTTGAAGACGGGGGAGAGGCGATGGGCCCTACCCACGTTCTGGCGCGCTCTCTCAGTAGGGACGACCTCCGGTTTGAACTTCAACTCGAGAGGTTTCAGCGACGTTATCACCTTCCAATAAAGCGCCGCTCAGATAAGGATGCTCAAAATGCTCACTGCCACACAACAGCACTCCGTCGATCAATTCGCCAAAAGTCTTTCGGCGCTCGGAGACGATGCTTTGATCGATACCTATCATCAGGCTTGGGAAGATCACAGAGAAGCCAGCGCCGAGGGCAGCGACAATCTCAGCCAGGCCTACGCAAAGAGTCTTGCGACCGAAAGGGCGATGCGGGATCGCTTCCCTGATTATCAAAGCCGCTACCAGCTACGGTATCCGTGAACCAGCTTGTTCCGTGCCCATCGTCCTAATCGCGCATATCACATCGCTGTGCGCAGCGACGTGGATTGAGCACGATACCCCGAGCACGCTGCCGAGCTGAATGCCCCGCTGAGGAGTGCGGGCGACAACCGATAACGAGGACAACATGTTCATCGAAACCAACCCGACCCCTCATGTGGGCAGCGGACTGTCCAGACTCCCACCAATCGCAGCGGCCTCAATGGATGTCGGGCAGGTAGCGCGGCTATCCAAGTTCAGGAACGACCGTGGCGTCCCGGAAATCCGCATCGGGGTGAGGGAATTCAAGTGCATCGGCATATCGCCTCCGGAAGACCATCCGCACGTCTACATCAATATGGGCGAGGCGGACACGATCCTTTGTCCTTACTGCGCGACGCGGTTCCGCTTCGATCCTCGATTAACCGCGTCCGATGCCGACCCGCCGGACAGCTACTTTGCTGATCATAACGCAGCCTGAGCAGAGCGGCGGCATCGGGACAGCTTCAATCGCTTTCACGAGATTCGGCCGGTTTACGTCAGGAACGCCGGCGTCGCCCATTCTGTATTGGATCAGGGAGAAAGGGGCCGCCGCCAGGAAAGCTGCGCGGGTAGAAGTCAAGAACGAACCCTTGCAATCTTGCGCGGTTTGACTCCTCGGGTGCACAAGCTCAGTGCGTTGCTGATCTATCTTTTGTTCTAGTCCGGGGTAGTGTCCGGCCAGAACACCGCCACGGGTGGACTACCACCGTCATTGCTCCAAGTGGCGGCGTCGCCTGCCGCGATCGTGATCAGCTGCGGATGAGGACACCATACTCCCTCCTGCTATTCTGGCTACTGTTCTCTGATCGAGATCGCCAGCGATGCGGTCTGGATGTCAGAGGTTGTGATCGCACCCTGATCCCGTCAACTGCGGGGACTCTCGTCACCAGGCCGACTCTTCTACTAATGGACAAGCTTCCCGGCAATCAAATCGAGCACAAATTGTTCGGCTTTCTCGCGAACCAGCTCCATCGACATTTCATCTAAATTATGGTGTTCATTGTCAAATAATAATTGAGTAGTTGACGATGTTTTGGCCATCGTAGATTTGCCAAATTGACATCCATATTTATCGAGATCAAACCGTACTTGGAGGGTGCCTTGTCGGCTGAATCCTTCATCTTCCGATAAATTCACGTTGAGGGAAATTGGGTCAGAGGCATCGCGTTGTTCGTCCACCGTTTCCCCGAAGAAACCTTCGGCCACTAAGTGCGCAACGACCTCATTGAAAATAGGCCCGATCACCGCGGACTTAATTTGCGCGAACCGCATCTTGGCTTCTTCCCCCGCCTCTTTTTGTTGTTTTTCGGTCGCCTCCTCACGCTCGCGATCTGTTTTCAGCTGTCGAAGTGCCTTGTCGAGCCTTTCGTATGCCATTTCAGCCTCCTGATAATCGGGATTTTTGCACGGGGCTGTGAGCCATCGGGCCGCCATGGTTTTGCCTCTTGATAGCCTAGCACGGGTTGTTCAGGGGGCGGCAGATCAGCAGGCTGAGCTCTGCCGGTAGCGGGCCCGAACCTCTGAGAAGTGGTGTTCGACGGCCTCAGGAAACTGGGCGCCAATCCCAGTCACTGGAACCTCTTGCGCTAAGAAATCGGGTCGTTCGCGGCAGCTTCTAGTCTCAGGAGGCGCAGGCCGAACGAATGCTCCACGAACTGATCCGGCCGCACGACAACGTGCGGCGGATTGTGATCCACAATTTTATCCCCGTGCCGGAACTAGTGGTATGAAGCTGACAGTTGGTACCCAAACCCCCTCACCCGCCTCGCTGCGCTCGACACCCTCTCCCGCAATGCGGGCGAGGGACTATAAATGCACAAGCTCAGAGCCCCTCTCCTGCACCGCGGGAGAGGGGGGACCCAGCCCACCGGGCTGGGTGGTGAGGGTTTACAGGGGGAGTGAGGGGTTTACAGAGGGAATCATTCTGTTTGATTTTGACCACTCTCATGTCCGCCTTTCCAAGTAGCAGGCGCGCGAATTCGTGGCTTTCTTTCAAGCGCTTGTTTTGGACTGTACCGGGCAAGGCAGGAGGTGCGGCCGTCATAACGACGGTTGATCATACTCTGATGCGCGGGTCGAAACCGCATGACCGTTGATGCGTCGCGAAGCTGCCTCGGTCTAGCGACCAGCGTCGGATCGACGATCCGGCAGATAGTGGTTGCGAGGGTTCTCCTGATTGCGGCCGCGCCCCCAGCCTTGCCCGGCAGCAGTGTGTTGAGTGGTTCGCTGGCGCCTCCCTGCCGT
>JBJMQW010000107.1:0-3187 GCA_045802495.1 Allostellaceae bacterium | reverse complement strand
GCGATTTGCGTCCCTGCACATTGATGATCGTGCAAAAGCTGCACTGGAACGGGCAGCCGCGCCCGGCGTCGAAGGCGCCGATCGTCTCGCCGTAGCGCTGGACAATCTCGAGCGGCAGGAAAGGGGTCACCTGCGCCTGCAACCCCGGCAGATCTTTCATGTAATTGTAGATCGGCTGCAGCCGCCCTGCGAGCGCATCGGCGAACAACCCGGCGAGACGTCCCTCGGCCTCGCCGGCGAACAGCGCAACTCCCATCCGGCGGGCCGCCTCGATGTCGGGCGGCAGCTCGGGCAGCATTGCGAGACATCCCGACACGTGAAACCCGCCGACGGCCACCTGGAGGCCTGCGGCGCGAAACCGTGCGGCGAGGTCCATCGCGCGCGGGAACTGGTTTGACTGCACACCGACGAGGCAGACCAGGCCGCCGGCGTCAGCGCTCTTGATTCGACGGATGATGCGTGCAACCGGGATGACCGTGTGGCACTCGTCATAGGCGCGGATCTCGACCGCGACATCGGGCCCGAGCGCGCGGCGGTCGGCGAGGTCTGAGGCAATGCCGTAGAGACAGGCGAGCGAATTCGACGGAATCCACGATTTCCACCACTGGATCACATAGCCGTCATCATCGTAATGCGATGGCTTCACTAGCTCGACGACGAACCGGCGGTCCCCCAACGCACCCTCGCTCCTCCGTGCGCCGCCAGTGTACCTTGCGCTGCCATCGTGCGGAAAGGGCAAGTTGAGCTAACCTGGTCTGAGGGCCGCGAAGCGGAGGAGTGAGCAGATGTTTGAAGGGTTTACCCGGACGGAAATCGAGACGAGTGGCGCACGAATCCATCTGCGGCACGGTGGTGACGGTCCGCCTTTGCTGCTGTTGCACGGCAATCCGCTAACCCATGTCTCCTGGCACAAGATCGTGCCGCGCCTGGCCGAGCATTTCCACGTCGTCGCGGCCGATTTGCGCGGCTACGGCGACAGCGTCGGTCCCGACGATGCCGGTGAAAACAACATCAATTATTCGTTCCGGGCGATGGCGCAGGACCAGCTCGAGGTGATGGAGAAGCTCGGCTATCGCGAATTCTTCGTCGCCGGGCATGACCGCGGCGCCCGCACCACCGCCCGCATGTGCCTCGACCATCCGGAACGGGTCAAGCGCGCTGCGCTGATCGACATCCTGCCCAACCACCACATCTGGACCCACACCTCGAAGGAGTGGGCGCTGCGCTCATGGCACTGGGCATTGATGGCTCAGCCGTACGACTTCCCCGAGCGCATGCTCGCCGGTGTCCCGGCACAATGGTACATGGAAAAGAAATTGTCGAAGCCCGGCATCGGCCTCGGTTTCTTCGATCCCCAGGCGTTCGCCGAATACGTCCGCTGTTTCAATTGGAAAACAATCAAGGGCTCCTGTGCTGATTATCGCGCCTGCCCGACCTGCGACTTTGAAATGGACAAGGCTGATTTCGAAGCCGGACATAAGATCACGGTTCCGCTATTGGTGATCTGGGGCGCGCGCAGCCATACCGAGGGTGTCCATGGCGACGTATTGTCGGTGTGGCAACGCGGTTACGCGACCAACGCAGTGGGTGGCGCGTTGCCCTGTGGCCACTACGTGCCGGAAGAGGCGCCGGAGGAGACGCTGCAGTGGCTGCTACGCCACTTCAAGCAAGACTAGTCGGCCCGGTAGAGGCGCTCGTCGTAAGGCGCGCCGATCGATGATTGCACGCCGTTGCGAAATTGCACGGTGTGGTCGGCACTGACATGGGCATTGAACGCCCGCATGTTTTGAAAACGTTCGATCAATTGGAAATGATTGGTTATGTCGAGCCACGACACCAGGATGAACTCCTTCACGCCTGGATCTTTGGCGCTATCGGTGACGAAATCCAGGATCAAAGGCCGGGCTTGATCGAGAAATGTCGGAATGACGTCGATATGGGTGACAATCAAAATTTCCCCGGCACGGCTGGCGGCTTTCCCCGACACCCCCGTTTCGATCAGCGTGCCAGGCCGCTCGTCGAAGGGAGCTCCAAGCAGCGGCTGTATCGCACTCAGCAGGGCCTGCGTCTTGGGTCGGTTTTCGAATGCCTCACGAGACTTGGCGTCATCCCAGATCTCGATCAGCACATAGAGGTTCGGTCGCCCGATCTCCGGGCTGACACTGAAGCGGATCGCGCCCTTGTTCTGCCCGAAGGCAGCCAATTGCTCGAGGAGTTCCCCGCCGACCTCTTTGAACGCCAGCTTGAATTCGACATAAGTCACGACATATTGCTGCGGGTCGGCCTGTGCGGGTCCCGGTGCCGCTAACGCCAATGACGCAAGCGCGAGTAAGGCGAGCGGCCAAACTTTTGCCGACATAGGCTGTCCCCCCGATTACGTTCGTTACTTTCTTATTACCCCTCCTTTGGTAGAGGTTGCAACCGTGGTCACGGTCCGCGGCAGATCACGTTTAGGAGAGCCTGCCGCTTCTCGACGGTGACGGCGCGCAGCGCGCGCTCGAGCGCCGCCGGCAGGGCGGCCGGGTCTGCGACCCGCTCGCCATAACCGCCGGCGGCGGCGCAGACCTGCTCAAACGCCGGAAGCTCCTCGAGGTCGATCAAGGGCGGCTTGTTGCTGCGCGCCGCCTCGCCCGCTGGATACATCCCCAAGGTGGCGCGCCGCACCGCGCCCCACATCGAATTGTTCATGACGACAAACAGCGCCGGCAGTTTGTGCACAGCGGAGGCATGGTGGACGGCGACCGGATTGCCGAACAGGTGCGAGCCATCGCCGAGCACCGCGATCACTAGCCGGTCGGGCGCCGCGAGCTTGGCGCCGAGCGCGGCACCGCCGCCCCAGCCGAGGCCGGAGGCGGTGCTCGACCCGAAATAGCTCCCGGGCAGGTTCGAGCCGCAATGCTCGGGCATCAAGGTGTATTCGTTGACGAGGATTGCATCCTCGGGCTTGACGCGCGCGATGCAGGCGCTGGCCCAGGCCATGTGGATCGGGCGCATTGTCGCCGCGCTCTCCAGAGTCTTTCGCCAACCGGCGGCGAGTGTTTCGCGCTGCTCGCCGACGCGCCGCCGGCGGTCGGACACAGCGGAGCCGCCGACATGCCTGTCGAGCGCTGCGCCGAGCTCCGGCAGCGCTGCCGCAGCTGCGCCGGTCACCGCGAGATCACACGGAAACCCACGGATCGGATAGCGT
>JBJMQW010000106.1:0-6833 GCA_045802495.1 Allostellaceae bacterium | reverse complement strand
CATCCTGAGGAGCGACCAAAGGGCGCGTCTCGAAGGACGCGCGACCGCAATGCAGCCAATTTTTTCACATGCTCCATGGCAGAGAAGACAGGGCGATCGGCCTGTTGCAATTCGGGCCCTGTTGCGCAAGCTTCGATCGGAACTTCAGGAGATCCCACCATGACCACCCGTCCGCCCGCCGAGATCGGCATGACCCTCGACGAGGTCGACACCCCTGCGCTGATCGTTGATCTCGACGCCTTCGAGCGCAATTTGCGCCGGCTGCCGGAGCGCATTGCCGGCACCGGGGTCAGGGCGCGGCCGCATGCCAAGACCCACAAATGCCCGGTCATCGCATTGAAGCAGGTGGCGCTCGGCGCCGTCGGCGTCTGCGTGCAGAAGGTTAGCGAGGCCGAGGCTATGGTGCAGGGCGGGGTCGCGGATGTTCTCGTCACGAACGAGATCGTCGGCCGGCAGAAATTGCGGCGTCTCGCCGCGCTCGCCCATAACGCCCGGATCGGCGTCTGCGCCGACGATCCGGGCCAGATCCGCGCGCTCGACGAAGCGGCGGGAGAGGCCGGGATCACCCTGCCGGTCTATGTCGAGGTCAACATGGGCGGCAACCGCTGCGGGGTCGAGCCGGGCGAGCCGGCGCTCGCGCTGGCGCGGCAGATCACAGAGGCGTCGCATCTGACCTTTGGCGGATTGCAGGCCTATCACGGCTCGGCGCAGCATTTGCGCGGCTGGGAGGAGCGCCGCCAGGCGATCGCCCAAGCCGCCGACAAGGCCGGGCGGACCCGCGATGTCCTGGCGCGCGGCGGCATCGAATGCCCGGTGATCACCGGGGCCGGCACCGGCAGTTTCGAGTTCGAGACGGCGAGCGGCGTCTACACCGAACTGCAATGCGGCTCGTATGTTTTCATGGACGCCGATTACGGCCGCAATCTCGACCGCGAAGGCGCCCCGACCAAAGCCTTCGAGCCGAGCCTTTTCGTCTGGGCGACGGTGATGAGCCGCCCGACCGAGGACCGCGCCATCGTCGACGCCGGCTTGAAGGCGCTTGCCTTCGACTCTGGCCCGCCGCTGGTGTGCGATGAGCCCGCCGCGACCTACGAGCGCGCCTCCGATGAGCACGGAAAGCTCGCCGTTTCGACCGCCACCAACCGGCTGCGCATCGGCGACAAGATCCGCCTCGTCCCCGGCCATTGCGACCCGACCGTCAACCTCTACGACTGGTATGTCGGCATCCGCGCGGGCCGTGTCGAGCAGCTCTGGCCGATCACCGCCCGCGGTGCGGTGTATTAGTTTTATAACTGCCCAATCTGGGCGCCGGGACGGGTGTGATTCCGGGGAGCACGTCAGTCCGTTCCACCTAGACCACCTCAGCCGTAAGTGATTTCCTCCAATTCTCTCGGACCACATACGGCAAAACTCTTGCAGCCGGACGGCGAGCGCTTGTAGCAGCTCAATCCACGAGGTTGCTGGTCGTAGCCGCTGAGATGTGCCGATGCGAAATTACCCCGACCAGTCGCCCACCCTTTGGTCGAGCAGTGCTCGTGAACCACGCGTTCAGGCGGTCGAGGTAGAGGAAGACGATTGGGGTCGTGTAAAGCGTCAGCGCCTGGCTGACGATCAGCCCGCCGACGATCGCATAGCCGAGCGGCTGGCGGATCTCCGCCCCCGTCCCCGCGCCCAGCATCAGCGGAACGCCGCCGAGCAGCGCCGCCATCGTCGTCATCATTATCGGCCGGAAGCGCAGCAAACACGCTTCGCGGATAGCGTCGACGGGTACCAGACCGCGATGGCGCTGCGCCTCGATCGCGAAGTCGACCAGCATGATGCCGTTCTTTTTGACGATGCCGATCAAGAGAATGATGCCGATCAGCGCGATCAGGCTGAAATCAAAGCCGAACGCCATCAATGTCGCGAGGGCGCCGAGGCCCGCCGACGGCAAGGTTGAGAGGATGGTCAGCGGATGGACGTAGCTCTCATAGAGCACGCCCAGAATGATGTAGATCACGATGATCGCGGCGGCAACGAGATAGGGCTCGCTCGCCAGCGAGGCCTGGAACGCCTGCGCATTGCCCTGGAAATTGCCGATCAAGGTCGCCGGCGCACCGATCTGCGCCTCGGCATTTTGAATGGCTGCCGTCGCCTGACCGAGCGAGACGCCGGCAGCCAGGTTGAAGGACAGAGTTACCGACGGAAACATGCTCTGGTGATTGATCGACAGGAAATTCGTTGGTTCATTTGTCCATTTGACAAACGTGCTGAGCGGGACTTGGCCACCGGTGCTCGGCGAATTCACATAAATGCTGCCGAGCGCCTCGGTCGGGCGCTGCAATGCCGGCAGAACCTCCAGTACGACGTGATAGCTGTTGAGCTGGGTGAAGTATTGCGTCACCTGTCGTTGCCCGAAGGCATCATAGAGCGTGTCGTCGATCAGCTGCGGCTGAATACCGAAACGCGCCGCCTGGTCGCGATCGATGTTCAATGTGTAGGTCGTGCCGCCGGTCTGCTGATCGGTCGCGACGTCGCGCAACTCGGGAAGGGTCTTCAACTTGGCGAAAATCTTCGACGACCATTGGTTCAGCTCGTCCAGATTGGCGTCCTGCAGGGTGTATTGATATTGCGTCCGCGAAAGCCGGCCGCCGACATTGATATCCTGCGCCACCTGCAGAAAGAGTGCAGCGCCTTCGACCTTGGCAAGCTGCGGGCGAAGCCGCCGAATGACCTCGTCGGCCGAGACATCGCGCTGGTCACGCGGCTTCAGGGTGATGAAGAAGCGGCCGTTGTTTTGCGTCTGCGTACCGTTGGCGCCAAGGCTCATGCCGACAGTGGCGACGGCGGGATCCTTGCGGACGATCTCGACAAGCGCCTGCTGACGGCGCACCGCGTCGGGAAACGAAATATCCTGCGCCGTCTCCGACGTGCCAAAGATCAGGCCGGTATCCTGCTGCGGGAAAAATCCTTTGGGGATGATGGCGAAGAGACAACCGGTCGCCACCAATGTCAGGACGAACACGGCAAAGGTCGTCCGGTGGTGGCGCAACGCGACATCGAGGGTCTTGCGATAGCCGGCGAGCAGCAGCTCGAAGCCTCGCTCCGACAACGTGTAGAGGCGACCGTGCCGAACCTGCTGTTTGCTGCGCATAAACCGCGAGCACATCATCGGCGTCAAGGTCAGCGAGACCAGCATCGAGACGAGTATCGTCATCGACACGGTGATCCCGAACTCGCGGAACAGGCGGCCGACGATCCCGCCCATCAGGAACAGCGGAATAAACACGGCGATGAGCGAGAGGCTGATCGACACGATCGTGAAGCCGATCTCGCCGGCACCCTTGATCGCCGCCGCCATCGGGCTCAGCCCATCCTCGATATGGCGGTCGATGTTCTCGAGCATGACGATCGCGTCGTCGACGACAAAACCGACCGCGATCGTCAGAGCCATCAGCGACAGATTGTCGAGACTGTAGCCGAGCACGTATATCACTGCGAAGGTGCCGACGAGCGCCAACGGCACGGCAACGCTCGGAATTACCGTCGCCCATAGGCTGCGCAGGAAAATGAAGATAACCATCACCACAAGAGCGATCGTGAGCATCAAGGTGAACTGAACGTCGGCGACCGAAGCGCGGATCGTCTGCGTGCGGTCGCTCAGCACTTCAACCTTGACCGTCGGCGGGATCGCTGCCTGCAGTTGCGGCAAAGCCGCTTTAATACTGTCCACGGTCTGGATGACGTTGGCGCCCGGCAATTTAAAAATCGGGAGCAGAATTGCCTGCTTGCCGTTGGCAAAGGCCGCGAGGCGCGTGTTTTCCGGTGCGTCTATGGCGCGGCCGATGTCGCGGATCCGCACCGGAGCGCCGCCCTTATAGGCGACGATGACATCGTTCCACGGCGCGGCTGCCAGCATCTGGCTGTTGTCGTAGATCGTGAACGTCCGAGTCCTTCCGTCTACCGTGCCCTTCGGGCTGACTGTGGTCGCGTTGACGACCACCCCGCGCAGATCTTCGAGCGAGAGGCCGAGCGAAGCCAGCTTTACCGGGTCGACCTGGATGCGCACCGCCGGCTTTTGCTGGCCGCCAATATTGACCTGGGCGACGCCGGAGATCTGGCTGAGATGCTCCACCAGGATATTTTCGGCGTAATCGTCGACCTCGGTCAGCGGCACCAGGTCGGAGGTCAGAGCGAGGACAAGAATGGGCGCGTCCGCCGGGTTGATCTTGCGATAGGTCGGCGGCGACGGCAGGTTCTTCGGCAATTGTCCGCTCGCCGCATTGATCGCCGTCTGGATGTCCTGTGCCGCGCCGTCGATGTTGCGCGACAGGTCGAACTGAACCGTGATCGCGCTGTTGCCGAGGACGCTGCTCGACGTCATCTGAGTGACGCCCGGGATCTGACCGAATTGGCGCTCGAGCGGCTGCGTGACCGACGCGGCGATGATTTCGGGGCTGGCTCCGGGAAGCTGCGCCGACACCTGAATTGTCGGGAAATCGACTTGCGGCAGCGGAGCCACCGGAAGCAGCGGGTAAGCCGCCGCACCGACGAGCAGAATCCCCGCCATCAGCAGGGAGGTCGCGATCGGCCGCGCGATAAAGGCGCTGGAAAGGTTCATCTGATTTCCTTTTTGCGCGCGTCGGGATTAAGCGATGGCGGTCAACCCTTGGCGGCTGGGCTGTTTACCTCGACGCGAGCACCGGGCTGCAGACGGTATTGCCCGGCTGCCACCACCTTTTCGCCAGCCGTCAAGCCATCAGCCACTATGGCAACGCCGTCGCTGACATGGCCCACATTAAGGGGTCTTGCATCGACTGTACTGTCGGATTTGACGATGTACGTGTAGTAACCGTCTGGCCCGCGCTGCAGCGCCCCCGACGGCACGGTCACCACATTCTGCTCCGTGCGCGCCAGCAGCCGAATGTTGAGAAACTCGCCCGGCCACAAGGCGTGGTCCTGGTTGGGGAAAGTCCCCTTGAGACGCATCGTGCCGGTGGTCTGGGAGATCTGGTTGTCGAGGACCGCCAAGGTGCCCTCGGCCAGCTGGCGGTTGTCGTCACGGCTCATCGCGAAGATGCGAACGGGACCGGCGTTCAGCGCCGACTGGACGGCGGTGAGCTCGCTCTCCGGCAAGGTGAAGATGACCGATATCGGCTGGAGCTGGGTCACGACAACAAGGCCGGTCGCATCGCTCGCATGCACGATGTTGCCCTGGTCGACCAGCCGGATGCCGGTCCGGCCGGTGATCGGGGAGGTAATCGTCGTGTAGTCGAGCTCCGTTTTTGCGCTGTCGATCGCCGCTTGGTCGCCCTGGGTCTGGGCCTCGAGCTGGGCTACCAGGGCGCGTTGCGTGTCGACTTGCTGCTTTGGCGCAAAATTGCGCATCGCCAGATCGGCGAAACGCTGCAGGTCGAGCTTTGCGTTCGCGAGATTGGCTTCGTCCTGCACTTTTTTGGCGACCGCTTGATCGTATGCGGCCTGAAACGGTCGCGGATCGATCTGCGCCAAGAGGTCGCCCGCCTTGACGTCCTGACCTTCGGTGAAGGCGACCTTCACCAGCTCGCCATCGACCCGCGTCTTGACCGTGACTGTGTTGAACGCCTGCACCGAGCCGAGACCGGTGAGATAGATCGGGACATCGCGCCGCTGCGCGGTGGCGAGTGACACCGGGATTGCCGGCGAAGGCGCCGCTGACGTCGCCGCGACAATTTTTGTCGTCGCACGATATTGCAAGCCAACATAACCGCCCCACACGGCGATCAGAATTGCCAAGCCGGCGAGCAGGTAATGGCGGCGGTGCCCGCGGACCGGCTTCTGGAACGGTTCCAACGTATCTGCCATGACAGCAATATGGGACCGGGGTCGACACTTCATCCGCAGGGCGCGACCGTTTGGCGCGGTCGAGCCCGGCCGGATTCAGCAAGTCGGTTCCTGAACAAGCAGCACTCTGCCCCGAGCCAGCGACAAGCGATCAGCGCTCGCCCGCCGAAAAGATGATCGCCTGGAGCGGCATCCGGCCTGGATCGGGGCCAAATTCCGCTCGGAGGGCTTGCGCCACAGTCTCGCCGACGCTGTCGGTCGTGCAGTCTGGCTCTCTGCGGTCGGTCCATCGGGATTAGGCGGTGAGCGGCCGTAAAAGTGTCTTCGAGCCACCGCAATTCGTTACGATCAGCTCGCGGAGACTTCCATCAGTGCGCTGTGGCTCGCCTCGACCAGATACCGGATCGGGTTTATCCGCGCGGCTAAGCAAATTGCATGTGAGTGAAGGAGAGCCCGGTGCCATTTGTTGTAAAGGCCGCCCTTGGATCAGAAGCGAGAACCGGATTGTTTTCGTTCAACGAACGAACGATGTATCGAGGCAAGGATATCCGGGTTCATGACGAGATATTCGTCTTCTCCTCGGAGGACCAAGGAGGTAATGGACTATGCGCAAAGGGTGTTGTGACGTCTGTCGATCCGGGGCCGGGCAACCGTTGACCATAGAAGTTAGACCCATTGCCACGGCCCGCCGAAATCTCGGACGACGCGAACTGAAGCCGTTTCGCGATCTGGACGACAACCAGCCTCAGACGGAGATCGCGCGAAAGCTGTATCGGCAGGCGACCAACAAGATTGCGCATGTCTCAGACGAAGCGGCTGCGTTCTTGAGTACGCACTTTTAGGGAGCAGCTCGCGCCCCGAGCTTATTCACAGCCTAGTTTTTTGTCTGAAACGCGTAATTGCAGCTGGGGGATATGATGTCAGCGCTAACATTATTTCCCTGGATGCGCCCCGTCATGTTGACAAATCCCTTTCGCAAGCGGGCGGAGGCCTTGAAAATTCCACTTTCATCGACCCTCCCGCGCAATGTG
>JBJMQW010000105.1:0-12331 GCA_045802495.1 Allostellaceae bacterium | reverse complement strand
CCCCGACCTGATTGTGCTCGACCTGATGATGCCCGAGATGGACGGTTTTGAGTTTCTCGATGAACTGCGTGACCGTCATGCCGATGGCGGAATGCCTCCGGTAATCGTCGTGACCGCGGCGGAGCTCACCAGCGACGATCGCGAGCGGCTCAATGGCGCGGTAGAGCGCGTGGTGCGAAAGGCCGGGCTCGACCGTGATGCGCTCCTCGCCCAGTTGCGAGTGTTGTTGGCTCGCTATGGCAATCGGGAGACCGGGGGGTGACGGCGAAGATCCTCTACGTCGAGGATAATGACGACAACGTCTACATGCTGACCTCACGTCTGCGCCGCCGCGGCTATGATGTCGTCGTGGCGCCCGACGGGGAGCAGGGCGTCGCGCTGGCGCTTTCGGAAGCGCCGAACCTGATCCTGATGGATCTGGGCCTGCCGGGGCTGAGCGGGTGGGACGCCGCAGGGCGGCTCAAATCCGCAGCCGAGACCAGGGACATCCCGATCATCGCCTTGTCGGCGCACGCGATGGCGGGAGACCGGGAGCAGGCGCTCGCGGCCGGATGCGACGATTACGATACCAAGCCCGTCGATCTGCCCCGGCTGCTCGACAAGATCGAACGCCAGTTGCGCCGCGACGCCGATTCCTGACGGCTGGCGATGGACCCGAAAATCCTTGTCGTCGACGATAATGAGGATAACCGCTACACGCTGGTCCGGCGACTGCGGCGCGAGGGTTATCCGAATGTCGTAGTGGCCGAGAACGGGCGGCGCGCGCTCGATCTGATCGAGACCGGCCGCATCGATCTGGTGCTGCTCGACATCATGATGCCGGAGATGAACGGCTATGACGTGCTCGAGCGGATCAAAGCGCACCCCTCGTGGCGCGAAATCCCGGTGATCATGATCTCGGCGATCGAAGATATCGACAGTGTCGTCCGTTGCATTGTGCTCGGCGCCGAGGATTATCTGCCCAAGCCCTTCAACCCGGTGCTGCTCAGGGCGCGGGTCGGCAGCTCGCTCGAGAAGAAGCGGCTGCGCGACAGCGAGGCGCTCTATCTGCAGCGGCTCGAAACCGAAAAGCGCCGGGGAGACGAGCTGCTGCACGCGATTCTGCCGCCGAGCGCGGTGGCGGAGTTGCGCGAGCACAACGAGGTCAAACCACGTCGGCACGAGAACGTGACCGTGCTTTTCGCAGACATCGTCGGGTTCACCCGCTATTGTGACCAGACCCCGGCCGAGAAAGTCGTGGCGGAGCTGCGGGCGCTGGTCGACCGTTACGAGGACATCGTGGCGGCGCAAGGCATGGAGAAAATCAAGACAATCGGCGACGCTTTTCTCGCGACCGCCTCGCTCCTGCAGCCGCTTGAGGACGGAGTCCTGGCGGCGGTTCGCTGCGGCCAGGCCATGATCGCGGTTGCGCAATCGATCGAGCCGCGCTGGCTCGTGCGGGTCGGCATTCACTGCGGCTCGGTAGTGGCTGGCATCATGGGGCGGCGCCAGTATCTGTTCGATTTGTGGGGAGACACGGTCAACACGGCCGCCCGCATCACCGCCGGAGCAGAAGGCGGGACGATCCTGATGAGCGGTGCCGCCTGGTCGCAGGTCCGAGGGCGCTGCACGGGGCAAAGCCGCGGATTGATCGAGCTCAAAGGCAAGGGTGCTCTCGAGCTTTTCGTGTGTTCCAGGATCGAGGGTTGAGCCGGCAGCCGCTTTGTGCTGGGTTTGCCGAGGAAAGCTAGTCGGAGGGATCAATGACGATCAAAGTGGGCGACAAGGTACCATCGGTGACGCTGCGATATCTCGCTCCGGACGGCGTCAAGGCTGTCAGCTCGGACGAGTTTTTTGCCGGCAAGAAAGTTGCTCTGTTCGCGGTGCCCGGGGCCTTCACGCGGACCTGCTCGCAGCGGCATCTGCCGAGCTACGTCACGAATGAGGCGCAGCTCAAGGCCAAGGGTGTCGACACGATTGCTTGCCTGGCGGTCAACGATCCCTTCGTCATGGGCGCCTGGGGCAAGGAGCACAAGGCTGGTGACATCGTCATGCTGGGCGACGGCAGCGGCGACTTCACGCGCGCGATTGGGCTCGAGCTCGACCGCATCAAGGAGGGGATGGGAATCCGCTCGCAACGTTATTCGATGCTGGTCGATAACGGCGTCGTCAAGGCCCTTCATATCGAGGAGCCGGGGCAGTTTGAGGTGTCCAGCGCCGAGACCATGCTCAAAACGCTCTGAGCCGGAGATGCGGCGCTGGTTCGCGGCAGCGCTGCTCGCCGCCGGCCTCGGTTCGGCAGCGCCTTCAGCCGCGCAGCAGGCTCCGCTGCCGTGGTTGGCGCTCCGTTACCCGACGGACAGCGGCAAACCGACGATTTTCGATCCGCCAACCCTCACCAAAGAGGAGAACGACAGATTGTCCGGCTGCGCGCCGGGCTTGCAATGCCGGTTCCGGTTGCTGGGTGTCATCCAAAACAATGGCGCTGTCGAACTGCGGGGGACGGCCTTCACCTGGTGAGCTTCGCGGCGTCGACAAACCGGCGGACTTTTTCGAGATCCTTGCCGCTCCCGTCGGTAAGGTCCGTCTTTGTCTTGGAATCGACACCGGCGGGACGGACCGCGGCGATCGCGGCGCCGACATTGTCGGCGTCGAGTCCGCCGGCGAGGATGGCGGGAATGCCCACCTCGTCGACAATCCGACGGCTGATGCGCCAGTCATGCGTGCGGCCGCGCGCGCCAATCTGCCGGTCGCCGGGATCGTGGCTGTCGAGCAGCAGCAGGTCGGCAACGTCCCGGTAGGCCCGGGCCAGTTCGATGCTTTCCTCGCCGAGGATCGGGATCGCCCGCATGATCAGGACATCGGGAAATTCTGTCTTCAGCGCCCGCGCCGCGGCGACAGAGAAGAGTTCTGTCGCGGCTCCTATGTGGATGATGTCAGGGCGGGTCTCCCCGACGACCCGGCAGACCTCCTTGGGATCCGCCGAAAGAGACAGTGCGAGCCGCTTGGTTCGAGGAGGCAATGCGGCAAAAATCGCAGCCGCTCGCGCCGCGGAAAGCTCGCGCGGGAAGGCTCTGTCGCCGACCAGAACTCCGACGTGGTCGACGCCCAGCCGAGCCAACGCGACGCCCTCATCGGGTGTCTGAATCTCGTAGATCTGAACCAGCATTGCCCGCAGAACATCAAACCCCAATGCAGGGTCAATGGTATCCGATGTCGGCGCGAACCTTGCACCGAAGCTCGAAGGCGAGGCCACGGAAGATCAGCGCCAGCAAGACCGGGCCTAACGCGTCATGGCCCGCCGCCCTTCGGGCTAGCTCAAACCGATCCTAACACGCCATGGCATCGCGTCGGATTGGAATGTGGCAAATCTAATCTGCAGCGACGGCTTGCAACGGCTTCTTCCGCGCCTTCCGCCATTCTTCAAAACCCTGCAATACGGCAAAGAATGAGGGGACGAACAAGACCGCGAGGCAGGTCGAGGCGATGATGCCGCTCAGCACGCTGAGCCCCAGCGAAATGCGGCCAACGGCGCCGGCCCCTGTTGCCAGCACCAATGGCACGACACCCAGCCCGAATGCAAAGGAGGTCATCAGGATCGGCCGGAACCGCGATCGCGCAGCGTCGACTGCGGCGTCGCGGATCGACTTGCCGTGCACGATGCGGCCTTCGCGCGCCATCTCGACAATCAGGATGCCGTTTTTTGCCGACAGCGCGATCATCAGGATGAGACCGATCTGCGTGTAGAGGTTGTTGGCGACGCCGAGGCTGGTCAATGCGACGACCGGACCCAGCAGTGCCAATGGCACCGCCGAGAGCACCGCCAATGGCAGGATCCAGCTCTCGTACTGGCCCGCGAGGCAGAGATAGACCAGCAGCACCGACAGGCCGAAGAGGTAATAGAGCTGGTTGCCGGTCAATTTCTCCTGATACGACATCGCGGTCCATTGGTAGGAGACATCGCTCGGCAATATCGCCTTCGCGATGTTTTCCAATGCGTCGAGGCCTTGGCCGGAACTGACGCCGCGCGCCGGCGCGCCGATGATCGTCGCTGCCGGATAGAGGTTGTAGAGGGTGATGACGGAGGGAGCGACTTCGGACCCGAGATGAGCGACCGCCCCAATCGGGACCATCTGGTTGTCCTGGCTGCGCACATAGAGGTTCAACAGGTCGTCCGGTTGCAGCCGGAACTGCGAGTCGGCCTGCGCGTAAACCTGGAATACCTGGCCAAATTTGTTGAATTGGTTGACGTAGGTCGATCCCAGATAGGAGCTCAAGGTCGAGAACACGTCCCCGACCGATACCCGCAACGTCTGGATCCTGTCACGGTCCACCGTCACCGAGACTTGCGGCGCGCTGGGGCTGAATGTCGTCAGCACGTGTTGCAGCTGAGGATCCTTATCGGCTCGGTCGACGATCTTATTGGCGAGATCGCTCAGCTTTTGATAATCGAAGCTGCCACCAAGCAGCTCTATCTCCATCTGCAGCCCGCCCGCATTGCCGATCCCCTGAATGGGCGGCGGCGGGACCACCGTGAGCCTCCCATCCGGCAATGTCCCGAGCCCCTTCTGCAGGCGCTCGGCGATTGTCAGGATATCGGTTCCCGCCGCTTTGCTGCGCTGATCCCAGGGCTTCAGAACGACAAAGGATACGCCGGCATTTGCCAAGTCGGCGAAATTGTCGAGCGCCGACAGACCGGATATCGCGATTACCCGGTCCACACCGGGCGTCTCCTGCGCGATCTTGGCCGCCTGCTCGAGTGAGGCGGTCGTGCGGCCGAGCGCGGCGCCGTCAGGCAGTTGCGCGACGATCATCAGGTAGCCCTGGTCTTCATTCGGAATGAAAGCGGTTGGCAAACGCGCGATGCCCCAAATTCCGACAACCGCCAGGCCCAGCCCGATCAGCACCATCACCCAGCTGACTCGCACCATCTGGCCGATCAACCGGGCATAGGCGTTCTCCATGCCGCCATAGACGCGCTCGAAACCACGGGAAAACGAGCGTGAGAAGAAATTCCGCTGCTCGACAGGCCGAGGCGGGCGCAGCCACAGCGCGCATTGGGTGGGCTTCAACGTCGCGGCGTTGACAGCGCTGATCAGCGCCGTGACCGCGATGACGAGAGCGAATTGCGAGAACATCTGGCCGCTCAGACCCGGCACAAACGCCGAGGGCAAAAATACCGCCATCAGCACTAGAGTGATGCCGATGATCGGTCCGAACAGCTCGCCCATAGCCTTGATTGCAGCATCATGGCCGGACATGCCCTGCTCGATATATTTCGAGACGCCCTCGACGATAACGATCGCATCATCAACGACGATGCCAATCGCCAGAATCAGGGCGAACAAAGTGGACAGATTGACCGTATAGCCGAGCGCCGCCATCCCGGCGAAGGCGCCGATGATCGTGACGGGAACGGTTGTCGCCGGCACCAAAGTCGCGCGGAAGTTCTGCAGAAAGACCAGGATCACAATCAAAACGAGCACCCCGGCTTGCCACAAGGTCTTGTAGACCTCGTCGATCGAATTCTTGATGAAGATCGTGGTGTTGTACGGGATGCTGTAGTGCAGCCCGGGCGGGAAGCGACGCGACAGCTCCTCCATCTTTGTTGCGACCGCAGCGGCAACCTTTAGCGAATTGGCGTCGGGGGTCTGGTAGATGGCGATGCCGGCCGCCGGCTTGCCGTCGAGCTTAAAGTCCTGCGAATAGGTCTGCGCGCCGAGGTCGATGCGCGCCACATCCGTTACCTTGATGAGACGGCCGCCTTGAGCGGTCTGATCCTTAACGATGATCTCGGCGAACTGGCTCGGATCGTTGAACCGCGACAGGATGTCGATCGTGTATTGAAATTGCTGGTCCTTTGGCGCCGGCGGCGTGCCGACTTGCCCCGCAGCGATTTCTTGGCTCTGCTCTTTGACCGCGTGGATCACATCCTCCGGCACCAGGTTGTACGAATAGAGCTTTTGCGGATCCATCCAGATCCGCATCGAATACTGGCCCGCGCCCATCACCGTGACGTTGCCGACACCGGGCAGACGGGCCAGCTCGTTCACGAGGTTGATCGTCGCGTAATTCCACATAAAGAGGGCGTCGCGCGATCCGTCCGGCGAGTCGAGGGTCACGAATTCCAGGATCGACGGAGATTTCGCGCGGATCGATACGCCCTGGGCCTGCGCCGCCTGCGGCAGCTGGGCCATCGCGTTCTGCACCCGGTTTTGCACCAATACCTGGTCCATATTCGGGTCGCTGCCGATTTCGAACGTGACGGTCAGCGTGTAGGTGCCGTCATAAGCGCTGGTCGACTGCATGTAGAGCATGCCGGGAGCGCCGTTCACCTGCAGCTCGATCGGCAATGCGATCGTGTCGATCACGGTTTGAGCACTGGCCCCGGGATATCGGGTCGTAACTTGCACGGTCGGGGGCACGATATTCGGATATTGCGCGACCGGCAGGCGGAAGAGGCAAAGCGCACCGATCAGCACCAGCACGATCGCCAGCACATTGGCGAGAACCGGATGTTCGATGAAGAATTTCGACATCATGGCTTCTGCCCTCCAGGGGGTGTGCCTGGCAAAGCGGTGGAAGTCGTGTCGAATGTCGTCAGTTGCGGCGTCACCTTGGTGCCGGGGTTAGCCCGCCAGAGGTCGCCGACGACGACCCGGTCGTCGAGCTTGAGGCCCGACGTGATGACCCGCAACGCGCCCAACAATTGGCCGAGCTGCACGTAGCGCTGCTCGACGACCTCGTCCTTGTTGAGAACGAGCAGATAACGGCCGCCCTGATCTTCTTGTAGCGCCCGATCGGGCACCAGCAGCGCGCTGCGGTCGACCTTTGCCACCGGCAGCCGCATGCGTACAAAGAACCCGGGCAGCAACGTACGATCGGAGTTCGCCAGAATCCCGCGCACCAGCAACGTTCCGGTCGCCGGGTCGATCCCCGGCGAGACGTACTCGATCGTCCCCTGAAGGGGAAACGCGGTTTGGTCCGACAACGCGACGTCGACGGGGACCTTGCGAAGATCGGCAAAAGTGAGCCGATGCTGGTCCAAATTGGCCCGGATCTTCAATACCTCCTGTTGGCTGAGGTTTGCGACGACGTAGATCGGGTCGAGCTGCGTGATCTCGGCAAGCGCGCTCGGCTGAGTGCCGCCGACGACGTTTCCGGGATCAACGAGATGCTTGCCGACGATGCCGTCAAACGGCGCCCTGACCTCGGTATAGCTGAGGTTCAGCTTGGCCAACGACACCTGCGCTTGGGCTCCGAGCACCTGCGCCTCCGCTGTCGCCCGCTCATAGTACCAACGGTCGACCTCGGTCTGGGTCGCCGCGTCCTTTTTGACGAGCGCCGAATACCGTGGAAGTTCGACCTTCGCATGCGCAAGCTGGGCCTGCGCGGCGAGGAGTTGGGCCTGCGCCTGCCGCAGCTGGTCCTTGTACTGGTCTTGCTGTATCGTGAAGAGGAGATCACCCTTGTTGACAGATTGGCCGTCCTCGTAATAGATTTTTTCTAGGTATCCCTCGACGCGCGCGATCAGCTTGACCGCGTTGAAGGCAGCGGCGTTGCCGGTGATCTCGACATAATCGGCAACGCTCTGCACCTTGGGTCGGACGACGGGTACCGGCGGGGCAGGCTGCACGAGCTGAGCGCGCGCGCTTCCGGGCAGCACCGGCGCGGCGGGGCCAAATCCCGCGATCAGGACGGCGGCCAGGTACAGCCGGTGCCAGCGAAGGTTTGCGTCAAATATCTTCACAACAACCTCACCATTCCGGCGGCTGGGGGTTCGGACTGACGTCTTGCGGGATCGGCAGCGCCGGCGCAGGCGGTTGCGGGGTCCCCGGCGGCGGCAGCAGCTCGCCCCAGTTTGTGCGGTTTCTCATCTCCTCGGCCGTTGCGGCGGGCACGAACTCGTTGTTCGCCCGGATCTGCCATCCGCCGCCCAAAGCGCGGTAGACTGAGGCTAGTCCGGACGACACATTGCCCTCTGCCATCGCCAGATCGTTCTGCGCCGTGTACAGGTTCTGCTCAGCCGTCAGCACGGTCGTGAAATCCCGGGTCCCGAGATTGTATTGCAAAAGGGCTATGCCGAGCGCGGCATTCGCCGCGGCGACGCTCTGGCGCAACAGGTCGACTTGGTCGCGGCCTTGCAAAAAGGTGGTGAGCCCGTTCTCGACTTCCTGTTGCGCCTTCAAAACCCTGTTCTGATAGTCGACCAACAGACCCTGCAGCGCGGCATCTTCAACCCGAACCTGGTTGGTGATTTGCCCGTAATTGAGGACGTTCCATTGGAATGCCGGCCCGAAGGCAAAGGTGATGCCCTTTCCTTCGAACACTCGCTTCAGTTTGCTCTGCGCGACATTGCTGGCAGCAGTGCCGAAAGTCCCCGTTAGGCTGAATGCCGGATAAAGGTTCGCTTGGGCGATGCCGATCTGCGCGCTCTGCGCCATCGCCGCGAGTTCGGCAGCACGGATATCCGGCCGACGACGGACGAGATCGGCGGGGATGCCGACTGCAACGGTCTTGGGGGGTATCGGGATGCCGCTCGAGCCTTTTAGCAGCGGATCCATCGGCTGCGGCGACATGCCGAGCAGAACCGCCAGCGCATTCAGCCCCTGGTTCAATTGAATCGTCAGTTGCGGGATTGTTGACTCCGTTTGGGCCAGAACGTTTTGCGCCTGGTAAACATCCAGCTTTGTCGCCGTGCCGCCGTGATACTTCGCCTCGGCGATCGCGAGAGCCTTTTTCTGTCTGATTACATTCTCGCGCGCGATCTCGATCTGCGTCTGCAGCGTGCGAATGCCGATATAGGTCGTTGCGACATCGCCCAGCAGAGTGGCGAGCACATAGTCGTAATTGGCGATCGAGGCGAGATAGGCGGCATCGGCGGATTCTATGGCGCGGCGAAACTTGCCCCAAAAATCCAATTCCCAATTCACCGTCAAGCCAAGCGAGTCGCGCCAGAAATTTTGCGTCACCCCCAACGGAAATTCCGTCGTGTCGGCATGGCTTGGCCTGATATACGTTACCGAGCCTCTGCCTGCCTGCAGCTGGGGGTAAAATTCGCCGATCGCCACACCCAGCTGGGCCCGCGCCTCAAGCACGCGGGTGCCGGCGCTGACCAGGGTAAGGTTTTGGTTAAAGGCGGTCTCGATCAGCCGGTTGAGCACGGGGTCGCGGAACACCGACCACCAGTCGCGGTATTCCTGATTTCGCGTGTCGACCGACGGATTGCTGGCCTCCAGCCATTTGTCGGCGACCGGCGCGCCAGGTCTCGAAAAATCCGGACCGACAAGGCAGCCGCCGCACGGCAAGACCAGCGCCAACCCCAGCAACAGGCGAAAGTGCGCAACCAGAGCACGGACACGCAGCGAGCTCTGCGGAGCAACCGGCACAACGCCTGGTCTCCGGCGGCCTGGGCCGAAAAACAACATCTACCCCCCGGGTGGCGTCGTAAAACCTAGAACAGCCCCCTACTGATCCAGGCGGAATAACCCGATGATTTATTTTTTGCAATGGCCGCGTGTGAATTTGACGAGGCGCAGGTTTTAGCGCCCGCAAAGCCAGCCGCCCTCAGTGCCCTTTAGGCGCCCGGTGCTTCCAGAACGATCTCAATGCGTCGATTCTGAACCCGGCTCTGCGGCGCGTCATTCGGCGCTATCGGACGCGTTTCGCCGAATCCTTTGGCCGACAGGATATTGGGTTGACCGCTTGGGAACGGAATACGCGACAACGTTGGCGGCTCGCCGCGACGAGATCGATGTTATTGGACTGGCTGGGAATTGCCTCGCTGATAACCGCCCTCGGGGAACAGCAGATCGCCCGCTACCACCCATCTGTTCTCAGACTGCATTTTCGCAATTTGGCCTCTCTGGGCCCTACCTGGACTTGCGCCGACTGCTGATTATAAATCGATTGCGATACGCAAGCGGTCACAAGCATTCCAGCCAATAAGCCCGCAGCCGCTCACCCCGAAAATCTTTCCGATCATCGCGGGCCCGCTCAGACGGCCCGGAATGCCCGGTTCGCATATGGTGAATTCAATCTCTCGGACCATCAGGGCGCCCCGGATCCCGCCAGCTCATCAAGGCGGTCGGCCAGCCGGTTGAGTTCCCATTCCCGCGCCAATTCCGCCGCCTTCCGCCAGGTTGGCGTCCGATCGTCGAGGGATGGGAGGGGCGCCGCGGCATCCATCGTTGCGATAGAGCGATAGAGCCGCAATTCCTCCGCCTGCGCCGCGAATTTCCCGCTCGCGAGCGCCGCTTCGAGCGAGCCGTATCGGCGCAGGAGGCTGGCGGCGCTTTTGGGGCCGATCCCCGGCGCGCCCGAAATCTTGTCCGACGGGTCACCGCGCAATGCAATGAAATCAGGCACCTGCCGGGGTTGCACCCCGTAACGCTCGCGCACCTGCTCGGGCCCGATCCGGGTCAAGACGCCGGCGCGCACCGGCTGGATGATCGTCGTCCTGTCCGACACGAGCTGAAACGCGTCGCGATCGCCGCTTGCCACAAGCGTGGTCCCATGGCGCCCCTCCTCCTGCGCGACGGCGGCGGCGAGGAAGTCGTCGGCCTCATATCCTGGCGCTTTCGCGTAGGCAAAGCCGCAGGCTGCAACGAATTGCGGCAGCACATCCAGCTGGTCCAGCAGTTCGCCATCGAAAACGCGCCCGCTTTGATACGTTTCGAGCGCTTGGTGGCGGTATGTCGGCGCGTCGAGCGTGTCCCAGCCGACGAGCACGGCGCGCGGCTTCTCTTCCAAGTAAAATCGCAGCAGAAAATTCGCAAAGCCAACGATCGCTCCACCGCCTTTGTTGCCGCGCTGCCGGATCGACTTTGGCAATGCGTGATAGGCGCGATGGGCGAACGAGTCTCCGTCGACCACGAGCAAGGGCCGGGTCATGGTCTGTTTGCCGCCTGTTCGGAAGAAGAAACCGAGTCTAGAATCACCCAATCGGTCAAAACACCGGGCGAGTCAATGCGGGTGCTGATTTGCGGAGGCGGCGTGATCGGCGCCTCGATCGCCTATTTCTTGAGCTGCCGTGGGGTCGAGGTGCTCGTCGCAGAACGGCTGGCGCCGGCGGCCGCGGCATCGGGCAAGTCCGGCGGCTTTCTCGCCCTCGACTGGTGCGACGGCACGCCTCTCGCGCCGCTCGCCCGGCGTAGCTTTGCGCTGCACGCGGATCTTGCGCAGAAGATTGCCGGCGACTGGGGCTATCGCCGCCTTGCAACCTATGGCGCCACCGCCGGCCGGCGCCGGCCAAATCGCCGCCGCGGCAATGACTATTCGATCGACTGGCTGGGGCGCGACGTGACGGTAACTCAGCGATTGGGCTCGCCCGAAACCACCGCCCAGGTGCATCCGCGCAGATTTACCGAAGCCATGATGCGGGCCGCCCAGGCCCAGGGGGCGCGACTGCGCGCCGGAGAAGTCACGGGTCTCTTGCACCCCAATGGTGGTACGAAGGTCACCGGCATCGAGGTTGACGGCGACACCATCGAAGGCGACGCCGTCGTCATCGCGATGGGGCCGTGGTCGATACTTTCCGCGCAATGGCTGCCGTTGCCCGCCGTCTACGGGCTGAAGGGGCACAGCCTTGTCTTCGAGACGGGCGCCAGCGTGCCTGCCGAAGCGCTCTTTCTCGAATACGACGAGGGCAACGGCGCGGTTCAGGCGCCCGAGCTGTTTCCGCGCAACGATGGCACCACCTATGTATGCGCCATCTCCAGCGAGACTCCGCTGCCGATCAATCCCGCCGAGGTGATGCCCGACCCGGGGGCGCTCGAGCGGCTCGAAAGCATGTGCCGTGAAATGTCACCGGTGCTCGCCTCGGCAAAAATCCTGGCGCGCCAGGCCTGCTATCGTCCCGTCACCCAGGACGGCCTGCCGCTGATCGGTCGGGTGCCCGGCGTCGAGGGCGCCTACGTTGCCACCGGCCACAGCGTTTGGGGCATCCTCAACGCACCCGCGACGGGCGAAGCGATGGCCGAGCTAGTCGTCGACGGTGCGGCGCGATCGGTCGATCTGAGGCGTTTCGATCCCGGCCGGTTGCCGCCGCTCGATCCGGCCCTCCTGCGCTTGGAGCCGCGCGGGCACCGATCGCGTGAATCATGACAGCGTCTTCCTCCGGGGTACTTGTGTGCTCACTTCTGGTATCTTGAACCGGCGCACAGCAGGGAATGTCGAGATGAGCTTGGAAGAACACGCGAGCGTCTGCACCTTCGATTGCCCCGACACCTGCAGCCTCACCGTCGGTATCGAGGACGGCCGGGTTGTAAGGGTGCGCGGATCGACGGCCCTCCCCTACACGGCGGGCGTCATCTGCAACAAGGTCGCCCGCGACATGGGCGCATTCGTCCAT
>JBJMQW010000104.1:0-3445 GCA_045802495.1 Allostellaceae bacterium | reverse complement strand
CTGTTTCGGCTGCATGCTCACGGACCCAGGCAGCATGCTTTTGTCGGCGATGCTCCTTGTAAGCTGCCGCTTGCCGCGGATCGTCCATATCATAGAATACGAAGGCCGGCTCGGGGATAGCGTTCAGTTTGCGCCGGAGCAATTCCGGCGCGTCGGCAAGCGTCTTCCCCGCGCGCTTCAGTATCACTTCTGCCCGCTGGCGGGCCGCTTCGGCTTCTCCAGGGATCGAGCTTTCGGTGAGGGCCCAGACTTTTGCCAAGCGATCTAGCAGTCCGCTGAAAAACCCCAAAATGCGCCTATCCTCGTTTCGGATTTGCGGGTGAGTGTGGAAGTTGGCGTGGTTGCCGGTGTTTTGCGGTGCCGCGGAGCGTCGATGGCGTGGTCCGGGCAGACTTTTCCTAGGCAGTTATCAGCCTGGGCAACCGGATCAGGTTATAGGCGATGAGGTTGAGCAAGAAATCGCCGGCCACCCGGGCCATGCCGCGGTGCTTGGTCCTGCGCATCGTGCCGTGCTGTTTTCCCCAGCCGAAGATGCACTCGATCATGGCGCGGCGCGACTGCGACATGCCGTATCCCGGATGCCGCGTGGTGCGGCAGTCGATCGCGCTCTGCCGTCGCTTGCCGGTCTTGGTGGCAGCATCGTTCTGCGCCACGTGCGGGGGGATCCCCAACGCGCGCAACGCGGCGACATGGTCGGCGGTGTCATAGGCTTTGTCCTCACCCACGGTGATGCGGCGTGCCAACTGATGGCTCCTGGCCCGCAGCATTTGTTCCGAGGCGCGGCGTTCCGCCGTGCCGTTAGCCTCGGTGACCATGCCCGCCACCGCCAGGCCGTGCCGGTTCTCCATGGTGACGTGTCCCATGTACGACAACTTGGCCTCGCGCCCATTGGCTTTTCGGTACAGGCGGGAGTCTGGATCGGTGGCGCTCTCGTGCGTGTCGTTCTTGCGGCTTTGCCCGTGAAAATGTGTGCCGTCGCCGCCGCTGCCGTCCTTGGGACGAAAGCTCTTGGCCGACGCCCAGGCTTCGATCAGCGTGCCGTCCACCGAGAAATGCTCGTCCGACAATAGCGGCTTGACCTGTGGATGATGCAGCAGCTTGGGCATGAACTTTTCGAACACATAGCCTTGCTGCAGCCGCTCGCGGTTCTTGGTGAACGTCGTCGCATCCCACACCGGATCATCGGGCGACAGGCCAACGAACCAGCGAAACAGCAGGTTGTAGTTCAACCGTTCCAGCAACTGCCGCTCCGAGCGGAGGCTAAAGAACACCTGCAACCGCAAGGCGCTCAGCAACTGCTCGGGCGGCACAGATGGACGTCCTTCGCTCGAATAGAGCCGGCCGAGGCTCCGGCTCAGCTCCTTCAAGACCTCGCGGACCAGTCGTCGGACCAAGCGTAGCGGATGGCTCGCCGGAACCCGCGCCTCCGGTGAAATGTAGGAGAATAGAGCGCCTTGATCCCGGAATTTGCCGCGCATCGCTCGTCCCCGCCCGCAGACGACGGGCTTGAATCATTCCGCTACGCGTCGGCACAAGGCGTTTTTCAGCGGACTGCTAGTGCTCTGAGTCAAACGGAGGATGCGGGCAATCTGTTGAGCTTAGCCAGGATGGAAGCGGCCGATGCCTTCCAGACGAACGGCTTTGGGTCTGCGTTGTGCTCGGCGAGGTAGCGCTTGATGGCGGCTTGCAAGTCGACAAGCGAGTGGAAGCTGCCGCGACGGATGCGCTTTCGGGTCAGGACCGAGAAGAAATTCTCAACGGCGTTGAGCCATGACCCGGATGTTGGTGTGAAGTGAAAGGTCCAGCGCGGATGCCGTTCGAGCCATGCTTTCACGTTTGGATGCTTGTGGGTAGCGTAGTTGTCGACCACCGCCTCGATCAGCTTGCCGGCGGGGACGGCGCGCTCGACGTCATTGAGGAAGCGAATGAACTCCGCATGCCGGTGCTGGTGCATGCAGCGGCCGATGACCGTGCCGTCGAGCACGTTGAGTGCGGCGAACAGCGTCGTGGTGCCGTGCCGTTTATAGTCGTGGGTCATCGTGCCGCAGCGTCCCGGCTTGATCGGCAAGCCCGGCTGCGTGCGGTCGAGCGCCTGGATTTGGCTTTTCTCGTCAATCGACAGCACGACGGCCTGCGTCGGAGGGTCCATGTAGAGGCCGACGATGTCGGTCAGCTTGGTGGCGAACTCGGGATCGCGCGACCGCTTGAAGGTGCGGGCGCGGTGCGGCTGCAGTTTGTGCGCTTGCCAGATGCGTTGTACCGAGGTCAGGGAGATGCCGACCGCCTTGGCCATCGCCCGGCCGGTCCAGTGCGTCGCCTGGTGCGGCGGCGCGGCGCATGTCATTGCTACCACCCGCGCCACCGTCTCGGCCGAGATCGGCGGTTTGCCAGGCTTGCGGGTCTTGTCGCGCAGCAGACCGTCCACGCCGTCCTCAGCGAAGCGTTGCTGCCATCGCCACACCATCGGCCGACTGACGCCCAGGCGGATCGCTACGGCTTGTACCGGGCCGTGCTCCGCGGCCGCGAGTACGACCCGCGCGCGCTCAGCATGCTTCCGCGGTCGGTTGCGATCAGCGGCGATCGCCTCCAGCGCCTGTCTATCCGACGAACTCACAACCACGCATACCGTCTGTGCCATGCAGCCAGACTCGCACGGCCACAGACCGTTGTGAATCGGCTGAACGGGTCAGTGCACTAGCAGACCGATCCGTGCAACAGGGTCTCGCGACATCATCGACGGCCACGCCTAAACGCGGAAGGCTGGGAATGGCGAGGGAGGATGATGCAGTTTCAATCTATGACTAAGGAATTCGTCCTCGGAATTTATGATATCGTAATCGACGTCGTGATCATCGGCCTAATTTTCCTGATGCTGATAGCGCTGCTATTTTCTTTTGCGAACGTCGTCACATCAACTTACCGTATGATACCGTTTCTGAAGCCATCGGCTTTTGAGCAGAGCGATTTTCGCGTGCTCGTCGAGAACGTGCTGGACGTCTTCATTGTCATCGAATTGTTCGGTACGTTCGCCGGATATCTCCGCACCCGACACGTTAGGCTATCCGGTTTGCTGGACGTGACCGTCGTATTCACGCTTCGCGAGATCCTGGTGAAGCTTTATGGCCAGAAATTCTCCGCTGAGGACATGATTGGACTTTGCATGATCGCTCTCGTGATGGTCATTGCACGAAGCATCGCCGGCCGTTTCCCGCCAAAGCCGCGGGCTGACACAAACCCGTAAAGGGTATGGTCTGGAATCCGCTGGGTCTCGCAGTTTGGCTGCCAGGATAAAGCGGGAGACCCGCTCAACACGTCAGAAACTCCGGTATAGACTTCCTCACCGCATGGGCCGGGCTGAATGTCTGGCGACGGTGGAAAGAAGCATCGCATGCACATGACCCTAACTCCTGCGGCGCACTTGGCGGCAACTCCTGCGGCGCACTTG
>JBJMQW010000103.1:0-5951 GCA_045802495.1 Allostellaceae bacterium | reverse complement strand
TAGTCGGTCATGATCACCCGCGCGAAGATTTCGGCGATCTCGTCGACATGGATCGTGCAGCGCATTGCATCCTTGTATGGAAATGAGATCGGCTCGCCCCGTGCCGGAAAGGTGATGCATTTGACGTGGTCGACCGAGCCCACGATCTTGTCGTTGCCGGTGACATTGGCCGGGCGGATTGCCGTGATCTCCATCCCGTGCTTCTCGCGGTAATCCTGCGCCTGCCACTCGTTGAAGATCTTGTGCATGGCGTATTGGACATGCCCGTGGCGGAAATCGTCCTCGGTCACCACACGGTCGCCATAGAAATGCTGCTCGCCGCTGACCGCCAGCGAGCTGGCATAGGCGACGCGACTGACGCCGCATTAGCGCGCTGCCTCAAAGCAATTGTCCATGCCGAGAATGTTGAGCTTGAAGGCGGCATGCGGCGGGTGCTCGCTGCCGAGGTAATAGGCGAGGTTCACGACCCGCGTCGGTTTAGCCGCCACCATCGCCGACATGACGTCGTCGAACTGGCTGATATCGCCGCGCACGACTTTGACCTTATTGCCGAGATGGCCGAACGAAGCGGTGCCGGGGTTGATGTCCATGCATGTGATTTCTTCGCCGCGCTGCGCCAGCAACGGTATGAGCCGGCGCCCGATAAAGCCGGTGCCGCCGAGGACCAAAGTCGTCATGAGTGCCCCTCCCTAGAGGTGTTTCGGTTGCCGGTCCGACGTTAGCCCGCTTCCGTCGGACGGGCAATCGAGCCTAGTATCGGACCGGCAAGGGGAGCCATGCCTGCTATTATTTTCACCAATTGCGCGGTGCTCGACGGAACCAGAAACGAGCGTCGCGAGGACCACCACGTGCTGATCGAAGGCGACCGCATCCGCGAAGTCTCCGATCAGCCGCTCGCCGGTGTCGCCGCCACGACGATCGATCTCGAGGGCCGCACCCTGATGCCGGGATTGATCGACGCACATGTCCACATTCTTGCGGTCGACGCGGCGCTCGCCCGCCTGTCGGACCGGCCGGTCACGCTGCTGACCTTGCAGGCGGCAAAGGTGCTCGAAGGCATGCTGCAGCGCGGCTTCACGACTGTCCGCGACGCCGCGGGCGCCGATGGCGGGCTCGCCGAAGCAGTCGAGGAGGGGCTCGTCCACGGCCCGCGCATCTTTCCTTCGGGTATGGCGCTAAGCCAAACGGGCGGGCATGGCGACACGAGACCGAGGACCCAGTCGGTGGTTACCTGCGCCTGCTGCGAGGGCGGCATCAACCTATCGCGCATCGCCGATGGTGTCGCCGAATGCCGCCGGGCGGCGCGAGACGAACTCCGCAAAGGGGCGACGCAGATAAAGATTTTGGCCTCGGGTGGTGTCGCCTCTCCCTACGACCCGATCTGGAACCTGCAATATAGCGAAGCCGAGGTGCGCGCGATTGTCGAAGAGGCGCGGGCCTGGCGTACCTATGTCATGGCGCACGCCTATTCGCCCGAAGCGATCCGCCGTTCTGTCGATTTCGGGGTGCGTTCGATCGAACACGGCAATCTGATCGACCGCGCGACCGCCGAGCATGTCGCGAATGCCGACGCTTTCGTCGTGCCGACGCTCGTGACTTACGACGCACTGCATCGCCATGGCCGGGAGCTGGGCTTTCCGGAGGTGAGCATGGCAAAGCTCGGAGAGGTACGCGAAGCCGGCCTGCAGTCGCTGCAAATCCTCCAAAAGGCTGGCGTCAAAATCGGCTTCGGCACCGACCTTCTCGGCCCGATGCATCGCTACCAATCGCACGAATTCGTCATCCGCGCCGGGGCGATGTCGCCGTTTGACATCATCCGCTCGGCGACGGCAGTCAACGCCGATCTCCTGAACCGCGCCGGCGAGCTTGGCGTTGTTGCCCCCGGCGCCCGCGCCGATCTGATCGTCGTCGACGGCAATCCGCTCGCCGACCTCTCACTGCTTGACGGCCAGGGCGAGCACCTGACCCACATCATGAAGGACGGGGTTTTCTACAAAAGGTAGGACCACACCAATGAATATCAGGGAGGGAGAGCGCGTATAGCGCCGGCTGGCGGCGATCCTGGCGGCCGATGTCGCCGGCTATTCTCGGCTGATGGGCGATGACGAGGAAGGCAAGCTCGCCGCACTGAAGGCGATCCGCCGCGAGCTGACGGATGCCAAGATTGCTGAGCATCGCGGCCGCATCGTCAAGACGACCGGCGACGGGCTCTTGGTCGAATTCGCCAGCGTCGTCGATGCGGTGCGCTGCGCGGTGGGGCTGCAGCGCGCAATGGCATTGCGCAATGACAGCGTGCCCCAGGACCGCCGGATCGAATTCCGCATCGGCATCAATCTCGGCGACATCCTCATCGAGGAGGACGACATCTACGGCGACGGCGTCAACGTCGCCGCTCGCCTTGAAGCCTTGGCCGAGCCGGGCGGCATCTGCATCAGTCGCGTCGTGCGCGACCAGGTCCGCGACAAAGTCGAATTCGGCTTTGAGGATCTGGGCGAGCAGCAGGTCAAGAACATTGCAAGGCCGGTGCGCGTCTACCGCATTCCGCTGGCCGAGACCACCCGCACGAACGCGCCGTCGCCGTTGCCCGATAAGCCCTCGCTCGCGGCATTGCCGTTCCAGAACATGACCGGCGACCCCGAGCAGGACTATTTCGTCGACGGCATTGTCGAAGAGATCACAACTGCGATTTCACGCCTGCCGTGGCTGTTCGTGATCGCCCGTAATTCGAGCTTCGCGTATAGGGGTCGAGCAGCCGCTGTAACGCGGATTGCGCACGAGCTCGGTGTCCGATACATGCTCGAAGGCAGCGTGCGCAAGGCCGGCAACCGCGTGCGGATTACCGGCCAGTTGATCGACACGGCCAGCGGCGCTCACATCTGGGCCGACCGCTTCGACGGTAGCCTGGATCACATTTTCGAGCTGCAGGATGAGGTAGCCAGCCAAGTCGTCGGCGCGATCGAGCCGAAGCTTCGCCAGTCAGAGATCGAACGGGTAATCCGCAGACCAACTGACAGCCAGCCCGCCTACGACCTGTACCTGCGAGCTCTTGCAGAATTTCACAAGCACTCGGTCGAGGGCATGGAAGTGGCAGTCGCATTGCTCAAACGAGCACTTGCGACCGATCCGTGCTACGCGCCGGCTGCCGCGATGATCGGCTTGTGCCGCATCAGTCAAACGACACATGGCATGGGGACGATCTCTGCTGCGGGTATAGCCGAGAGTGTATGCTTCGCTAGACAGGCGCTCGACGCCGGGAAAGACGATCCTGACGCTCTTTGGATGGCCGGCGACACCCTTTCGATCTTCGCCGGCGATCACGCGACGGCCGTCAGCGCCATCGACCGAGCCTTGGCACTCAATCCCAACTCCGCGCATGCGTGGATGGCAAGCGGATGGGTCTCAGCTTATCAAGGCCGCGCGGCCCGGGCGATTGAATCCCTGCAGCGCGCGGCGCGGCTGAGCCCGCTCGATCCGTTCGGCTACATGTTTTCTGGTGGACTAGCCCTCGCCTATTTGGTCGCGGGGGAATATGAGCAGGCAGCGGAATGGGCAGAACGGTCATTACGCGAATTGCCGCGCTTCACCGCCGCGATCCGCGTGAAAGTGGTCTCCTGCGCGCATCTGGGCCGCCTTACAGAAGCGCGCGAATGGCTTGAGCGACTGCTGGAGCTTCAACCCGGATTAACAATTGCCGGGTACAAGACGCGTGCGGTGAGATATCTTCTTCCAGAAATTCTAGCCGTGCACGTGGATGGTTTCCGCAAGGCCGGGATGCCAGAAGAATAGGGGCTGCACCTAATCCGCGAGGCCCATCACGAACGCGAGTGCCACATTGAGCCGACCCATGTCTGCGGCTTCCAGGCGGCCGATCCGTTGCTCGACACGCTCTCGGCGGACTGTCACAGGTTTGTCCGCCATTATCTGAGAGCGGACCCGTAGCCCCGTTTCCGGCCCGGCCTCGATCGTGATGCGAAAATCCGCCTCGGCCAACTCGGATGTCATTGGGCAGATCACGATCGAGGCAAGGCTTTCCGGGATCGCATTCGACTGCACGATGACAGCCGGGCGCGGTTTCCCATAATCGCCCGGCGTGGCGACGATGACCACGTCACCGCGGCTCATCGGCGTCGAATTCGGAGACTGCTTCGATCCAGAGCAACGTTTCGCGTTCAGCGTCGCGGTCGAGCTTTGCGACTTGCACCGCGATCCGGTGGCGTACTGCTTCCGAACGCGGATCCGGCACGACAAGCCGCAATTCGCGCAGGCCCTGCCGTCGGCGCCGCGCGCGCATCATCTTCATTCGTTCCGCGGGCTCGGCCATCTCGCCCCTCCTGAAGCCGTAACGCGTTACAAACGTAACGCGTTACGAGTCCGAACGCAAGAGCGACGTTAGCTCACAGCATCGGGAGCTTGGGGGTGTCTTTCCAAGCCTGGCGGGAACGCAGCGTTTCGAGATAGGCGCTGACCCGGGGAAGATCGGCGAAGCCGAAGCCAGCCTTCTCGATCACGTTGAGGATCGGACAATAGGCGCAGTCCACCAGACTAAAGTCGGGACCCAGCATCCACCGGTTTTTTGCTAGCTGACCTTCGATGACCCCAAGCGGGATGGGCAGCGCCTTTTCTCCACGGGCGACCGTGGCTTCGTCGACCGGAATGCCGACGACCTTGGCGCGGATCCGGAGTGCTACTTCACCGGCGTGCGGCATGATGTGCTGCGCGAGGAGGAAGAGCCATTGCAACGCCTCGGCCCGCCCTGCCGCCGTTGCTGGCCAGAACCTCCCTGTGGTCTCACCGAGATAGGCGAGAATCGCGTGCGACTCGGTCAGCGTCACATCGCCGTCGACGAGGACCGGGACCCGGCCGGCCGGATTGACCGCCAGAAAAGCGGGCTCCCGCTGCTCGCCTTTCACCAGATCCACCGGGATCTTCTCACAGTCGAGCCCAAGCTCCAGCAGCGCAAACGTGACCTTCTGCGGATTGGGCGACGGGAAATGGTAGAGCTTCATCAGTCTCCTCCTCGGGTGGTGTCGCCTTTGAGACGTCCATGACGAAGCGATTTCGACAGCGCCGCCGAGAATTTTTCGAAGGTGAACGGCGAAATCGCAGTAGCATCGGGCCCATGAGCCCGGACGAACGCGTGTCGTACGCCGGCTGGCAGCCCGTGTCACGGGCGGTTCGCGGCAAGCAATGTGGAATGCGAGATGAGCTTTTCCCTGACGCCGGAGCACCAGGAGATACGCGCCGCCGTTGCGCGCCTGTGCGAGCGTTTTGGCGATGAATATTGGTTGAAGAAGGATGAAGAAGGGAGCTTCCCGCACGAATTCCACCAAGCGATGGCGGAGGCGGGCTGGCTCGGCATTGCGATGCCGGAAGCTTATGGCGGCAGCGGTCTGGGCATTACCGAAGCTGCGATCCTGATGCAGGCGGTCGCTCAATCGGGCGCGGGATTCAGCGGTGCCTCGGCGATCCACATGAACATCTTTGGGCTCCACCCGGTGGTCGTATTCGGCAGCGACGAGCAGAAAGAGCGCTTTCTGCCGCCCCTGATCGCCGGGAAGGAGAAGACCTGCTTTGCGGTGACGGAGCCCGACGCCGGGCTGGACACGACACGGCTCAAGACGCGAGCGGTGCGGGACGGCGATCATTACATCCTGTCGGGCCGCAAGATCTGGATCTCGACCGCCCAGGTCGCCGAGAAGATGCTGATCCTCGCGCGCACCACCCCGCTGGAGGAAGTCGCGCGGCCCTCATTGGGTATGACCCTGTTTTACACGGATCTCGACCGCACTGCCGTCGAGGTGCGCGAGATTCCTAAGATGGGGCGGAAGGCGGTCGACTCGAACCTCCTGTTCATCGACGGGCTGAAGGTGCCGGTCGGGGACCGCATCGGCGAGGAGGGCAAGGGTTTTCATTACATCCTGCACGGCATGAACCCGGAGCGCATCCTGATC
>JBJMQW010000102.1:0-9285 GCA_045802495.1 Allostellaceae bacterium | reverse complement strand
GTTCATAACCCTAGAGTAATGAAAGAGTCAGGCCGTGATGCCTAGCCGGCCCGGCGGCGCTGCGTCGGGCGGCGCGCGAGATAGGGGCGGAGGTATTGGCCGGTGTAGCTGCGCTCGCACAGGGCGACCTCCTCCGGGGTGCCGGTGGCGACGATGTGGCCGCCGGCGTCGCCGCCTTCGGGGCCGAGATCGATGATCCAGTCCGCAGTCTTGATGACTTCGAGATTGTGCTCGATGACGAGCACGGTATTGCCGGTCTCGACCAGCGTATGCAGCACCTCGAGCAGTTTTCTCACATCGTCGAAATGCAATCCGGTGGTCGGCTCGTCGAGGATGTAGAGCGTGCGGCCGGTGGCGCGCCGCGACAATTCCTTGGCCAGTTTGACGCGCTGCGCCTCGCCGCCCGACAAGGTCGTCGCCGGCTGGCCGATATGGATGTAGCCGAGCCCGACCCGCTGCAACGTTAATAACTTGTCGCGGATCGCCGGCACGGCACGGAAGAAATCCGCACCCTCGTCGACGGTCATGTCGAGCACGTCGGCGATGCTCTTGGCCCTGAACAATACTTCGAGGGTCTCGCGGTTGTAGCGCCGACCTTTGCAGACATCGCACTGGACATAGACATCGGGCAGAAAGTGCATCTCGATCTTGATGACGCCATCGCCCTGGCAGGCCTCGCAGCGACCGCCCTTGACGTTGAATGAGAAGCGGCCGGGCAGATAGCCGCGCGACTTCGCCTCGGGCAGCCCGGTGAACCAGTCCCGTATCGGCGTGAAGCAGCCGGTATAGGTTGCCGGGTTCGAGCGCGGCGTGCGGCCGATCGGCGACTGGTCGATGTCGACGATCTTGTCGAGAAACTCGACCCCCTCGAGCCCGCCAAGCGGCGCCGGCTGCTCGCGCGCGTTGTTGAGCCGCTTGGCGAGCGCCTTGTACAGGGTCTCGACGATCAGGGTCGACTTGCCGCCGCCGGACACCCCGGTCACGCAGCAGAATGTGCCGAGCGGGATTTCGGCGGTGATGCCCTTCAGATTGTTCCCTCGGGCATCGACGATGGAGAGGATTTGCCCCTGGTGGCCGGTGCGGCGGATCAACGGCACGGGGATCTGGCGAACGCCGGTCAGATATTGGCCGGTGACGCTGTCCGGGTTGGCCATGATCGCATCGGGCGTGCCCTCGGCGACGACGTGCCCGCCATGGATCCCAGCGCCCGGACCCATATCGACGACCCAGTTGGCGGTGCGGATCGCCTCCTCGTCGTGCTCGACGACAATGACCGTGTTACCGAGGTCGCGGAGGCGCTGCAATGTCGCCAGCAGACGCCCGTTGTCGCGCTGGTGCAACCCGATCGACGGCTCGTCCAGCACATAGAGCACCCCGGTCAGTCCCGAACCGATCTGCGAGGCGAGCCGGATGCGCTGGCTCTCGCCGCCCGAGAGCGTGCCGGAAGCGCGGGACAGGGTCAGATATTCGAGGCCGACATTCTTCAGAAAGCCAAGCCGCTCGTTGATCTCCTTCAGGATACGCTGTGCGATCTCGCGCTGGCTCGGGGTCAGCTCGGTGCCGATCCCCGAAAACCAGGAGCCGGCTTCGGCGATCGATAATGCTGCAACCTCGCTGATGTGCTTGCCGGCGATCTTGACGGCGAGCGCCTCGGGTTTGAGGCGGTCGCCGTTGCACACCTCGCAGGTCTTGGCGCTCTGATAGCGGCCAAGCTCCTCTTTGACCCAGGCGCTGTCGGTTTCGCGGAAGCGCCGCTCCATGTTCGGCAAGACGCCTTCGAACGGGCGGTCGGTCGTGTATTTCCGAAGCCCGTCATCATAGGTCATCTTGATCGGCTCGCCGTCTGAGCCGTAGAGGATCGTCCGCCGCATCTTTTCCGGCAGGTCCTCCCAAGCCGTGCGCATGCTGCGGCGGAAGTGCTTCGCTATGCTCTCCAGGGTCTGCGTGTAATATTGCGAGCTCGAATGCGACCACGGGCTGACGGCCCCCTCGGCGAGGCTGCGCCGCGGCTCGTGCACGACAAGGTCGGGATCGAAATAGAGCTTGGTGCCGAGCCCGTCGCAGGCGGGGCACGCGCCGAACGGGTTGTTGAACGAGAACAGCCGCGGCTCGATCTCCGGGATCGTGAAGCCCGAAACGGGGCAGGCGAACTTCGCCGAGAAGATCGTCTGCTCGCCGCCATCGGCGTTTTCGGTGATCGCGATCCCGTCCGCCAGCTCGAGGGCGGTCTCGAACGAATCGGCGAGGCGGTTGCCGAGCTCGCCATCGACAATGACCCGGTCGACGACGATCTCGATGTCGTGCTTGAGGTTCTTGTTGAGCCCGCGAACCTCGTCGAGCTCCATCATCTTGCCGTCGATCTTGACCCGCTGAAAGCCGCGTCTCTGGAGTTCGGCCAATTCCTTTCGGTATTCGCCCTTGCGGCCGCGCACGATCGGCGCGAGCAGATAGAGCCTGGTGCCCTGCGGCATCGCCAATACCCGGTCGACCATCTGCGAGACGGTCTGGCTGACGATCGGCAAGCCGGTGGCCGGCGAGTAGGGAACCCCGACCCGCGCCCATAAGAGGCGCATATAATCGTAGATCTCGGTCACCGTGCCGACCGTCGAGCGCGGGTTGCGCGAGGTCGTCTTCTGCTCGATCGAGATTGCCGGCGACAGGCCTTCGATCGATTCGACCTCGGGCTTTTGCATCAATTCGAGGAACTGCCTGGCATAGGCCGACAGGCTCTCGACGTAGCGGCGCTGGCCCTCGGCATAGATCGTGTCGAAGGCGAGCGAGGATTTGCCCGAGCCCGACAGCCCGGTGATCACCACCAGGCTGTCGCGCGGCAATTCGACATCGATATTCTTGAGATTGTGCTCCCGCGCGCCGCGGATGCGGATCTGCTGCTGCATGTCTGAGACCTTATCGCGAGACGGTCTTGAGTGCCATCGCCGGCTGGAAATCGAGTCGTTTTTTGCAGCTGGGCGCGAGACGCGATCGCCAAAGGCCTAGGATCTCGGAGACCCCAGCTGCACCCGCAGCCAATCGGCGATAGGGGTCCACAGCGTCGCCGGCGCCCGCGCCGCAGACATCATTCCGACATGCCCTAACGGCGGCCGCATCACCGTGGCGGCCGGAAGACGAGCTGCCAACGGCTTGGCCGAGCCGGGCGGTACGATCCGGTCGCGGCGCGGCAACACGACGAGCGCCGGCCGACGCATCCGCCGCGGATCGATGGGCTGTCCGCCAACCCGCCACTGCAAGCGGCCGGGCAGGTTCTCGCCGTACCAAAAGCGTGCGCACTCATGCGCCACGCGGCCGCTCAGCGGCACCCCATCATTGAGCCAGTCTTCGAGCGCGACGAAGCTGCGCGCCTCGTCGCCATCCGGGTTGAGCGCCGCAAAGCGCGTGAATTTGCGCTCGGCAGCGAACGGATCGAGCATGAAGAAGAAGCTTTGTATCATTTCGACCGGGACCATATTGTGTTCGCCGCAAGAGCGCAGGAGACAGCCGGCGGTGTCGGCGAACATCTGTGCTCGCTGCGCGCTGCCGGCGTGGAAATCCCAGGGTGTCGCAAGGAGCGCCAGGCAGCCGATTTCGTCTTGGCGGCGCAGCGCCAAGGCCAGAGCGAACAACCCGCCCATGCAATATCCGACGACCCCGATCGGGCCGCCGGCAACCCGGGCCGCAGCGGTTAAAGCGTGATCGAGCGGCCCTGTGACGTAGTCGCTCAGACCGTAGGTTTGCTCGCGTTTCCCCGGCGCACCCCAATCTACGACGAGCGGCCGCAACCCCCGGCCCGTGAGGTGCCGCAAAAAGCTGCGCTCCGGCAGGATATCGAGCACGTAGTAGCGATTGATCAGCGACGGCACGACGAAAACCACCGCGCCGGCGGTGTCGCTGCCGTAGTCGAGGAGCCTTGTCGCGCCCGAGCGCCACAACACCGCCGGCGCGGCGACGCGGCGGCGAAACGGGTGCCGGCGGTAAGATTCGAGACCTGAGAGATACAGTCCTGCACGGCGGATGATCTCGCCGTCGAGCGCGGCGGCTACCTTATCCGGGCCGAGCTCTTCTATTTCGGCGGCGAGCCTCCATACTCGCTCCCCGCCTACGCTCGATCGCGGCGATACGTACTTCAAGATCGGCAATGCGGCGCGCGAGCTCAGCCACACGCTGATCGCGGTCGCCAGGTGGATCGGCAACGGCCGCGGCGCCAGACGGCGGTCCGGGTTCCCCGGCTTGCTCACCCGCTGTGCTTTCATGCGCCCCCGACGCGATGGCGCGCGCCAACGCAGCCCCAAGCCATGGCTGCACCAACCCCGGCTCGGCTGGATCTGCAAGGATCGCCGCGAGATAATCCTCCCACAGCGTCAGGAAGCGGCGGGCAAGATCTGCAGCATCGCTCATCAGACCCAATATAGGCTGCAGCCCTGTGGGAAGAAGCGGCGGGTAAGCGGTCGACGCGTCTTTGATGAGGCGATCCTGCCAAAACACTGTATTGTTGTGGCGGCAGACCCGCTGCGAGCCGAGACATCAAGCAGATGAGCACCGCGAACCCCGAGAGTCCGAGCCAGCCCAAGCCGGTCGTTGTCAAGAAATACGCCAACCGCCGTCTCTACAACACGGCGACGAGCAGCTATGTCACGCTCGACGACCTCGCCAAGATGATCAAAGAGGGCGGGGATTTCGTCGCGCACGACGCGAAGACCGGGGAAGACATCACCCGCTCGGTGCTGACCCAGATTATCGTCGAGCAGGAGCAGAAGGGCCAGAACCTGCTGCCCACCAGCTTTCTGCGCCAGTTGATCGGCTTTTACGGCGACAGCATGCAGTTTCTGGTCCCGGGTTACCTGGAACAAGCGATGATCGCCTTTGCTCGCAATCAGGAACAGATGCGCAAGAACCTGCAGGCGACGTTCGGGATATTCCCGTTCGGCCAGTTCGAGGAGATGGGCAAACAGAACATTGCGTTGTTCGAGCGGGCTTTGAAGATGCTCGCGCCTTACGGGCGCGACGAGAGGCGGCAACCCGGCGAGGCCGAGCCGAAGGCTTCCGATGGCGAGGATCCGCGCCTGAAACGGCTCGAAGCGCAGATCGACGTGCTGACCCGGCAACTCGATGCGCTGGGGCGCGACCGCAACGACCGTTAGAAGCGAGACTGGACCGCGGCGGCCCGCCTAATTCGTGGCGAAACAATAGAAGAGGCCGTCGCCGCCGGTGCTGCGAAGGTCCGCTTGACTGCAGCCGCCGTCCGGGCCACGCGATGGGTGGGATGAATTCCACGACCGCGATGCGTCATCGTCGCGCAAGCCTTGCCGGTCGGTGTGCCCGACTATCGCTGCTCCCTGCGTGCTGCTCGTCCAGTTGTGACAGGTCTTGTCGTCCCCTGGCGGGAAGGCGCGGCCATCCGGCTGTGTGCCGGTCAGCGCGTCGTGCCGATTGGGAGTGTCGCCGCGGCCATTGACCACATCGCCCTTCTCGGTCAGCGCGGTTTGCTTGGTCATATTGTTGTTGCCGTGCAGTTCGTCGATATTCTTGGCAACAACGACGCCTCTGGCGTTCTGCCAGGGTCCGCGTCCGATGCGATCGCGTGCATTGACGGCGGGTTGTCCGTCGACCGCCTGAGTGCTGAGATAAGCGCGCCAGGTGTGGTTGCCGGCTCCGGCGCTCTGGCCGAGCCTCTGGCAGAGCTGATCGGCGCCGGTCAAACCGCCGAGATCGGCACCTTTGCCAGAGCCGGCGCTCGTGACAAAAAAGGTCATGCTGGCCTGCTGCGCATGCAGGCCGCCGCTCATCGCCAAGAAAATCGCGGCGATGACGATAAGGATCGAAGTCGATCTGTTCATGTCACACTCCTGGCCTGGCCATTCGCAACAGCTAACCCAGCGCCCCATGGTGGTGAATCGCGCGCCAGACCCGCTCGGGGGTGGCCGGCATCTCGATATGGGTAACGCCGAATTCCGCAAGAGCATCGACGATCGCGTTGATGACGACGGCGAGCGCCGGGGTGGTGCCGCCCTCACCCGCGGGGCGAATACCGAGAGGGTGGGTCGGTGTCGGTATCTCGCTGAGCTCGGTCGTGAAGAAGGGCAGCCGGTCGGCGCGCGGCAGCGCGTAATCCAGCAAAGAGGCCGATAAAAGCTGCCCGGTTTGCCGGTCGTAGAAACAATGCTCGCTCATCGCCTGACCGATGCCATGGGTAATGCCGCCATGGATCTGGCCATGCACGATCATCGGATTGACGGCACGGCCGACATCATCGACGGCAGAATAGCGCGCGATTTCTACGACACCGGTGTCCGGATCCACTTCGACCTCGCAGACATGGCAGCCATAGGGGAAGCTGGCGAGGTTGACCGTCTCGTCGCTCTCCGCCGCGAGCGGGCCGCGCAGGTCTTCCGACAGGTCGTTGCGCTGCAGCGCCGCTGCCGCCACCTCGAAGATGTCGACTCCCCGGTCGGTCCCCTTGACGCGGAATTTGCCGCCCGCGAACTCCAGATCGGCTGGAGCGGCCTCCAGCACGTGGCTCGCGATCTGCGTGCCCTTCGCAATGATATCGCGCGACGCGTTCAACATGACGATGCTGGCAAGACGCAGCGCGCGGCCGGAATGCGAGCCGCCCCCGACCGATACGCGATCCGTGTCGCCGGTCACAAGCCGTACGCTGTCGATCGGAACGCCGAGCCATTCGCCGACCAGCTGGGCGAAGCTGGTCTCGTGACCCTGGCCGTTGGACACGGTGCCGACGACGACCTCCACCGTGCCTTCGGGTAATACAGTGACTTCAGCGCGCTCCCGCGGCGTGCCCGTCGCGGTATCGACATAGTTGCTGACGCCGATGCCCCGGTATTTTCCGCGCCTTCTCGCCTCGGCTCGGCGCGCCGGAAACCCGGCCCAGTCGCCGAGCGCGAGCACGCTCTCCATGACCTGGTGGTAGGCGCCGCTGTCGTAGACCATGCCGAACGGATTGCGATAGGGCATCGCCGATTCCGGCACCAGATTGCGACGCCGCAGCTCGAGCCGGTCGAAACCGCATTGCCGTGCGGCCAGGTCGATCAGCCGCTCCATGACGAACATGACCTCGGGGCGCCCCGAGCTGCGATAGGGCCGTGTCGGTAAGGTGTTGGTAATCGCCGCAGTGGCGCGGAAATGCACCGCCGGGACGTGATAAATGCTCGTCATGATCTCGACGCCCTTGGCGAGAGGCCCGAAAGAAATCGGGTAGGCGCCGACATTGGCGATATTGGACCCGCGCATCGCCAGGAAATTGCCCTCGCGATCGAGGGCAAGCTCGGCCTCGGCCGCCAGATCACGCGCCTGGTAGTCGCAGAGAAAGGCCTCGTGGCGCTCGCAGGTCCATTTGACCGGTCGGCCGACCCGGCGCGCCGCCCAGGCCACCAGCGCAAATTCGGGATTGAACGAGCCGCGCGTCCCGAAATTGCCGCCGACCTCGCGCATGACCACTCGCACCTTGGCCTCGTCGACGCAAAGGATCCTGGCGAGCTCTTGCTTCGGGCGTACGGCGCCGCCGATTCCGGCATAGAGGGTGTATTTTCCCGACGCTCGGTCGTAGACGCCGGTCGCGGCCCGCGGCTCCATCGGAACTCCGGCGATGCGCTGGACCCAGGTCTGGAACTTGATGATGTGCGCCGCTACGGCAAAGGCGGTGTCGGTCGCGGCCTTGTCTCCGATCTCGGCGTCGACCGAAATGTTCGCCGAGGCGTCTCCTCGCGCGAGCGGTGCCCCGGGCGCCACCGCGGCGACCGAGTGCACTATTGCCGGCAGGGCTTCGTAATCGACCTCGACGAGCTCGGACGCGTCCTTGGCGGTGGCTAAAGTCGTCGCGACCACCATCGCAACGATTTCGCCGCAATGATGCGCCTCGTCCGCCGTCATCGGAAAATGCCGTGGGATAAAGGGTTGAGACCCGTCCTTGTTTTCCAGCGTGATGTCGGCCGGATGGCGGGTCCCGACCGAGTGCGGTATTGCCTGCAGACCATCAGCCAGCAGGTCCCTGCCGGTCAGCACCGTAAGAACGCCAGGCACGGCAGCCGCCGGCGCCGTATCGATCGAACGGATACGGGCATGCGCGTGCGGCGAGCGCACCATCACGGTATAAGCCTGGCCGGGAAAATTGAAATCGTCGCTGTAGCATCCCTGCCCCGTCAGCAGCCGGAAATCCTCTCGGCGCCGGACCGGTTGCCCAATCCCGAAGCTATTGGAGCTTGCCAACATCGATCCTCTCTTCGCGGACGCGCCGGTGCAGCGGAACTAGCTTGGGTATCCGAGGAACCCTCACCCGCCTCGCTGCGCTCGGCACCCTCTCCCGCAATGCGGGACAGGGGGGACCAAGCCCCCACGGGTCCGCGCGGAGCGGGGCCCGAGGATAGGCTCAGGGGTTGGTAGGTGAGGGCATTGCTGCGGCATCTTCTGCTCGGTCACGACCACTAGCCGGCGAAGGCGGCGATGCCGGTCTGGGCGCGCCCGAGGATCAGGGCATGGATGTCGTGGGTGCCCTCATAGGTGTTGACTGCCTCCAGATTCATCACATGGCGGATCACATGAAATTCGTCGGCGACGCCGTTGCCGCCATGCATGTCGCGGGCGGCGCGGGCGATATCGAGCGCCTTGCCGCAATTATTGCGCTTCAGGATCGAGACCATCTCGGGAGCATCGCGCCCCATATCCTTGAGCCGGCCAAGGCGCAGACAGGCGTGCAACCCCAGGGTGATCTCGGTCTGCATGTCGACGAGTTTCTTCTGGATCAGCTGGTTGGCGGCGAGCGGGCGGCCGAACTGGCGGCGCTCGAGGGTGTAATCGCGCGCGGCGTGCCAGCAGAACTCGGCGGCGCCGAGCGAACCCCAGGCGATGCCGTAGCGCGCGCTGTTGAGGCAGGAAAACGGCCCGCGCAGCCCCCTGGCCCCCGGCAACAGGTTCTCCTCCGGGACGAACACGTCGGCGATCGGCGAGTTGGTGATCCACATCTTCGAGCCACTGAGCGAGTAGCCGCCGGCGACCTTGCGCGCGCGCGTGACCATGCTGCCGGGGTCGGAGCCGTGGTTCGGCTCGGTGAGGCCGAAGCAGCCGATCCATTCGCCGCGCGCGAGCTTCGGCAGGTACTTCTGCTTCTGCGCCTCGGTGCCGAACTCGTTGATCGGCACCATCACGAGCGACGACTGCACGCTCATCATCGAGCGATAGCCGGAATCGACGCGCTCGACCTCGCGCGCGACGACGCCGTAGCAGACGTAGTTCATGCCGCCGCCGCCGTACTGCTCCGGGATCGTCGATCCGAGCAGG
>JBJMQW010000101.1:0-17035 GCA_045802495.1 Allostellaceae bacterium | reverse complement strand
GTCATTTCCTCACCACCACGGGCGGACACTTCCTGACCTCGGGTCATGCGCTGGAGGTCGACGGCCCCTATGGTTGGGTGAAAGCCATCCGCGAGCAGATCAAGAACGGCGTCGACCACATCAAGCTTAACCTCTCGGGCGGTATCATGGGGCCGGCTTGGGACCTCCACACCCACTCATTCCTGCTCGACGACGAGATCCGCGCTGCCTTCGAGATCTGCCGGAAGCGCGGCTTCAAGGTCATGGCGCATGCCACCAACCCGGATGCGGTAAAGAATGCAATCCGGCTGGGCGCTCATAGCATCGAGCACGGCTACATCATGGACGACGAGTGCATCGCCCTCCTGCTCGAGCATGATACCTGGTACGTGCCGACCCTCGCCATCAGCCATCTTACGGCCAGCCAGGCCACCAACTCGTTCGAAGCCGCCTGGGTTGCGCAGCGCGGGCTCTCGCATGCGCTGTGTTGCCGTGCCGAGGCAGCCTCGGACGTGCACGCCACGTGGTTCCGCAAAGCGCTCGACGCCGGTGTACGAATGGCATTGGGCTCTGACATCCGCCCTCTCAAGGAGGCCGCGCTGCTCGAGATGGGGCTGTGGGTTCGCGATGGGGCGACGCCGTGGCAGACGCTGGTAGCGGCCACCCGCCATGGCGCTGAGGTGTGCGGCGTCGGCGCCGAACTGGGCACGGTGGAGTCGGGCAAGCTCGCCGACCTGATTGTGGTCGGGGCCAATCCGCTCGAGGACATCACCAATGTGCGGCATCTGCAGCTGGTCCTGAAAGAGGGCCGAGTGGTATCGGACAAGCGCCATCTCAGTGGCGCGGCTTCCTGATCGGAAGAAGTGCCATTTTGACCGAGCTGTTGTTGTTGCCAGCACGGTGCTGAAGTTCGGTCCCGCGATCGCGCGACGCCCGTCTGATCCTTGTCGTAGTCGTCCGCCCCGCCGAGCTGCTGGTCCCACCACTCTCGGGTTCGTCGCGCAGCACTGCCAGTGCGCGGGAATAAGCCGGTGACGACGGCTTCACCAAAATCCGGATTGCCTCCTCGATCATGGTTCGGCCTTTTTCCAGATCCGCACGTTCTTCTGCGGTATGCCCCTCCGTGGCGCGGATCGCATCACCGACACAGTCGGCCTCGACATGATCGACCGGGTAGATTCTGCAGCGCGGGGGAAGGCGGACAAACTTTTCTTCACCGCCCTCGGGAGCCGTCGGGTGAGTTCGTAACTCCCGGTCGAGCCTGGCTGTGAGATTCCGCGCGAAAAATAGCGGCTCGGTGGACGACGCGATCCGCCCAGCACGTCCGTCGAGTTCCACGCTTCCCGAATCGCTTTGCGCCTCATCGCCGGCGCCAGCCTGTTCCCCGAACGTCCCCGGGACCACGCCTCGGCAATTCGCCCTTAGGCATACGAGCTACCAACATGATCGGGACGAGATATAAACAGGGGATGTTCCCATATAGGTCGCAAATTTGGGCAGCCGCCGAATCCCGAAATCAGGAAAATCATCGCGAGATGGACATACGATTGATCGATTTCGAACGCCTCGAGGTTTATGAGGCCGAGGCCGTGCTGCTGACAATGCTCGCTACCCAACGAGAGCGAGGAGATACGCAGCGAAGTGCACGCCTCCCTTTGCGTGCATGCGCTCAGGGTAAAATGTGCGATGGAGCCGACTGGGCTATAACGCCACGACCGATGAAGCCGGTCTACGCGCTAGGACATCAGCGCGAGAACGATCGCTATTTGCGGACATTGGAACGCTGCCTACGCGATCGGATGGTCGCCGGCCGCATGGCGATCGGATTTCTCAAAGAGGGCGACCGGCGAGGTTCCCGTCGGTATCAAGCGCCTCTCCATCAATGAGATGGCCGAGCTTGTCCTCGTCGATGTCCAGTATAGCGAGCCTGAAATGTCGAGACGCGCATTTGGCGCCCGAGCTTGCCGGTGATCCATTTAGCCTCGGCACTTCAGCTCTTGCTCCATCTCGCCGAACCCGTAACCGGGCCGATCGGCCTCGAACCGCTGCTCCTCGGTCGCAGCGTCATCGAACTGCTCGTCCGGACGGCTAAATACCATGAAACGGTGATCGCACAGAGCCGCTATTTGCGCCTCTCTCCGGAAAGCTTGATCAGGTTTCGGCTGGCCTGAGAGGTAGCTTCAAAACTTTGTCGATTTCCTGAACTCGAAGGACTTGATGGCTTCGTGATACCGCGGCCGAGAACTCATTCGCTCGTGCGGAGCGCACCCATGAAACCGATAAACAACTACTGCAACAACGCGGAGGCCGGTGAAGCCAGGCCATTGAAAGTGGTCTACCGGTTGATCGACGACATCAAGCTGGATCATGCCAATCCGCGGCGCCACAGCAAGAAACAAATGCGGCAGATCTCCGACAGCCTCAATACTTTCGGCTTCAATGTCCCGATCTTGATCGAGCCGGAGCCATATAAACGCTCGCGCGCGATCACGATTTCATCGAACTCGCCATATTCGCGGTGGGCGTATCGAATGGCCTGCTCGCGTGAGCCTAGGCCGCGGAAGACTGCAATTTCCGAAGTGCCGTCATCGTCCATTTTCTCGGTGCCGCCAGTCGCCGGGGTGCTCGCGGTCGATCGATCAATTTTTTCCACGCGCCGGAACAACAACCCATCGGCGAAGGCTGGGCGGCGCTTTTGGTTATCGACTTCCACTTGCCCACGGCGGCCCGAGGGCTGGACGCCACCCGCTCCCGGCGTCAAGACCATGATTACCCATGATCACACCTGCGCGACGCGCACAAAACGGCACAGTTCTGGCTGATCTAGGGCGTGCTGTTCCTGAACGTGAGCGCAGGCATCGGTGTCATCGGCATAGCCTCGCCCATGCTGCGGGACATCTTCGCAGGCTCGCTCATCGGTCATTCCGAGATCACCTTCACGCACCTCGACGACGAGTAGCGGCGCATGGTCGCCACCATCGCTGCTGCTTTCACCGGACTGCTCTCGCTCTTCAACATCGGCTGCCGGACCTTCTGGGCCGCGATGTCGGCTAGATGGGCGCAAAGCGACCTACTACACGTTCTTCTTGCTGGCTCTATGCGAGTGCGCCAACGCTCGTACCGGAAGCAAAGCGCTTTTCGTGCTCGCTTTCGGCACATCCTCTCGATGTACGGCGGCGGCTTTGCGACGGTGCCAGCCTATCTTGCCGACGTGTTCGGCACGCAGTTCTTAGCCGCCATCCACGGACGCCTGCTCACGGCATGGTCGGCTGCGGGGCTCATGGGTCCCTTCGTGGTGAACTACGAGGCTCAATTAAGATGAAACGCATAGGCAGTGATAGCTTACCAGTCGTCCCCTGACCAAGTCCTTCGCTTCGGTGTCTGTCCGTCAGGTACGGGCCGCATCGGTGCTGAAAGGCAGCGATGTATCTCAAGCAGCCTTAGCTGGCTTCGACAGCTCGACAAACTGCCTCCCAAGCCATCCGCGGCTTCAGTCGCAAGGGTCGATTGATGCAGTGTTACATACGGGAATAGCCGTATTGCGTATCGCCTCGGCCAAATGACGCGGTGAGGTGGTGCCGACGAGCGCGACTGCGATTGCCGGCTCGGCAAGACAGAATGGCAGCGCAGTTTCCACCGCCGGCCGGCGGGCTTGCTGGTCACTGGAAAGGATCTCGCGCGCGATCACGATGGCGCCGCGCTCGGCGGCCCGCCTCAAGTCAGCGAGCAAGTCTTGACGGTTTGGACCAAATGGCGCCTCAATCACCTCAACGCGCCGATCGGCAGCGATACCAGCCAAGGTCGCTTGATCATCACATGAAATACCGACGTATCTCGCCAGCCCTTCGCGCTTGAGGGCGGCCAGGCAGTCAACAGCCGCTCCGTCCTTCAAGTCCGCTGCGCTCGGACTGTGCAATAGAAAAATGCCGACTTCATCGCGCCGCAATCGATGTAATGAACCAAGCAAAGCGCGCCGGAGATACTCCGGCGTGTAATTCCGTGGCAGTGGCTTAGCGCGAACCCGAATAGCCGCGGCCCGCGCCAGGGACGAATGCGCGAAGAGGCTCCTGACCGCACTGCGCAGCGGGAACGGAACGCCTTTGGCCAATGAAGATACTTGCCCTGCTTTGGTGACGATGCACGCGTCAATAGATCCCAGCGCCTCTCCCAAAATCCGCTCGCTCTCTCCTTGCGCATAGATATCCGCCGTATCGAAAAGGTTGATCCCGGCGTTCACCGCAGCCGCAATCAGCGAAAGCCTTTCAAGGCGCGAGCGAGGTTCCGTCAGGGAGCCCAAGCGTGCGCAGCCCAGCCCCAGTACCGAAACTTCCCCTAAGCCCATCAATCGCCGGTACTGCATGCGCTCTCGAACCGGCAAGTGCTTACGAGGGACTTAGCGCTTCATCCCGCGGATACCCCGGGGCTCGCGGGAGCTTCATCGTTTGTGCTTCCGCAGAACGAGCAATGCTCGGACAAGACATGGCGACTGTAATCAATCGTGCCATTTTCTGAATAGCCGGCGCAACAAAATGTATCTGCCTTCATTGACACTGCTCTCCCCTGTTGGTTGGGCATAAAAAACTGAAAGGTTGAGTGGTAGATGGCATACACCCCTGACAGATCAGACGACGGTGAGCGCGGATTATTCCGTCCTCTTGAGTTAACGAAATCGTGAGGTGGCGCGGACCGTTATAGCAGATACCTTCTCCGGCCGTCGTAATCGAACCACCCGGAATTCGCGGCACTGGAGTATTGCAGCAAGCTTGCATGAGGTTGTTTCTCTGATTTCGCGCGATCCCCCGGTCTCCACACTCCGACCATCTTCTGATCGTCGGAATCGACGTCAAAGTACTCCACCATGACTTTTGGTGCCCTTTCCTCCGGTAACCCGATGAAGATAACGTTCATTATCGGGCACCGGTCTTAACGCCCGTTGGAGATCAGGGACCTGGCGCCGGGCTCGGATAGGCAGCAGCTGCCGGTTACCGGTTTGGCGGCTTACCGACGAGTACCAACGCCAGGCGTGCAGCTCAGCGTTCGACGCCCGAAACGAGCAGATTTACTGCGGCTAAGTCAGGCTGACTTCCATTCGTGCTCTGGGTCGAGCGCCTTTGCCACGTCGACCCCAAGTCCAGCGGGCAATCATGGTCAACTCGTGATTTGCCTTTGTGTGATCTCGAATCATGCAATCGGCAAAGCTCTTGACGTCGGTATTCTCCAACTTTGCGCGAGCTTGCCGAGCTCCACTTCGGCCAGCCCAGCGATCCCGGCTTTCTTTGAGAAACGTCTGGTCGGCCTGGTTCAGCGCCTCGGGAGCGGTCCCAGCAGGAACCTACGGCTGGGGGCATTGGCCTGGCTGGTTTGCGCAAAGGCCGCAGCTCCGAGGAGGAGATCGGCGGTAAAGGGGGCGGTGGTGGTAAACAGGTGGGCCAACGGCTTCCTCAAATCCGGAACCTAGCTAGCCTCTTCAACAGAGGCCCTCGACCTCAGTTCCGTGTCCCGGAATATAGGAGACAGCATCTCAGATGCGTTTGGTGCTACAGGCGAGCGTGCAGCACAGCGTCTGCGCCTCTCCAATATTTGCCCCATCACAAGATTTCAATCCCAGCACGCAAGGATGGTCTCGCTGCTCGCAGTCTCGATTTGTTGCCCAAAACGGCGGTGATAGAGGGTCAGCAATGCGTCATGCATCTCATCCGACGAGCTGCAAAGCGCATCAGTCGCAAGCACAACGCGGTACCCAAAGTCGACCGCGTCGAGAAACTGTAGCCAGAACACAGAGATCGGTTTCGGCACCGGTGATGACGAGGCTCTTTGTTCCGCGTCGATGCAACAGCGCCGGGAGATCTGGCTCGAGAAAAGGTGAGTAGACCCGCATGTCAATGACTTCAGCCGGAGGTGCAAGCTGACGTGCTCCCCGAAAAATCAGCCATGAGGGGGTAGAGTCCGGGCCAGAGGGGGACGGGCGAATGAAGCGGTCGCGGTACACGGAGGAGCAGATCTTCGGGATCCTGAGGGAGCAGGCGGCCGGGACCCCAGTTACGGAGCTGTGCCGCAAGCACGGCATGATGGATGCGATGTTTTACACATGGAAGAGCAAGTACGGCGGGCTCGAGGTCAACGAGGCGAAGGGGCAAGCCGGGATTAACCGCCTTGCCTCGATGCAAACGCCGGCGCGCAGCCGCGGCGGCCTCGGCCGGCGCACGGGGTTGATCGCTTGGCTTTAATGACGAAGCGGCGAGGACCTGTGGCTCCAGCTTCGCCTTTCATACCGCCCGGTACGTCGATACGCCCGTTTGTCGCCTTCGCGCTCTCCAAAGAACTCACGAAAACCTCAGTTTTCGAGACCGAGCGCGATGACGCGGCGGAGGAAATCCAGCGAGACAGTCGCACCGGAAGCCGTGTTAGACGAAATAAAGGGATTGAGGAGCGCCGGAATGAATGATGACAGTGGCCAGACTATCGAGGCTGTTGAGCAGCACGGTTCGTTTCTGTTGATCCGAACCGGACCCCGTTTCGCGGTGGTCGAACGGCGCGCCGACCGCGTCTACCCGATCCAGCCCGGCGAGCGCGAGGGCGAGCCGCTGACGCCGGAAGGGTTGGCCACTGCGGCGGCAGAAGCCGGTTGGCTCTCCGAAGAGGAAGCGCGGCGGCGATTCCGGAAGCTTTGCGACTGCGGCGACCTAATCGCGCGATCGCTTCGGTAGCGATCACCCGGCGACGCGCTCTTCAACGCGTGGGCGGAAGGTGGCATGGCCTGCAGGGCGGCCGAGAACAGGGCCGGATAGCAAGCGAGGATGCAAGAAGAAGCTGAGCTTTCGCGCGTACTCGAACTCTATGGCCTGTGAGGGTTCCGCCCCCGGACCTTCGCTTTGATAACCGGGGTGCCGGGGTGATTGTGGGAGTAACCGGGAGCGGGAGCGCCAGACTGCTTCGGAGCAAGAAGAGAAACCCAACTCCATCGAGATCCGGGTTAAGGTTCTTGATTAGCCGCGAATTCCGGAACCAGGAAGTGAATGGGTTCGGATTCTGCGTCAAGGTAGATCGAAGTGGGTTCGTGGTCCCGACCATCCGCTGGCGGAGACGGGATCCAGTTATGATCGTTTAATCGCACGCGGCGAAAACGTCCTCGAATCATGATGCGTCGTGCGGAGGCCGTATTGACGGGCGCGGGGGCGGCTAATTTGGCCCGCAAAAGCCATTTTGAAAACTGAAGCCTTCTGTCCTCACGATCCTCAACAAAGATGGCGTGTATCAACGGCTCTGATGGATCGGCTGAGGGCACCAAATGCAAACGCGGCCCGACGAACGGAAGATTGGTGATCTCGAGCAATGCGAAACGCCCCGAAAGCGTTTCGGAATCGAGGCCAAGGTCGACCTCATCCGCGGTCGAAGTCAAAATCAATTGTGCGATCCGCTCCTGTGCCTGCCGTACGCTTGGTTTAACTGGTTCAAGCTCATCGATCGCCTGCTCGATGCAACCGAAACCGATCCCCTCGACAATGCACGAACGTCCCCACGGTCCCTCAACGCCAAAGCGATAGAACGGGCGTAAATTTCCGGTCTCCCAAAAACTGATCAGAGCGTCTAAGCTGCCGCTGAGGCTCAGTGCCGCGGCAATATTGTTCGCAGTGCCAAAGGGGGGACGGTCCGTGCGCATCTTGCGCGCTACCTTCGTATTGTCCTGCTCCGCCAGCCACCACGACCAGATCTGCTGGCTTATCGAGAACTCCGTCCAAGTCGTCGGCTTTGCTCGAAACTGCTCTTACCCTGTAACCCGTGCGCTCGATCAGTTTCACGATCTCTGAACGGCCGTGATTTGCAGCACCAGCTGTTTCATTATCAGCGTCACTTTGCGTTGTTTTCGCGCTATCCTCGGTCAACATGGCACAATCTCAGTCGCTCCCCCTCCGCGCGAGCTTTCGCCTCGCCCCATCGTGCAATTCGAGACGGGATTAACAAACGCCCTTGCTCCGCGAGCTCGACAACATCATTGAGAACGATCGCTTCCCGCTCTCGCTCCACATCGCGACCTTGAAGGCGACCCGCGTCACGCTCAGGCCGGAGCCGGCAGCGCCCGCCACCTCCACCAAGCATTGCGATCTACCGCGCGGCGGTACAAGGCGGCTCGCTCGGTTAATGCAAATAAGCTTACCAGGAACATCAAAAGGTTCTGGGCGTTGACAAATCGAAAGCCATGCCCAAAGCAAATATCCACCGCCGCGAAACACTCGAGCAGGTCTACCCGCCGGACGTTTTCGCCAGCGACGCCGCCGAGAACGGGCCAGCAACGAGCGAGGTGGTGCTCGGCGTCCGCATCCTCTCCGCCCCGAACGCAGGTGGGGATTTCGAGTTCGAACGCGCTAGTCAGCATGTCGGCGAGGCCGGGGCCCCGACCTTTCTTGCCCCGCACCGCCGCGAGGATCGGCTGATCAACTCCGGGCGCGACAGCCCGGCGAGCCAGTCAGCCCAGCCCGATCCGCGGCAGGGGTACGCGGGGTTCCTCGCCGATATCGTCGCCGCCGCGCAGAAATTCGGTTTCGAGCCCGAGAAAAGCCCCAGTCGTGACGAGCCGCGACTGCAAGGCTTACGGCAATAGTTCTATCTATGCTGTGGATGCCGGGTGATAGCGAGTTTGCACTAGCTGCCGACGGGTTCTCGTAACCGGGTCGGCGACGAGCCCAGCACCTCTTGGGATCATTGGGCTCGCAACGGAGGGGTCGATATGCCACGGGCAAGCTGGCGCGGTTTTCTACGCCTCTCTTTGGTGTCTTGCCCGGTTTACCTCCCCGCAATCTGCCAGTCCTGGCGCGAAGCGGCGGAAGCGGGCTTGATACGTCGCGGTTTCGAGCCGTCCAAATACGACAAGGGAAATGGCTTACAAACGACGTGGGGTCCGCGGCTCCAATGTCATCCAAGACGGCCACATCCCGTTTTGGTTCGACATGTCGGCGGTGCGCCCGAACAGAAATATAAGAATTTTGGCAACGCAACCGCGTTTAGCAGCCCAGGACAGCCGGCGGAGCTGGCCTCGATCTATGTCCAGCTTGCCGCTGCCGATGGCAGTTTCGCTATCGGCAACATCTACGGCTCAGGCGGCGGCCAGGGTCAGCCCTGAAGGCGTACGACCGCAGTACGCTCACCGCCGCGCTTGGCGTGCCTTCGGCGGCACGAGAGCGCCGCGATTTGCGACGAGGCCGCGCGCAAGCTCCTCGAGATAAGGCAGGAACTCGAACAGCACCACGGCCGCGAAGACGGCGGCAACATAGAGCATCGGCAACGGCTCCGCCTTGCGGACGAGCCCGAAGCGAGCCGGTTCGTCGCAAGGCCGAACAGGGCCAGGAACTGGCCCCAATGCATGCCGACAATCGCCACAATGGCCATCAACGGGATCATTTCTAGAAAACTGTGCACGTGCTGCTCGATCGGCGTCACCTCGCGCGCGGTCGTCGCATGGCTCACGTCCCACAGAGCCGTCGCTTCGTGGACGAGGAACGAGCCAATCATCAGCAGGATGATGCCGGCATTCACGTCGAGGAACAGGACCGCGACCAGAGGGACGCCGACTTCGGTGAACATGAGAAGGTGAATGAGCGATTCTTTGGCGCCAGTCGTTGTCGCGATGTGCGAGGCGCGATGGCAGAGCCAATCTGCGAACCCGGCCAAAAGCCAGAGCGGAACCACGAAATACATCAGCGTCATGACGGTCGGATCGGACAGCATGGCAGTTCGCGGCACCTTTCAGGGTTGATGGGGAACGCCCCCGCGCACTTCGACACCGCGGTGCCCAGCTTAACCGCAGCTTCGAAGCGGCCTAAATCTATTTACAATTTCGCCGTTTGCGAATGTTGGCGGGCTCTCCTTGAGCCAAGCGAAACCCGCGACTGTGGCGCGAGCCGGCCTCTCGCGAATAAGTCAGCAAATTGCACGAAACTGATTGGAAAAAGGCGCAGCGCACTAAATGGGATCGTCGAAATCTCTTGTCTTTGCGGGGTCCAGCGAGCTGCTCTTTAAGAGCGATCGGGAACCAAGAGGAGAGTGCCAGCGATGTCCGCATACCGGATTTACTTCCGAATCCAGGATAACGTTCATGGCCGTAGGAATTTCGAAGCTGATGACGATGTCACAGCGACTCGTATAGCCCGCGTTTTGTATGACGCGTGCTCGGATGTCTGCGACGGCTTCGAACTGTGGCAGGGAAAACGCGAAATTCACGCGCGACAGCCGCACCATCAGAGAGCCAACCTCGTCGATCTAACCGAGGCTCTTCAGAACGTAGTTCTCGAGACAGAAGAGCACATACGTAAGAGCCGCTGGATGATCGCGCAGAGCCGACGCCTTGTCCAAATCCTTGACCGCTCAAAATCGGCGGGGAAGTAGATTTTACGTGCTTCTCACGGATAGGGCCCAGGGGCGTCCCGACGCTGCGAGACTTCGCCTGCCGCCCGCACACCGAGGATGGACAGCTCCGCCTCCTCTAGCTTCGCGCAGTCTGCTTTTCCGCGTAGTAACTGTATCAAGTCTCTGCACAAGGAATGTGGGACATGGCGGGCGGTATCCCCTTAGCGAGTCACGAGGTTCGCTGGTTCTTTCAGGGCAGCGCAGAAGATCATCTCGATCTCAAAAAATGGTTCGAGACGACGGAGCCCGTGAAGAAGAACGCCGCTCTTGGTCCTCCGTCGTGGAAGGGCCCCCTTGGTGATCAGCCTGACGTATATCTGCAAATCCCCGGGAAGCGAAGACCTGGGTATCAAGTGGCGTGAGGGTGAACTGCAGATCAAGGGGCGTACCGCGATGCTGGGTACGCAAGCGTTTGGGATCCAACATGGACGCGTAGAGCGCTGGGTTAAGTGTTCATACGCCAAGATGCCCAACGAATTCCAGAAGCTGTTCGCGGAGGGGACGGAGTTGCCGCGGGTGTCAGTCCGCAAGACACGGGCATTACGCAAACTGCACCTGGACATCGTGCTGGGCACTGCCCAGGAGGTTGACGCGAAGACTTTTGTCGATCGTGGGCTCGGGTGTGAGCTTACCGAGCTTGAGGTCTCGGGAAAACAATTCTGCTCCCTTGGGTTCGAGGCGTTTCCGGACGACGCCGCAATGCATGAAGCGTTTTTTGCGCAGTCTCGGCGTTTCTTGATGAATTGAAGAATGTGAAGCTCAGTGTAGATAAATCGATGTCCTATCGGAGATGGCTCGGACAGTTCCATATGTGAGTCGCGGCAGCGCTTAGTCTTCGCGGCAATGCGGAACCCGACCACCGCCCCCGGCTGTTTACATGACGAGAGCACAGCGAAGGGATTGCGACATGGTCAAGCTCGGCTACAAGCTGATGGCAGAGGAGCACGGGCCGGCCGCCCTGGTCCGCAACACGGTCCGTGCCGAGCAAGCGGGGCTCGCCTTCGCGGCGATTTCCGACCATTTCTTTCCATGGCTCGATGAACAGGGCCACGCGCCGTTTGCGTGGTCGGTGCTCGGCGCCGCCGCCCAAGCCACGCGGCAGATCGAGCTGATGACAGCGGTCACCTGCCCGATCATGCGCTACCACCCAGCAATCGTCGCACAAGGCGCAGCGACCATGGCAGTGCTGAGCGAGAACCGCTTTATCCTCGGGCTCGGCTCCGGCGAACGGCTGAATGAGCACGTCATTGGCGAGGGCTGGCCGGGCATCGGCGAGCGGCATGAGGGCTTTTCCGAGGCTTACGACATCATCCGCGGGCTGCTCGAAGGGAGCATCAAGAACTACCGTGGCAAGTATTTCATGCTCGACGATGCGAAATTGTACGACCGGCCCGATCGCGCCCCCGCGATAATCGGCGCAGCCGGCGGACCGGAGGCCGCCCGGCTCGCGGCGCGCAAGGCCGACGGGATGATTACGACTGTACCGCAGCCTGATCTCATTGATGCTTTTCGCTCGGCCGGCGGCAAGGGACCGCTCTACGCCGAGGTGCCGATGTGCTACGCGGCAAGCGAGACGAAGGCGCGCGAGATCGCCCATCGATATCATCGCTGGTCACTGGCCGGCGGTGCCGTGATGCCGGAGCTGCCGGATACCAACACTTTCGCGGCCGCGAGCAAACATATTACCCCCGACGGCGTTGCCGAGGAGGTCAGCCTAGGGCCTTCACCGGAGCCTCACCTGAAGGCGATCCGCAAGTATATCGACGCCGGTTTCGACCACCTAATCCTGACGCAGATCGGACCCGAGCAAGACCCGTTCTTGGAGTTCTTCGCGCACGAGCTGCGCCATACTCTTTTGTCATAGTGTGGAAGACCGGGAAGGCGGGGGTTGACTCGACTATCGACCAGAATACGCACCATGCGCTGATCGCCTTTGCGGTCTCGACACCAAACAAGAGCTCGGCTTATGCATCAAGCATGCGTGTCCGATCGACGGGTGGGAAGTCTGCGCCGCGAGGACTTGCTGGAGGTTCTTCATAAGGCAGATGCGTCCTAGACTGTCACCAGCGGGCGCTGGTCCACTTTCGGTCATGCCCCGGGGCTTCGCTGACAAGAGCGCCGCGCCGCTTTGGGTGTGGGACAGGCTCGGCGCTGATGGGATGGCGCGCTTTCGGTTTCCGCCGCACGGCCGCATCCCGAATTTCGCCGGCGCCGAAGTGACGGCGGCACGACTCCTCGACATCGAGCCGGGAGAGCGCCACAGCCGTCAAGGTCAACCCGGCTTCACCGCATGTACCATCAGCGGGCGCATCCTGCCGAACTGCGCGACGATCGATCGCGACGATCACATCGACTCCGGCACGACGTGGTCGAAGCCGTACAGAAGTTATGGAGCTTGAGGCACAGCCTGTTTACACCGCTTTGCGGACTCAGACCGGACATTAGGCTGAGTCAGAGTGGTGCCAAACGCGCGAATTGAAAAGCGACACCCGGATAAAGAGAATTCAGGGTTTCAGCCGAACCGGTGCCACAAGCTCGAGCACTTTCTCGGCAGCAGCACGGAACAGTGGCTTTTATCTGCGCTCGGCCAGTCGGAGGCATAATCCGGCCAGAGCAACAACACGGTCCCATCCTACGCGAGCGGAGTGCCGTACCAAAAGCTGCAGGACCATAGCGGAGAGGCGATGGAGCCGCGGCCGGCGACAGGCTTGCTTCGCCGCCACGGATCGGTGCCCTTCTCAATCGCGGATCACAGCTCGCCGCGTGAAGCAAACGCGCGGATGCGATCGGCGGTGCGGCAGGCGATCGCCTGGATCGTCAGTGATGGGTTGACGCCGCCGACGGTCGGAAACACTGATCCGTCGCATATCCACAAATTGGGGACGTCCCAGCTGCGGCAATCGCCATTGACGACGCTGCTGCGCGGATCGTCACCCATGCGGGCGGTGCCATGCAAATGGCAGGTATCGTTGTTCTGATCCCACAGATCACGAGCGCCGCCGGCGGCGAGACATTCATGCATTTGCCGCAGCGCGTGGCGGATCAGCCGCTTATCGTCCTCGCCATAGGAAAAGGTCACGCGTGGGATCTTGAGGCCCAGCTCGTCGGTCTCGTCGGTGAGCGTCACGGTGTTGCGCTCGTCCGGCAAGACCTCGCCGACGAGCTTGAGCCCGGCCTGATGGTTGTATTTCGCCATCTCTTCGCGCAACCCCGCGCCCCACAGGGCGCGCTCGCCGCTCACGATAGCGCCCCAGATCAGCGGCAGCGGGCCGTCGCTCATAAAACAATAGCCGCCAGCGAAATCCTTGCCCCGATCCTCGTAATTCCAATGCTCGGTTATCGCGAGCGATGGCGGTCCCTTGTACCAGCGAATTTCCTCTTCCATCGTGCCGTAAACTGCCTGATTTGCCTGCACCATCAGATTCCGCCCGACCAGGCCCGAGCTGTTGGCAAGTCCGTCGGGGTGGCGAAGGTCGGCCGAGTTCAGCAGGAGCCGGGGCGTCTCAATCGCATAACCGGCGACGACGACATTGCGCGCCCGCTGGAAGCGCCATTCGCCCTCCCGATGATAATGAACGCCAGTGACGAGGCCGGTTTTCGCATCGGTTTCGATCCTTCCGACCATCGCGAGATCGCGGATCTCAGCGCCGGCGCCGACGGCCCGCGGGATCCAGGTAATCAGGGCGCTCTGCTTCGCGTTGGTCGCGCAGCCGACGACGCAGAACCCGCGATAAACGCAAGGATGCGCCAAACCGCGCGGCGCCGAGATCGTTGCGAGCGGCGTTGGCGACCAGCGGATCCCGACCTCCTCAGCACCCTTCGCCAGCACTAGCGCCGCCGCGTTCAATTCGTGTGCGCGATAGGGATAACGCGGCCGCTTGGGTCCCCACGGGTAGTCGACCGGGCCCGATATCTTCAGCGTCTGTTCAACTTCGCGGTAATATTCCCACATCTCGCGCCAATCGACGGGCCAATCGGCGCCATAGCCGAGCTGACTCTTCGATTTGAACCATTCCGGCCGGAAGCGCAGCGACACCATCGCGAAATGGACGGTGCTGCCGCCGACCGATCGGCCGCTGTTGTTGGCGCCGAGCTGCAACGGGTCGGCGCCATCGCAGATCCGCTCGCCGGTCCAATAGAGCTTGTGCTGGTGCAATTCGTCCGACGCGAAATCCTCGAGCGGTCGCCACCATGGACCGGCATCCAGGCCGACTACGGAGAACCCTGCCTCGGCTAGCCTGCAGGCTAAAGTGCCGCCGCCGGCGCCGGTGCCAACGATGGCGAAATCGACCGCCTCGTCATCGCGATATTCGCGCATCGGCACCCACCCGCCAACCCGGAAAACGTCGGGCGCACGGCCGTTCTTGCCCCGCGGAGTTTGTTGCGGGTCATCCGACACGGGCATTCTCCCGCGCGGCCTCGGTTTCCCGCCCGGGCCGGGCCTCGGTCGCTTCCCATGGATCACGGCGGTCGAAATCCATCCGGACGTAGCCTCGCGGGCTGGCCGGGCCGCCGAAGCCAATCTCATTCCAGGCGGTCGGGTGGGCGTAATAGAGCGTGACGATGTCTGGCAGGAGGCGTTTGGCGAAAAAGATGTTCGGCGGCATGCCGTTCCATCCGCCTTCGGATAGCATCCCCTGCTGAACTGCGCGGAGCAGGGCGTCCTGCTCGGTCGCCTCGAGCGCGGCAAAGCCGACATTGTGCCGCCGCCGCGCCTCGGCATCGATTGCATGAAGCCCGCACCGCCAGGCCTCGCACAGAGGTGGTAGGCGATGATCGCGGTAGCCGTCGCCGCGGTTCTCGAACAGCTTCGCGTCCACCATCGCTGGCAGCGGGACCGGCGGGCGGTTCCGCGGCTGCGGAACGATACGCTCGCAGATCGCCTCTAGAACCAGCCATTCTTCCTGCGAGAGATAACGCGGTTCGCGTGGCAGGGCGAGGCGCTCGTCGATGACCTGGCGCGTCTTCTCGTTCCACGACTGGGTGTGCCGTTTGGCGAGGACATCGTAGCCGGGGTAACGCTCGGTCATCCCTTTCGCTCGATCAGGTCGAGGGCAGCGAGCCCCGCGGTGGCCAGCGCCGTAAACGCAGGCGGAGCCGGCAGCGGCGGGCCATTCAACAGGTTTTGCGACCAGTTCCGCCAACCGCCCATGTTCCGCTGGACGCCATAGGCATGGAATGCCGAACCGATGAACCCGACTGCCACTAATAACCGCAACGACCAGCGTGCGGGCGTAGCCAGACACGGCTTGACCGTGACACCGGCCAGCAGTGCGGCGGCGACCGGAGGCAGTGTCACCGGAATTGCCATTGCCGGGTTGTGATAAGCGCCGCGAAAGTGCATCAGCGCCGCTTCGCCGGCGGTGCCGACGAGACCGGCCGCGGTGAGCCAGGCGGTGAGGCGGCTCGGCATGACGCCGCGGATCGCCGGGCCGCCCGCCCGTATGCGTTCTCCCAATAGACCAAATAACCCCGACAGCGAGAGCGCCGCCGGTGCGCCGAAAGGTGCTGCATAAAACAGATTGAGCCAGCTGATGCCGCCCGGCCGCTTGGCAATATTGTAGAGATGAAATCCGAGGCCAGCGGCGCCGTTGACGACCGCCAGCTGATGGCTGGCTTTGCGGCGCAGATCGTCGCCGCCATCTCGAGCGGATATTCCGTGAAGGTCCGCAACCAAGGTTTGCGCCGATATTGCGAGCGGCAGGTACATCGCTTTGTTGTGAAACGAACCGCGGTAGTGTTCGACCGCGCTATCCGCCAAGACCGCCCCCGCCAACAAGGAGGAGGCGAGGTTTATCTTCTGCGCGGCGTGGTGTTGCGGTGAGATTGGTTGTGGCGATGGGAGGGCGGGTTTTTCCGAATGCCGCCGCTGCGCGCTCGCCAGCACTGCAACCGCACCCACAGCGGCTAGCACCAGAAAGCCCAACCCGGTCGATATCTGGCTGTTTGTTGCCAACTCTCTTTACCCGATGCGGAAGCGCTCGGCGTCGCTTCTCTTGAAGACGAGACCCAGCCCTGGACGCGAGAGATCCGGTGCAATCTCGCCGTCATGGACCTCCGGAACCCCGTCGAACAGCATGTGCTCGATGCGCACATGGTCGTGGAACCATTCGAGGTGGCGCAGCCGCGGCGCAGCGCAGGCGGCGTGAAGATGCAGGGCAGGGGCGCAGTGCCCCGACAGATCGACGTGCTGCACCTCGCACAATGCCGCGACCTGCATAAAGCCTGTAATGCCGCCGCAACGCGTCGCATCGGCCTGCAGCACATCGACCGAGTGCAGCGCGAGCAGCCGACGGAAGTCGTCGAGATTGTAGCCATACTCGCCAGCGGCAATGTCCATCCCGGCGGGCGCGCGCTCGCGCATCAGCATGAGCCCCGGGAGATCATCGGAGCTGACCGGCTCCTCAAACCAGGTGACGTTGTATTTGGCGATGCGCTCGGCCAAAGCCAGAGCCCGCTTTGCCGAGAACGCGCCATTGGCATCGACAAACAGACCGGCATCGCCAATCGCGCCCCGCGCTGCAGCGACCCGATCGGGGTCGCCCTTCGGATAACTGCCGATCTTGATCTTGACCCAACCGCAACCGTCGCGGTCGACCCAGCCGGACAGCTGGTCGTGCAGCTGTTTGTCGTTATAGCTCGTAAATCCGCCGCT
>JBJMQW010000100.1:0-5828 GCA_045802495.1 Allostellaceae bacterium | reverse complement strand
TTGTTGACCGGGAATGACGAAGTGTTGGTATTGCTGACCTGGCCGGTAGGTCCCTGGGGTCCGTTGGCTGTTGTCGGGATCGCGACGAAACCGGCTGGCGGGTTGATGTTCACCTTGCTGATGTTCGCCTTGTCGGTAACGGAATAAAGAGTGGCGGTGTTCGTCACCTGGTTCGAAGACCAGAAAGGACTGGTGGTGGTATGCGAAACGCCCCAGGGGTTGGCGAGTTCGGGATCGGTGATCGTGGCCAGCCCGGGAATATCCGAAACCAGATTGGTTTGAACAAATCCATCATCATCGGCTCTGACTGTGCCGAGGCTCAGCGCGTTTACGGCGAGCGACACCGCCAAGCAAGTCACAGGGAACAGAGTTCTCATCTTTCCGGCCCTTTCCTCATCCATTTCGGGAGCTGTCGGCGAAGACGCAGGCATTGTCGGGATCTTGGCGCGATCCCGCTTCTGAGGGGTTTGGCGGTAAGACTTGCGAGACCTGTCCTTATTCCGCAATCTCGCCTTGCTCACGCTGACGTGAAAGGTAACCAGTTCGGCGGCCTCGCCCCCTCGACCTGTGACATGTTGAAGGCGGACGCGCGGCCATCGGCAAGAACGCTGGCTCCTCCCCGCTCGTCGATGCATCGGCACCGACGAGCCATGCGCGAAGATTTTTTGCTCCTGCGCCGGCCGGCGGATTTGTGCGCCGCGGATGCGGCTTAGCGGCGTGTCGGAACAGAACTCTACGGCTGCCGGTAGTGCAGCAGGCCGCCGCCCGCTTTCGGCGGGTGCGCCCGGATCGCCTCCTCGTTCGGCTCGGTACCCCAGCCGGGGGTGTCGGGGACGACGAGGTAGCCATCCTCAAACCGCGGCGCCACGGTGAACAACTCGTGGTCCCAGGGCAACCGGTCGATGTCGACCTCCATGATCCGCAAATTCGGCGCTGCTGCTGCAAAATGCGCATTCATCATCGTGCACAGATGCCCATAGAAGTTATGCGGCGCGATGTTGACTTCGCAGGCATCGGCGGTCGTTGCGATCTTCATGGATTGCCAAACGCCGTTCCACACGGCATCGATGATCGCGACGTCCATCGCTTGGGCGCGCAAATACGGCAGAAATTCGCGCAAGCCGAGCAATGTCTCGCACGAGCTGATCGGGTGCGGGCTCTGGCGGCGGATATAGGCGAGCGCCTCCGGGCTGTAGCTGTCGATTTCGATCCAGAACATGTCGAGATCCGCTATCGAGCGCAGGATCTTTAGGTAACCCTCGGTCTTGGCGTTGAAGTTGAGATCGAGCAGAAGGTCGACATCCGGGCCGGCGCCGTCCCGCATGGCCTCGAGATGCGTGCGAAGGTTGCGCAGCACGGCTTTGTCGACATTGAGCTCGGGCGCGAACGGGACGCCAAACCCCGGCCGCCAGCCGCGCGGAGCGCCGCCGTCGTAAATGAAAATGTTGGTCTTCAGCGCGGTAAAGCCCTTCTCGCGGACTTCGGCGCCGATCGCCTTGACACCGTCGAGGCTGGTGATGGCGGGCTGATAGAGGGTGGGGTGATTGATCCGCCAGGTTGCGCAATGCGACCAGTAGACCCGGATGCGGTCGCGGACCTTGCCGCCGAGCAGCGCGTAGCAGGGGACTTTGAGCGCCTTGGCCTTGGCGTCCAGAAGCGCGTTTTCGATCGCACCGAGCCCCTCCGCGACCACCCCACCGGCGGCTGGCCGGATAAAGCAATAAAGCTCGGTGTAGATCCGCTCATGGTCGAAAACCGGCTGTCCGACTATGCGCCCGGCCAGGCGCTCGATGACCGCGCTGACCCCGGGCGATCCAAAACCCTCGTCGAACTCGCTCCAGCCGACGATGCCGGCGTCGGTCGTCAATTTGAGAAAGTGATAGTTTCGCCATCCCGCATCGCAGCGAAGAATATCCAGGCCCTCGACCTTCATCAGCGCTCTCCCGTCTTGGTCGGCAATTCCGGGGCCCAAGATATCCGACCTCCCTTACGGGCGCACCGCCGGGGTTTCGATCGGCATCCCGCGGGCCCGCTCCATCAAATAGAGTTCGAGTGCGACGGCTTCGGGGGCTCCGTACTCGAATGGCTCCGCGCGCACCCCAGTCATGCAATTGCGCAAGCGCCGCTGCAGCGAGCCGAGGCTCTGCCATTCGAGGCGGTAGAGGGGATAACCCGTTGGGTGGGCCTGGGGGATCACATTGCCGGCAAGCCGCTTGCCCCAATTGTCGTCGTGGCATTGGCTGCAGGATAAATTCAGCTGACCTTCGCGCCGGTGGAACAGCTCCGCTCCCAAATCGACAGCGGGCCGCAATTGCGGGTCGCTTCGGGCCGAAATCGGCAGACCGCGCGACTGATTTGCGACAAAGGCGGTAAGCGCCAGCAGATCTCCACTTTCCCATCCGAGCGGCTCGGCCCGCTGATGCTCGGTCCGGCATTGGTTGATGCGCTGCTCGAGATCGAGGGGCCGGGCGAGCGCCTGGTCGAAGGCCGGGTAACGCGCCGCGACGCCCTTCATGCTGACACGCGCGTCCCCGTGACAATCCGCGCAGGACCGGCCCGCATCGCCGGTCTTAGTGCCCCAGAGAGTCTCGCCCTGCAACACCCACAACATGCCGGGGTTTGTCGTGTCGTCATCCTGCATCGCCCTCGTCTCTGGGGCAGCGAAGTCGAGCCCCGAGCGCCTCGCCTCCGGTACAATCTCCGCCGCAACCGCCGCCGCCGCGACGAGGGAAAACATTCCGACCAGCAAAGACCTCATTCGACCGTGATTTGCCTGGTTTCGGTCTGTGTCCCGCCGTGGTCGTCGGTCCAGCTGAAGACAATCTTCCCGCTCTCTGTCGCGGTGGTGAAGAATGCAAGGAACGGGTTCGCGGCGATCGCCGGAAACAGTTCGGCACGAAATATCTCCGCGCCATTATAGGTGCAGACGAACAGGTTGATGATGTCACGGGGAATCGCGCCGCCGGTGCTGTCGAGGCGGTAACCGGTTTCCATCGGATGCGCGATCAAGGTCTTTATTTCGATGATCTCGCCGGGCTTTGCCTGGGAGGGAATATTGATCAGCACGCGCGCCATCGGCTCTCACTGTTCGGTGCAGGCGGCCAAAGTCACGATGACATCGGCGCTGTCGGACCAGAAGCTGCCGTCGTTCAGCCTTGCGACTGCGACGAGACGCTGGGAATCGGCAAGGCGAATACGCGTCGAGACCCGCGCCTTGCCGGCGCGCGGCCCGAGATGGACCGCCGCGATGAAGGGCTGCGGGTTCTTCTGGTTGAACAGGTGGATGCTCTCGACGTGCTCCGTCTCGGTCATCGGGCTGTCGACCGTGACGGTCAGCGGCACAGCATTGCCGTTCTCGACGATCGACGGCAGTTCGAGCTTGACCTTTCCCTGCTCGAGCGGCGCCTCACCAACCAATTCACGGATCGCCGCGGCCATCTGCTCTTCGGTCGCCCCTCCCGGCGTGCTCAACCGCGCGACCCCGACGGCACCCGCCGCCAACAGCACGCAACGCCGGGTCGGGCCGGGCAGGCGTCGGAAGTCTGGCTTTGCGAACCGATTCATTCAGCACCGCGCAAAGTTTCGAGAAACGCTACCACATCCTCGATTTGCTCGGCGGTAAGGATCGGCTGTCCGGCCCAGGATTTGCCGACGCGGCTCAGCCCGTCTACCCGGTAATAAGGCGGCATGATCGTATCCGGGTTAAGACGGGAGGCGTCGACCAGACGCAGCCGGAGCTGTCCGGCAGACCACCGCGAACCCGAGCCCGACAAATCAGGCGCCAGTGTCCCTTGAAACGTTTCTTCCGGAAAGGGGCCCGTGTGGCAGAGAAGACAAGCGCCAAGACGGCGGTCTACAACGATCGGCCGTCCGCGAACCGGATCGCCGCTCTTCCCGGTCAGCGATGCCGGGATCGCGTCGCCGACGATCGTATAGGGCCTCAGCAGGTCTCCCTTTCCGAGGCTGCCGGCGCAAACCAGCGGCAGCGCAGCGCCCGCGAGAAGCGCCTTAGCCGAAGGTCTCGGCCGTGATCGTACGGAACCAGGCTTCGGCATAGCTCGCCTCGAGGGCGCGAAATTCGGCAGGCGCATTCAAGGGGCTGACGCCGCCGGCACCCTCGACATCCGCCACCTGCCCGCCTGCCGCATGGTAAACCCCGGCAATCGAAATCCCGTAATCCGGCGCGACGAGGCTGTAGCAGGTATTGATCAGCTTAGGCTGCTGCGGGGTCTCGTCATGCAAGAGTGCCGCGACGGCGTCGGCGCACACCTTGGCTTGCGCATTTGCGGCGAAGGCCGATTTCGGCATCGCGCCGGCGATCGCCGCGTCGCCGACCACATGAATATTCGGCTGCAGGCGCGATTCGAAAGTCGCGGGATCTATCGGGCACCAGCCGGTCCGGTCGGCCACACCGGCAGTGCCGGCAATGCTCGCAGCCCGCTGTGCCGGGATGATGTTGACCACGTCGGCCTTGTAGGTGGCAAAGTCAGTGACCACCGTGCGGCTCTTTGCATCGACCGAGGTGACCTTGCCCCCATTCGATAGCGACACCCATTCGAGGATGTCGGGGTAGAGCTGCCGCCAGGCGCTCTCGAACAAATGCTGCTTCGAGAAGTTGTCCTTTGCGTCGAGCACGATTATCTTGGAGCGCGGCTTGGCCTGCTTGAGGTAATAGGCGATCAGGCTCGCCCGCTCGTAAGGGCCGGGAGGACATCGGAACGGATTGGCCGGGGCCGAGATCACGACCGTGCCGCCATCGGGCATGGCCTCGATCTGGCGGCGCAGCAGCAAGGTCTGCTCGCCGGCCAGCCAGGCATGCGGCATCACCGCGGCGGCCGCCTCGTCGTAGCCGGGCAGCGCGTCCCACAGGATCGCAATGCCGGGCGCCAGAACCAGCCGGTCGTAATCGAGCGATGAACCGTCGCTGAGGGTGACCCGCCGCGCCTGCGCATCGACCGCCGTCGCCCGATCCCGGGCGATCGTGATCCCCTCCGCGCGAAGCCCGTCATACCTGAAGCGTTGCACCGCCATGTCGCGCAGCCCGGCGATCACGGCATTGCTGAACGGACAGGCCGTAAAAACCGGACTGGGCTCGACGAGCGTCACCTCGAAACGGGGATCGGCGCGGCGCAGCACGCGGGCGCAGGTTGCGCCGCCGAACCCGCCGCCGAGCACCACGATCCGCGGCTTTGCCTGTGCCACAGAGGGTGCTGCGAGCACAGTCGCGGCAGCAACCGTGGCCCCGCCCAAGAATGTGCGGCGCGTGGTGCAGATCACCGCCGGGCGCCTAATGCTGCTGCGCCAGCCATGCCGCGATCGCCCGGATCTCGTCATCAGAAAAGCCCCTGGCGATACGCCCCATCACCGTCGATGGCCGTTCGCCCGAGCGAAACGCTGCCATGGCTGCCGTGATCTCTGCCGCATCGCGGCCTCGGATCGGCGGAACCGATGTCTCCACCTTGAGGCTCACGGGGTGACAACCCGAGCATGAGGACGCGCCGGGCGGCGGCTCGGCTGCCGCGGCGCCTCCAATCCCTAGCCCGAGCATAGTAAACAGCGTCGATACCCTCACCCGTTTCGCTGCGCTCAGCACCCTCTCCCGCAGTGCGACGCAGTGCGGGAGAAGGGGGACCCAGTCCAGAGGACTGGGTGGGTGAGGGCAGCGCGATCACGCGTGCTTCAGTTCCTGATCCTTCAGCGGCAGCGATCGGACACGCTTGCCGGTTGCCGCGAAGATCGCGTTGCACAAAGCCGGCGCCAGGGGTGGCACTCCCGGCTCGCCGCCGCCGCCCCAGAACCCGCCGCTCGGCACCAGCACCGTCTCGACT
>JBJMQW010000099.1:0-6722 GCA_045802495.1 Allostellaceae bacterium | reverse complement strand
GAGGAACGAAACCGGCGGAAAAATCCTGCGTTAACCGGTCGGCTCCGATAAACGGATCAGGAGGGGGATCATGCGTGCAGTCCGCTGCTGGTCATTGGGCGTCGCCGCGGCGGTTATGAGTACTGCCGCCTCGATCGTGCTTTCCGATCCGCTGCCGCCAAGCGCCACCTACCGACCGCTGCCGAGTCTCCCGCTCAGTGCCGTCATGGCGAATGACGAGGCGGAAAAACCACGCGTCACGCAGGACCAACAAACGGTGCTGGCGCAGCGCTACGACTTATCGAGCAATCCGATTCCCGGCGTCATGATGTCGGGCGGTCGCAAGCCGGTGCAGGGCGGTGTCCGGGTCAAGCTGCCGGCCGGTGTAAGCTGGGACATGCTGGCGAGCATGAGCCCCGGCGAGATCCGTCAGAGGGGTTTGTTGCCAGCGGGGTTCACGCCCTTGCCGCATGTCAAGCAAGCGACCGGTGGCCAGGTCCTGCCAAACCAGCAGATCGACGAGATCCGCACGCAGGAAGGCCGCAACTTGCGGCGTTTCGATGTCGACTTCGATCTTCCAGACACGTTCACGCCCGAATTTCCGCCGCCGCTTTTTCTCAGCTCTCATCCCGAGCTCGGCGACGTGTCGCGTGGCCGGCTGCTCACGATCAAGAACTACTACGAGATGATGGTGGGGTTTATCACGCCGGTGCAAATGGAAGGCTTGCGGCTGTTGCTCACGCCGTTCCCGCAGGAGGAGTTCAACCAAACCGAGGACCGCAAAGTGGAGGACCAGAGCCTCGGCATCAGCTGTCTTGATTGCCATTCCAATTTCCACACCAACGCCGCCTTTCACCAGACCCCCGATGTACGGCCGCAAGCCGCGCGGTTCCGACTCGATACAGTCAGTCTCCGCGGTGTGTTCAACCAGCAGATCCATGGCTCGAAGCGGTCGCTGCGCTCGGTCGAGGATTTCACCGAATTCGAGCAGCGCACCGCCTATTTCAACGGCGATCACACGAGCGCTCAGCGCAAAGGCGTGCATCTGCCGGAGCGCCACGACCAGACCTCTATGATGGCGCAGATGCAGAACACCGCCGACTTCCCGCCGGCGCCGAAACTCGATCCGAGCGGGCGGCTCGATCCGAGTAAGGCAAACGAGCGCGAATTGGCCGGCGAACGGGTGTTCATGGGCAAGGGTCGGTGCGCCGAGTGCCACATTCCGCAGCTGTCGTTCATGGACAACCAAGAGCACGACTTGAGGCTCGAGCGCTTCTACGAGATCGGCCATACCGTGAACGGGCTGGTGCAGTTGCCGGATGGCCCGATCAAGACCTTCACGTTGCGCGGCATTAAGGACTCGCCGCCCTATCTGCATGACGGCCGGCTGATGACGCTCGCGGACTGCGTCGAATTCTTCAATGTCGTAATGGGTCTCAAGCTGACCCAGGACGAGAAGGATTCGCTTGTAGCCTACCTGCTCGCCCTTTGAGCGGCTCTCGGAATTTCAAGAGGATCCGGAAATGCGCGGTTTCGCAATAGTTTCCCTGCTGGGAGTGCTGGCTGCAGTACAGGCCGCGGCGCAACCTGGAACCGGAAATCCCGCGGCGATGTCGCCGGGCGCACCGCAATCAGCCCCCGGCGCCCCGGCGCCTCATCAGCCGAACGACAATGATCGGCTGTTCGTTCACGCGGCGGCGATCGGCGGCAAGGCCGAGGTCGAGTTCGGGCAGCTGGCCGACCGAAAGGGCCACTCACAGGCGGTCAAGGACTTCGGTCGCCAAATGGTCGCCGATCACGGCAAGGCCAATCAGCAATTAATGCAGCTGGCGCAGGCGGCGAACATCCCCCAGCCGAGCCAGCTCGACGAGGAGCACAACGCGATGCGCAGCCAGCTGGACAAGCTGAGCGGCAGCGAATTTGACCTTGCTTACATTCGCGGGCAGGTCGCGGATCACCAAAAGACGGCGCAGCTTTTCGAGTGGGAGATCGGGTCCGGTCAGGACCCGCAGCTCAAGGGCTTCGCCTCGCAGGTTTTGCCGGTCGTGCTGCGTCATCTCGACTTGGCCTCGGTCATAGAAAATCAGCTGACCGCGACTGCATCCGCGCCGACCGCGCCGAGACTACCGTCGGGGACGCCCAGCCGGTCGCCGGCGCGATAGAAGCATCACCGTCGCTGGTGGAAGAAGGCGCGCAACAGCTCCGCGGCGCGTGCTTCCTCGATGCCGCCATAGAACTCGGGCCGGTGATGCGTGGTCGGCTGCTCGAAGAGGCGGGGGCCGTGCTCGACCGCCCCCCCTTTTGGGTCGTAAGCGCCAAAATAAAGCCGGCGCAGGTGGGCCAAGCCGATCGCAGCGGCGCACATCGCGCAAGGTTCGAGCGTGACGTAGAGGTCGCATTCCGTAAGATATTTGGCGCGCAGCCGTGCAGCGGCGGCACGCAGCGCCAAGATTTCGGCGTGGGCGGTCGGGTCGCGGTCGGCTTCGACGCGGTTGCCAGCGGCAGCCAGGACCTTGCCGCCGCGATCGACCACGACGGCGCCGACCGGCACCTCGCCGCGGCGAGCCGCCGCCTCAGCTTCGGCGAGGGCCAGCGTCATCGGCGAGGCGTCCACCGTCATCGGCGGTGCCATTGCCGTATGGGTTCGGGGATCGCGATCGGCCGGCGCGTCGACAGACGCATGAATAACCCTTCCTGCTCGGCTTCGGCCTGAACGACACCGCTGACGACGAATTCCGCAGCAAGACGCCAGCGCACGCGGCGCAGCGCCGCCACTCGCATCCGTCCGACCAGCCGGTCTGCGATGATTACCGGCCGCCGATAGTTGATCCGGGTCGATAGAAGGATCGGCGCGACGTCCTCCGCAAGCGCCTGGGTCAGCGGGTATACCTGGTCCAATAGGCCAAGCCGCAGGTCCTCGAGCCAGCGAATAAAGACGATGTTGCTGACGATGCCGGCAAAATCTATGTCATAGGTACGTATTGGGAGCGGCTGCTCGTAGTATTCGGTCATCGCTCCTCCAGTTTCAACGGGGAACCTTGGCATGGTAAAGCCGGTTATCGGCCTGACCCTCGATCACGAACCGCCCGGCGGCTATTCGAGTTTCCCGTGGTATGCGATCCGCGAGAATTATTGCAACGCCGTGCGCAAGGCCGGCGGGCTGCCGGTATTGTTGCCGCACGACCCCGACGCCGCCGCCGATTACCTCGATCAGATCAACGGGCTGATCGTTACCGGCGGCGGTTTCGACGTCGACCCGGCGCTGTTCGGAGCTTCCACCCGACATCCGAGCGTCAAGACCAAGGACCGCCGCACCGCCTTCGAGCTCGCCGCCACACAAGGAGCGATCGCGCGTGATATGCCGCTCCTTGGGATCTGTGGCGGCCAGCAGCTGCTGAACGTCGCGCTCGGCGGTACGTTGATCCAGCACATCCCGGACGAAGTTCCGGATTGTTTGCCGCATCGCCAGCCAAATCCGCGCGACGAGCCCGGACATACAGTCCGAATTTTTGCCGGGACCCTGCTCCACCGCATCACCCAGGTCGAGCGCCTCGATGTCAACAGCGCCCATCATCAGGCGGTCAAATCGGCGGGCCCTTGTCTGGTGATCGACGCTGTTGCCGAAGACGGCGTCGTGGAGGGGATCGAAAACCCCAGCCGTCGCTTCTGTCTGGGCGTGCAGTGGCATCCGGAATTTGAGATCAGCGACGCCGACCGCCGCATTTTTCGGGCCTTTGTCGAAGTCGCCGGCGGGTGAGCAGCGAGCACGCCACCCCTGAAAGCCCGGAGCGCATTGCGAAACTGCTGGCGCGGGCGGGATTATGCTCGCGACGCGATGCCGAGCGCTGGATCGCCGAGGGACGGGTCTCGGTTGACGGCGAGGTGCTGACGACGCCGGCGGTGACGGTCACCGCCGTCAATGATGTCCGCGTCGACGGCAAGCCGCTGCCCAGACCCGAGCGACCGCGCTTGTGGCGCTATCACAAGCCGGCAGGGCTCGTCACGTCTCATCGCGACGAGAAGGCACGGCCAACGGTGTTCGACGCATTGCCGAAAGAGCTGCCGCGACTGATCTCGGTCGGACGGCTCGACCTCAATTCCGAGGGCCTGCTTCTCTTGACCAATGACGGAGCTCTGTCCCGTCGCCTCGAATTGCCGTCGACGGGGTGGCTGAGGCGTTACAAGGTTCGGGTGCACGGGGATGTCGATCCGGGCCGGCTGGCGACGCTCAGCAAGGGCATAACGATTGCCGGCGTCTCATATGGCCCGGTTCGCGCGGAGTTGGATCGAGTGCAGGGCAGCAACGCCTGGATCACCCTGGCGCTCCGAGAGGGAAAAAACCGCGAGGTGCGGCGGGTCCTCGAACATCTGGGACTTCAGGTCACGCGGCTGATCCGGCTCTCCTACGGGCCGTTCCAGCTCGGCAATCTGGCGCGCGGGGCGATTGCCGAAGTGCCGCGCAAAGTGCTGGCCGAGCAGCTCGGAGACCGCGCCCCTCCCGAGGGCGGCAGGCGTGCGGATCGTCGGCGGTAGCCATCGCGGGCGGCGCCTCCTCGCCCCTCCCGGGCAAACGGTGAGGCCGACCAGCGATCGCGCGCGCGAGGCCCTGTTTAACATTCTGACGCATGGCGACTTGGCAGCCGATGGGGTTCCATTCGCGGGCGCTGCGGTGCTCGACGCCTTCGCCGGAACCGGGGCATTTGGGCTCGAGGCGTTGTCGCGCGGCGCCGCTTCGGCAATCTTCATCGAACGAGACCCCGAAGCCCTGGCGGTGCTCCGAAAGAACATCGATGTGCTCGGAGAAAGAGCCCGAGCCGAGATCGTGCCGACCGACGCCACGCGCCCGCCACGCGCCATGACGGGCTGCGCGGTCGCATTTCTCGACCCGCCCTATCGCAGCGGGCTCGCCGCCCCCGCACTGGCCGCGCTCGGCGCTAACGGATGGTTCGCTCCGAATGCGATCGCCGTCGTCGAGGTCGGAACGCGTGAGGGATTCGCGCCCCCCGCAGGGTTTGTCATACGCGCGGAGCGCGTCTACGGTGCCGCGCGGCTCGTCTTCCTTTATCGTGAAAGCATCATTGGAGGGATCCGATGAATCAAACGCTGCGGTCCGTGACTTTGCGCGATGGCGAGCGGGTCCCGGCGCTCGGCCAGGGCACCTGGCATATGGGCGAGGACCGGCGCCGCGCCGCCGAGGAGGCGAAGTCGATACGCCTGGGGATCGATCTCGGCATGACACTGATCGATACCGCCGAAATGTATGGCGACGGGGGCGCCGAGGAGGTCCTTGCCCGCGCCGCCGAGGGAATTCGGGACAGTCTCTTCATCGTCAGCAAGGTCTACCCCCACAATGGGTCGCGTGCCGGCGTGGTAGCCGCCTGCGAGCGCAGCCTGAAGCGTCTCGCTACCGATCGCATCGATCTCTATCTGCTGCACTGGCGCGGCTCCGTTCCGCTCGCGGAGACATTGGAGGGGTTTCAGCGCCTCGAACGGGACGGCAAGATCCGCTACCACGGGGTCAGCAACTTCGATCGCGCGGATATGGCGGAATGGGCCGCCCTGCAGGGCGGCGAAACGGTCGCCGCCAATCAGGTACTCTACAATTTGAGCCGCCGCGGCCCCGAATGGGACCTGGTGCCATGGTGCCGCGAGCATCGGGTCGCGATCATGGCCTATACGCCGCTCGGCCAGGGCCGAATGCTCGGCACCCCCGTGCTCGCCGAGATCGGCCGCCGCCGCAACGCGACCGCGGCGCAAATTGCGCTCGCCTGGCTGCTCCGTCAGGAGGACACGATCGTGATCCCAAAGGCGTCGCGCGCCGAGCATGTCCGAGAAAACCGGGGTGCGGTCGATGTCGCATTGACCGCGGAGGATCTGGCGGCGCTCGATCGGGCTTTCCCGCCGCCCGAGGGCAAGACGCGGCTCGGCATGCTATGACGGCGCAGCTGGCCGCCGGCCTCGTTGCACGCCGTCCGCCGGTTCGTTAGGCTGGCGCGCCCGGTGCCCGGCGACCCGGGCAAGCGCCGGAGGGGTGGCCGAGCGGTTGAAGGCGCACGCCTGGAAAGTGTGTAGACGGTGATGAATCGTCTCGCGGGTTCGAATCCCGCCCCCTCCGCCAGCTTAACGTCCGCTAATTTCCACGATTATTCAGGAAGTCCGCAGAAACGCTATAGTTATGACGGCGCTTGTGTCCGGGCACGTCCACACTTGGCTGCCACAATCCAATGCTTTATGATGGTATAGGACATGGTAACGGAATAAGGTGTCCTATGCCGAAGAAAGCGGCCGGGTTAACCGCGCGACGGGTTCAGACGGCGCTCGCGGTCGATCGTCCCCTGATGCTCGCCGACGGGCGCGGGCTATACTTACGCCTCACCCCCGGTGGGGCGAAGTCATGGGTTTTCAGATATCAGCTCCATGGCAAGCGCCGGGATATGGGGCTGGGTAGCGCCGACCTCTTCTCTCTTGCCGAGGCGCGCCAAAAGGCATTTGCGGCAAAACGGTTGGTCGCCGAGAAAATCGACCCGCTTGAGCGTCGGAAGGCGCAAGTCGTTGCCGCTGACATCGAGGCAGCAAAAGCAATCACGTTTCGGCAGTGCGCTGAGGCGTATATTGCCTCCAGGAAATGGAAAAACCCCAAACATGCCCGGCAATGGCCGTCAACGCTTCAAGCCTACGTGCATCCGGTATTCGGAGACCTCCCGGTGCAGGCGATCGATAAAGCGCTAATCACAAAAGCGCTC
>JBJMQW010000098.1:0-13774 GCA_045802495.1 Allostellaceae bacterium | reverse complement strand
GGAAGCGGTCAGTCGACCCGGAATAGTTTACCGGCGATAGGTCGTGGGAGACGAACTTAGTCAGTTGAATCGTCGGATCGTCATAAAAGTCCCCGGAGAAGTCGAGCGCCACGTCGAACTGGCCGCCGTCGATGACCTTTTGCCACTCCCAGATGTTGCGCCTGTCCTGTGTCGTCTCGACTCCGATCTCGCGCCAGCTCTCGGCCAGCAAATCGGCCCCGGCGTAGTGCGGCATCGGAATATCGCGCACCATGACGGTCAGCTTCAGGCCGTGGATGCCAGCTTCTGCGAGAAGCCGTCTTGCTTCGTCGCGCGAGGCGGCAATATCGTGCGAAAAACCCGGTATCGTCACCAGCTCCGCTTCGGGCGTCGCCATGCTTGCCCCGGGACGCAAAACTCCCCCGACATATTTGAGGAAGGTTGTGTTCTGGAGCTTCTCCGCCGCGCCCCACCGATCGATAGCGAGCGACAGCGCACGCCGCACCCGGGCGTCGTCAAACGGAGGGCGTTTGTTATTGAAGGCGACCAGAAGCGTCGACAGCCACGGGCTCTCGCTGATCTCCACGCGATCACCGAGAGCCTCGACGAGATCGTCGCGCTGTACCGGCGTGATGCCGCGGAACTCCGCTGCAATCTGCCCGGTCTTATAGCCTTTCATGACCGCGGTGCCGGTCATGAAATCGGCCCGGTAGCCTTCGAGATAGGGTCTGCCGGGTTCGAAATATTTGTCCCAGCGCGCGCCCCGCCAATATTGTCCTTTGGCGTGCTCGCCAAAGACAAACGGACCGGTGCCAAGAATGTGGGTTTTGGGAAATTGCGGATCCTGGGCAAGCTTAGCGGCGCTGTAAATGCAGTTCCAGGGAGAGGCGAAGTTCGCCAGCATTTCCGCCTCCGGCCATTGCAAATGGAAAACCACCGTGCGTGGGTCGGGCGCATCGATGCTCCCAATAGCCGCGTAGTCGACCTTGCGTGCCGATATCACCCCCGCCGGCGGGTGGACGATGCGCTCGTAGCTCGCCTTCACATCTGCTGATGTCAGCTTCGAGCCGTCGTGAAAGAGAATGTTGGGCCGCAGCTTGAAGGTATAGGTGAGGCGGTCGGGTGACACAATCCAGGATTCCGCCAAGTCGCCGACGATCTGCGGATAATTGGGGGCGTCGAATTTGAGAAGTGTCGAATAGTGCGGCGCGACCGGGTGCAGAAATGCGAAGGATATGTTCGCGTGGCAATCATAATTTCCAGGCTCGACGAGAACGGCAAACTCCAGAACGCCGCCACGCTTCGGCGCGGAGTCTGCGAGAGCGGCGCTTCCCGATGCGCCAAAAGCTGACACCAGTAACGCGGCGGAAAGCAGCGCCCAATAGCGCAAGTTCGCCGAGGCGGAAGGCCGAAACGTCGGATGAACGGAGATCAAGTTAGGGACACTCGCGCGGCTACCGTATCTGCCCCCTTTGCCAGAGCTCGAACTGCCCGAAGAGCTCGTTCTTCTGATCCGCGCTCAGTGGCGCGTTGCCAGAGGCTTGTTGCCGTTCGTCGATAAATCGCGAAAATATCGCTCGGAGTTCCTGCAGATTGGGGACCGTCGCCACCGGCCCGTTGCGTTGCAACCACTGTTCTGCCGGAGGGAAACGTCGCCAGCCAGGGAGTTCGGCGCCGATATTCACCTCCTGCCATTTCGAATGGTGGCCCGGATCGAGCAGCGACTGAAAACCGGTAAAGAAGGCCTCCACAAAATTGACCAAATTCTTGTACCGCTCGCTCCCTGCCTGGAGATTGGCGGCCATCAGCACAGCGCCGACGGCCACGGTGTCGACCGTCCGATCTTGCGGAACCAGCCCGGGATAATCCGCCGCCGTGAGCCGGGTCGGGACGTAGGCCGCGGTCACCGACGGGTCGAGGGGAATGGGGAGAAAATGAAAACCGTCCTTATCGCTCAGCCCCACAAAGAGAGGCGCGGGTTTGCCGGCGACAAATGCTATTGCGGCGATCTCGCCGCGGCGCAATTTGGCAAGCGCCACCTGCTGATCATCATTGACCATGGCAACCGGAATCCTCAGCAGGTCAAACAAGCGCGCTGCAGTAATCGCGGTCCCAGCGCCGCGCAAATCCACGTTGACTTTCCGATTTGCGAGGTTAGCAACGGATCCGATTTCTCGCCGCGCGAGGAGATGAAACTCCTCATTATAGAGCTTGGTGATGTAGCTCGCCCAATATTCGATGCCGGAGACAATATTCTGTTGCCTAGCATAATCGAGCACATCAATCTGGAGGATCGCCATGTCGATGCCGCGCAACAGCTTGAGATCGGTGAGGTTTTGCAGCGCCCCCTTGCCGACTACCGGTAGAACGCGCCGCGTCACCCCGTCATCGACAATATTCGCCATGTCCTCTGCAATGCGCACCGAAATACCGTCAGCGCGGGCGGTCTCGATCTGCACAAGCCCCCGATTGCGCCCAGGTTCGGATGCCGAAGCAGCCGCGGTCTTTGCATAGCACGTTCGGACGGCGGGGTAACAGAAGACGACGATGACCGACGCCGCGATTATCCAAACCTTCATTCAAGTCTATCGCCCCCGTTTCGCGTCGCCACTGCTCAGCTGTCGTTTCGCTTCGGCATACCGAGATCGAGAGCACGGCCATACCATAAGCGGGCCTCGGCGGCATCGCCCTTTACGTTTCGCAGACCGGCGCGATCGAGAAAAGCCGGGTCGAAAGTAGCGCCGAGACGCAAGGCTGCCCTCCCGTCCCCGCCGGCAGCCGCTCGCTCGTAGAAAAGACGCGCGGAGGTCAAATCGGCATTACGCAGCATCGCGTCCCCGTGTTCCAATAGATTGGCGATTTCGGCGGCCGAGAGGCGCGTATCCGGCGGTGCGGGGACGGCCGCAATGGCCGGCAGCGAAGCAGCTGCGGGTTCGGATCTCGCGGACAGGTCGAGCACCGAATTTGTTGCCAATTCGGTGCCCGGCGACAGGCCCTCCGGCACCGTCTCGACAGCTGCCGCCACAATCGGCTCGCTGAACGACGAAAGCGGCGCGACGGAGAAGGGCTGCAACGCGGGCGCTCCGCCGGAGGCCGGGATGGGCGGAGCGATCGCGGCGGTTCCGAGCTTGGTGTCTTCCGGCCGACTGCCGCGACCAGCGGGCGGCGAGTTGGCGGGGCCCGACGATCGATCCAGCAGCTCAGGCGCCCGCGCGTGGGAACTCGATATCGGGGCGCCGCCAGGTGGCGCCAACAACAAAAAGCCGGCGGTGAAGAAAACTCCGGCAATCGCGGTTGCAACCACGCCTACGGCAGCCAGGTAGACAAGGTTGCCGACCGAAGCTGCCCTGCGCCGCAGCGTGTCGGGGATAGGGCGAGCGTCCAAGGCCACCTCGCCTCGCTCCGCTGCGCCTCGCTCTGGGCGACGGAAATCCTGACGAAACATATGAGGCTCTTTCCGTACTATCCTTGCGGTTTTAAAAGCTTGATCGTCAAAGAGGTTAACCATAATTCGCCTCAGTTTTATATTTTTGTCACGATATCGATTGGGGAAGCTGCGGCCGTCAGTAATCTGATATCACGCTGCCGATGGCGATGCCGATCAGATCTGTTGTACGTGTTCCCCTTCGACTGGGGCCGGCTATCCGCATCGGGACGAGACTAGCGCAGGTGGCAGGCGACCGTGTGGCCCGGGTTGACTTCGCGCAGCAACGGGACCTCCAGCTTGCACCGCGCCTCGGCATAAGGGCAGCGGGTGTGAAAAGTGCACCCGGGCGGGGGGTTGATCGGGCTCGGGACATCGCCCTGCAGCAGGTGCTTCTTGCGCTTCAATTGCGGATTGGGGATCGGCACCGCCGCCAATAGGGCCTCGGTGTAGGGGTGCAGCGGATTGGTGAACAGGGTCTGCTTGTCGGTGTATTCGACAATCTTGCCGAGATACATGACCGCGATGCGGTGGCTGATGTGCTCAACCACCGCGAGGTCGTGCGCGATGAACAGATAGGACAGGTTCTTCTCGCGTTGCAGGTCCATCATCAGGTTGATGACTTGGGCCTGAATCGAGACGTCGAGCGCCGAAACAGGCTCGTCGCCGATGATCAGCTTCGGGTTCAAAGCAAGCGCCCGAGCGATACAGATGCGCTGCCGCTGGCCTCCGGAAAATTCGTGCGGAAAACTGCGCATTTGTTGCCGGCGGAGTCCGACCTGGTCGAACAGGGCCGCCACGCGGTCGTCTTTGTCCCTGCCGCCGGCGATGCCATGGACCTGCAACGGCTCACCGACAATGTCGCCGGCGGACATGCGGGGGTTCAGCGAGGAAAACGGGTCCTGGAAGATAATCTGCATCTGCCGCCGATGCGGTCGCAACGCGGCTTTGCCCAACCGGGTAATGTCCTGACCGTTGAGCTTGATCGAGCCGGCAGTGGGCTCGACCAGCCGCAGAACGGTCCGCGCAACGGTCGATTTGCCGCAGCCGCTCTCCCCGACGAGGCCTAGGGTTTCGCCTTCATTGACCGAAAAGCTGACCCCGTCGACCGCATAGACGTGACCGGCGGTCCGCCGCAGCAGGCCCTTCTTGACCGGGAAATGCTTTTTCAGTCCCTCGACCGCGATTACCGGGGTGCGGCCGAGACCCGGCCTCGGCGTTGCAACGACCTCCCGCACAGAGACATCAGACATCTCGCCCCCCATAGAGCCTCTCGGAGTGCCAACAGGCCGCCCAATGCCCCGGCCGCTTTTGCTCGTAGGGCGGAAATTGCGCTCGACACCGGTCATCCGCAAAGGCGCATCGCGGTGCGAAGGTGCAACCTGGCGGGAGATTGTTCAGCGCCGGCACCATGCCGGGGATTTCCTTCAGCCGTTGAGCTGAATTGGCCGTTCTTCCGCCCATGATCTCGAGGCGAGGAATGGAAGCCAAGAGACCGTGGGTATAGGGGTGGAGCGGTTGCCCGAACAGTATCTCGACCTCGGCCTCTTCGACCTTCCTTCCGGCGTACATGACGATGACGCGTTGTGCAGTCTCGGCGACGACACCGAGATTGTGCGTGATCAGGATGATCGCGGTGCCGAGCTTATTCTGTAATTCAAGAATCAGATCGAGGATCTGCGCCTGGATCGTCACGTCCAAGGCCGTCGTCGGCTCGTCGGCGATCAGCACCCGCGGGTTGCAGGCAAGCGCCATCGCGATCATCGCCCGCTGTCGCATGCCGCCGGACAATTGGTGCGGATACTCGCGCGCCCGCTGGGCCGGCTCGGGGATCTTGACGAGCCGCAGCATCTCCACCGCCTTTTCGGCGGCGGCACTCTTTGACAGATCCTGATGCAGCCGCACCGCCTCGGCGATCTGGTGGCCGATTGTCAGCACCGGGTTGAGGGACGTCATCGGCTCCTGAAAGATCATTGAGATGTCGTTGCCGCGGACGTCGCGCATCTCGGATTCTTCGAGCTGCAGCAGGTCTTTACCCTCGAGAGTGATCGTACCGCCGACGATCTTCCCGGGAGGATTGGGGACCAAGCGCATGATCGACAAAGCGGTCATCGATTTGCCGCAGCCGGATTCACCGACTACCGCCAGTGTCTCGCCCCGCCGCAGCGAAAACGAAACGTTGTCGACCGCCTTGACGACACCCGAGCGGGTGAAGAGATAGGTCTGCAGCCCTTTGATATCGATCGCCGTTCCGGCATGTTCGCCGGCTTTCGTCACCGCGTAGGAGGGCGCTGGTTTGCGGTCGGTCGTCATCTGCTCGTTCTGCATCCGAGGCAACCTGCCCTTCTAATCGGTTCGCTGAGATGGGTTTTGTTCCGGCGCGAACGAATTGATCAGCTGCGCTGCCTCGGGTCCAGTATGTCGCGCAAGGCATCGCCGAGAAGGTTGGTGCCGAACACAACAAAGCTGATGGCGAGGCCGGGAAAGATCACCAGCCACGGCGCCGTCCGCACGTATTCGGCGGCCGATTCCGACAGCATCCTTCCCCATGAGGGATGTGGCTCCGGTATGCCGAGGCCCAAGAATGAAAGCGTCGCCTCGGTCAGGATCGTCGAGCCGAACTGGGCGGTGGCGAGGACGATCAGCGGTGCCAACGTATTGGGCAGGACGTGCCGCAAGGCGATGCGGAACTCGCTCATGCCGATCGCCTTCGCCGACTCGACAAAGGGCTGCTCCCGCAGCGACAGCGTGCTGGCGCGTACGACCCGCGCCGAATAGGGGATCAGCGGTATCGAAATGGCGATGATCGTGTTGTGAAGCGACGGGCCGAGCGAGGCCGCCATCAAGAGTGCCATGACCAGCAGCGGCAAAGACTGCAGAATGTCGATCAGGCGCTGTGAGGCGAGGTCGATCCAGCCGCCGAGATAGCCGGAAAGCAGGCCGATGATCACGCCGATGCTGACCCCCAAACTCATCGAACCGCAACCCACTGCCAACGAGATGCGGGCGCCGTAGACAATTCGGCTATAGACGTCCCGTCCCATGAAATCACAGCCGAGCCAGTGCGCTGCACTCGGCCGCGCCAACGAAAGCGCCGAATTTGTCGACAGCGGGTCGTAAACGGTGATCAACGGCGCGAAGAAGGCGGCAAACAAGAACACCGCCATGATCAGCGCTCCTGCCGCACCCAACGGATAACGGCGGGCAAAAAAGCGGACGGCGCTCCATTTGCTGTCGACATTGGCCCCGGCCTTGGATAACTCGGCGCGGTATTCAATGCTGCTCACGACGTTTCCTCCGGCTGAACAAAGTTGCTCGCTTTAGTCCGAGTATTTGATCCGCGGGTCCAATGCCGCGTACAGCATGTCCACGGTAAAGTTCACGACGACGACAATGATGGCGATGTACATTATGATGTTCTGCACGATCGGATAGTCGCGCCATCGGATGGCTTCAACGAGAAAGCGCGCCACTCCCGGGATGTTGAAGACGGTTTCGGTGACGATCAAGCCTCCCATGAGAAAGGCGGCCTCGATCCCGATCACCGTAACGACCGGCAGGACCGCGTTTTTGAGGGCATGATGATAATTGACGACGTTCTCGGAAGCGCCCTTCGATCGCGCCGTGCGGATGTAATCCTGGCGCAGCACCTCCAGCATCGACGAGCGGGTCAGGCGCGTCATCAGCGCCGAGCTGCGAAACCCGACGACCGCTGCCGGGATGCTATACATCCCGAGTGCAGCCCAAAAAGATTGTGGCGCATCGGTGTAGATCGGGATCGTGCCGAAATAGCTGACGAAAAACATCAGGACCAGCAATCCCAGCCAAAATGCCGGCATCGACAGCCCCGAAAGACTGAGCACGCGCAAGACGTAATCGAGGCGGGTGTTCTGTTTGACGGCGCTTATGACCCCAAGCGGCACGCCGATCAGCACCGCAAATGCCAAGGCGAGACCCCCAACCTTGGCGGTGATGGGGATGCGCGGCAGGATCTCGCGGATAGCCGGCCGGTCCGACACGTAGGAATAGCCGAGATCGCCCTGCAGCAGCCCGCCGATCCATTGCGCATACTGCACGGGCAGCGCCTTGTCGAGGCCCAGATCCTCCATGATCTTGGCCTTTTCGGTTGGGTCGACAAAGCCCGCCGCATCAAACAGGATGTCGGCGATGTTGCCCGGTGCGAGGCGCAGCATCAGGAAAATGATCACCGATATCCCGAACAGCGTCAGGAGCATCAGGCCAAAACGCCGCACCAGATAGGATCCCACGTTCTCCTCCCTGACCCGCGGCGGGTTACCCGCAGGGTGTCGTCCGCGGGACGATAGCACGGCTAGGCAGGGCCGGTCGATCGCGTCTGTGTGATGATCCGATCCACCATGAAATTCGTCGTAAGAACAAAGGCTTGGCGGTCTTCCGGTCAGAGGCTGGGGCTCGCGCCGGTGCTATTTGTCCAGCCAGAGGTCTTCGAAACGGTTCCCGTTATAGATGCTGTTGACCATCGCAGTGTAGCCCTTGACATAAGGGTGCCAGCAGGTGCCGGATCGGTTGTGCCACAGGATCGGCCGCGCCGCATCCTCAGCCAGCTTGCGTTCGACCGCCCAGACCAGCTCCTTGCGCTTTGCGGCGTCGAATTCGATCGATTGCCGATCGATCAACTTGTCGGTCTCCGGGTTACAATAGCCGTCGTAATTGCCCTCGCCACCGCAGCTGAAATTCTCATAGAGGGTCTGGTCTGGGTCATCGAGGCCATTGCCGGTCAGATTCATGCCGATCGTATAGTCCTTGCGCATGACCGTCGGCAGCCATTGCGGCGTGTCGATCGGCACTAATTCGCCGTCGATATAGATCTCCTTCAATTGGTCGATCAGGATTACCGCCGGATCGCGGTACGGCGGAATGTTGCGCGTCGAGACTTTGGTTCCGAGCCGTTTGTCCGGGCCATAGCCGAGCTTGCTCATGATGGCGCGCGCCTCGGTCCGATTTTTCGTCACGTCTGGATCATAACTCGGCAATGTCTTCAACATTTCCGGGGGCATGCCCCAAACGCCTTCGGGCGGTGGCAGCATCGCGCCGCCGATATCGCCCTTGCCCTGGGTTAGGGTGTCGAGGAAGGCCTTACGATCGATCGTCAGCGCGATCGCTCGGCGTAGGGCGGGATCGCCGAAGGGCGCGGCGTCACGATTGATCATAACGTTGCGGTTGACGTTCGACGGCACCAGCGCGCAGATCGCCTGCGTGTCCTGGCTTTGCAAATCTCTGATCAGCGGCACCTGCAGAAAGAACGGTGAGGTGATGTCGACCTTGCCGGCGACGAAAGCGAGGATGCCGGTCGAGGGGTTCTTGATGATCGTGTACTCGATACCGTCGAGATAGGGCCTGTCCTTCTTCCAGTAATCCGGGTTGCGGGTAACCTTGATCCTCTCGTTCGGTTTGAATTCGACGAATTTGAACGGGCCGGTGCCGATCGGGTGACCGCGCATTTCTCGCGGCGGCACGTGACACGGGTATACCGGGGAGAAGCCGGAGGCGAGCAGCGCGACCATCGACGGCTGCGGCCGTTTGAGATGAAACGTGACCTCGAAGTCGCCGTTGGTGGTGATCTTGTCGAGATTGCGATACCACGCCTTGCGGGGGTTGATCCTCAGCTTCTCCGGGGCATTGCCGGAGACGAGATCCCAGGTGCATTTCACGTCATTGGCGGTGAAGGGCTTGCCGTCATGCCATTTGACGCCTTGGCGCAGGCGAAAAGTCAATTCCGTCTTGGTCTCGTCCCACGACCAGTCGCTCGCGAGATCGGGCACGATCGACGACATCCCGCTTTGCGGCACATCCTGCTTGTACATGACAAGATTGTTAAAGACACCCATCATCGGTCCTTGACCGGCGATCGTGGCTTCCTCGTGGATCGACATGCTGGCTGGGCTGTCGAAGAAATAGACCTTCAGAATACCGCCCGACTTTTGCGCCGAGGCGTCAGCGGCCGACAAAACCGCAAGCAGCGCGCCTGCCCACGCTAGGACGCACAGGTGCCGTGTCATCTTGTTGTTTTCCTCCCCAATACCGCGGTAACGCCTCGATGGCGCGCTCCAGTCGCCTCGATCAGGGAGACTAGCAGCTATTGGGCTGCCGATGTCGAGCCGTTATTTGTCAAGCGGAGAAGCCGTTGCACATGTTGCGAACCCTGGTCGAGCCCTTTTATCTTGGGATGCCCGCGGCGGTCGCCGCGGGCTCGCGCCCCTGCCATCGGGTGGCTCGCTGGCTATAATCCGCGAGAAACTCAGTTGTCGAGCCAGAGATCCTCGTACCGATAGCCGTTATAGATGCTGTTGACCATCATCGTCATCCCCTTGACCTGGGGATGGCGGCAGGTTGCCTGGCGGGGATAGAAGATCACCGGCCGGGCGCCATCCTGGGCCAATCTCCTTTCGATTTCCCACACCAGTTGCTTGCGTTTTTCCTTGTCGGGTTCCGCCGATTGTTGGTCGACTAGCTTGTCGAGCTCGGGGCTGCAATAGCCCGTGTAGTTGCGCTCGGCTGTACAGACATAGTTCTCGTAGAACTGCTGGTCGGGGTCGTCAACAGCGCTTTCGCTGACATTGAGGCCAACTGTAAAATCTTTGCGCATGATCCTCGGATACCATTGCGTGGTGTCCACGGCTTCAAGCACGCCGTCGATATATATTTCCTTCAATTGGTCGATCAGGATCACCGCGGCATCGCGATACGGGGGAATGTTGCGCGTCGATACCGTGACCGCGAGCCGCTTGTCGGGTCCATAGCCGACCTTCTGCATGATCTGGCGGGCGTCGGCGCGGTTCTTGGCGACGTCCGGATCGTACCCGGGCAGCGCCTTGAGCAAGTCTGGCGGCATGCTCCAGACTCCTTCGGGAGCCGGCAGCATGGTCCCGCCAACGTCCCCTTGGCCGTCGGTAATGATGTCGATAAAGGCCTTGCGGTCCAGGGTGAGAGACATTGCGCGCCGAAGCTCGGGATTGTCGAACGGCGCCTTGTCGCGGTTGATGATCAGGGTGCGGTTGACATTTGTCGGCGCCACCTCGCAGATCGCCTGCGGCGACTGGCTCCTTATGTCCTTCAGGATTGGGATCGTTACGCCATGCGGTGAGTACATGTCGACCTTGCCCGCGATAAAGGCGAGGTTCCTCGTGGACACGTCTCTTATGATTGTCCATTCGATGCCGTCGAGATAAGGCCGCCCCGCTTTCCAGTAATCCGGGTTCCTGGTCACCCGGATGACTTCATTCGGCTTGAATTCGACAAATTTAAAGGGACCGGTGCCGATCGGACGGGTGCGCATATCGCGAGGCGATACGTGGCAGGGGTAAATTGGCGCCCAGCCAGAAGCCAGCAGCGCCAACAGTGCCGGCTGCGGCCGATTTAAGCGGAAGATAACCTCGTGGTCGCCGTTCGTGGTCACCTCTTCGACGTTGCTATACCAGGATTTGCGCGGATTGATGCGAAGCTTCTCACTCGTCTTGCCGGTCAGCAAGTCCCAGGTGCATTTGACATCCTGGCCCGTAAACGGCTTGCCGTCATGCCATTTGACACCCTGCCGCAAAGGGAAAGTCAGCTCCGTCCCTTCCTCGTTCGAGGACCAGCTCGTGGCCAGCTCCGGAACGATCGACCGCATGCTGTTTTGCGCTACATGCTGATCGTACACGACGAGGTTGTTGAAGACCCCCATCATCGGCCGCAGCGCGGCGGCCGTTGACTCCTCGAGCAGCGACATGCTCGCCGGGCTGTCGAAATGGGAAATTTTGAGGATTCCGCCCGACTTCTGGGCTAATGCTGCGTCAGGTGCCAGCAACGCTGGCAACAACGAACTCACCGCTGCGAGCACACGCCCAACACGCTTCATCCTCTGAGCCTCCTGTTAATGACGTCCCAGCTGGCCTGTTGGTGAGACTCTTGCGCTGAGCGGTCTGGCGGAAGAAAGCTAACACAGATCTTCCGCGGCCGCCTAGTTGTCTAGCCAGACGTCCTCCATGCGTAAAAGATGATCGGGCGCGCCGTCCTCCGCCAGTTTCCGCTCGATCTCTTAGACCCATGACCAGCCGGTGGCCCGATCGGGTATGATCGACTACAGGCAGTTCTGCGGCACGTGCTGGTCGAACATAACGAGGTTGTTGAGCACCCCCATCATCGGCCCCCTCGGCGAAGACCGTCGCTTCCTCGTGGATCGACATGCCCGCCGGGCTGTCGGGACTATACTTCGCAAAATGCCGCCCTGCTTTTGAGCAAGGGCTGCGTCAGCTGTGGCCAACCCCGTCAATGCCGCCAGCCGTCAGAAGCACGCGAAAATCCCGTTTCATTGCCATCCGCCTGCAAATGACGCCGGCGAGATTGCTTCCCTCCGGACGGCTCGCTGGGGACCGGCCGTCCGGGGGTCGCAATGACGTTCCGCGCAGCCGTCATTGCGAGGAGCGGAGCGACGAAGCAATCCCAACCAAGAGGGTGGGTTGTCGAGCTCAGTTGTCGAGCCAAAGGTCTTCGAAGCGCTGGCCGTTGTAGATGCTGTTGACCTGGGTGATCAGACCCTTGACCTTGGGGTAATGGCAGTTGGCGGCGCGAGTGTAGAAGAGGATCGGCCGTGCGTCGTCGTCGGCCAGCTTTTTCTCGATGACCCACACCATTTGTTTGCGCTTGGCCACATCGCTTGTCGCCGACTGCTCGTTGACCATCTTGTCGACCTCGCGGTTGCAGTAGCCGGTGTAATTGCGCATCGCCCCGCACACATAGTTTTCGTAAAACGCCGGGTCCGGATCGTCGACTGCAGTCTCCGTAATATTGAGGCCGACAGTGTAGTCCTTGCGCATTATCTTTGGGTACCATTGCGTGGTGTCGACGGTGTCGAGCACGCCGTCGATATAGACCTCCTTCAATTGATCTATCAGGATGACCGCCGGATCGCGATATCCGGCGACATTCCGGGTGGACACGGTAACGGCAACCCGTTTATCGGGCCCGTAGCCGAGCTTTTCCATCAATGAGCGCGCCTGAGCGCGGCTCTTTCCCACATCGGGGTCGTAGCCCGGCAATGTCTTCAGCAGTTCCGGCGGCATGCCCCAAAGCCCGCTCGGCGGCGGTTGCATGACCGCGCCGATCTCGCCCTGCCCTTCGGTGATGATGTCAATAAAGGCCTTACGGTCGAGGGAGAGCGACATCGCGCGCCGCACATCGGGATTGTCGAAGGGCGGCGCGTCGCGATTGACGATCAGGTTGCGCGGGACATTGCCTGTGAACGTCTCGCATATCGCCGGCGGCGCCTGGCTCTTTACGTCCTTCATTTGCGGCATCGTGACCCCGAAATAGATGTCGTCCTTGCCGGAAACGAACGACAGAAGCCGCGTCGAGACGTCCTTGATGATCGTGTACTCGATGCCGTCGAGATAGGGCCGGCCCGGTTTCCAATAATCCGGGTTGCGGGTCACGCTGATTGACTGGTTGGGCTTGAACTCGACGAATTTGAACGGGCCGGTGCCGATCGGGTGCTTGCGCATGTCACGTGGGCTAACATGGCAGGGATAGATCGGCGACCAGCCGGTCGCCAGCAATGCGAGGAACGACGGCTGCGGCCGCTTTAGATGAAAGATCGCCTCGTAGTCTCCATTGGTGGTCACCTCCGCTACATTCGCATACCAGGATTTGCGCGGATTAATGCGCAACTTTTCCTTGGCGTCATCCATCAAGAGGTCGATGGTGCATTTGACGTCGGCGGCGGTGAACGGTTTGCCGTCGTGCCACTTTACCCCCTGGCGCAGCGGAAAGGTCAGCTCCGTCCCTTCCTCGTTCCACGACCAGCCGGTAGCCAGGTCAGGGGTGATCGAGCGCAAGCTGTTCTGCGGCACGTCCTGCTTGAACATGACGAGATTGTTGAACACGCCCGACATTGGCCGGTTGACGGCCTGCGTCGATTCCTCGAGCATCGACATGCTCGCCGGACTGTCGAAATGACCGATATGGAGGATACCGCCCGCCTTTTGGGCGAATGCCGCATCGGCGGCGAAAACGCCAGCGACAGCGAACCCGCCGCCGCGAGCGCGCGCAATTCTCGCTTCATTCCTATCTGCCTCCTGTTCGAGGACGCGGGTTTGTGGGACCCGCGGCCGCATCTTTGCCGGCCCTTTTATTGGGCTCTGATGCGCGATGACGGCGGCGGAGAGGTTAGCACGGTTCGGACGAGGGCGATACAGGACCGCGAGCAATGGCTATTTGTCGAGCCGGACGTCCTCGAAGCGCGAGCCGTTGTATATGCTATTGACCATACTGATCAAATTCTCGACGTATGGCCGCCGGCAGGTGATGCCGCGCACGTACAAGATGTCCGGGCGCGCATCTTCCTCGATCAGCTGC
>JBJMQW010000097.1:0-3827 GCA_045802495.1 Allostellaceae bacterium | reverse complement strand
ACCCCGAGGTCACTCGGGACCGGAGGAGAACGCCATGCATGTGATGTATTTCACCGAGCAGCCGATGTCGGCATACCCGGCGGATATCGGGCTGGAGACCGGCCATACGGCGCTGATGTTCTCGAACAAGCATTTCGATCCGGTCGCCGGCAGCCGGCTCTATAACGAATATCTTGAGCATTACATCTACGCCGAGGAGCAGGGCGTCGAAGGCTTCATGCTCAACGAGCACCACAACGCGCCGTTCTGCATGCAGGCGAAATGCAACATCTTTGCCTCTATCCTCGCCGCGGTGACCAGGAAGGCGAAGATCGTCTTGCTCGGCAATCCGCTGCCCTTGGCTGAGAACCCGGTGCGGCTCGCCGAAGAGCTCGCAATGATCGACATGATCTCGAAGGGCCGCCTGGTTCCCGGCATTGTGCGCGGCGGTGGCCAGGAGTCGCTCGCCGCCGGCGTCAATCCGGCCTACAACCGCGAGCGCTTCCAGGAGGCGCATGATCTGATCGTCGCGGCGTGGACCCGCCAAGGTCCGTTTCGCTGGGAAGGCACGCATTACCAGCACCGCGTCGTCAATCCGTGGGCGGTGCCGTTGCAGAAGCCCTATCCGCGGATTTGGGTACCCGGCGTCCTGAGCCAGGAGACGATCATCTGGGCGGCGCAGCAGCGCTATCCCTACATCGCGCTCAACACCTCGATCGAGGCGACCAAGAAAATCTGGGAGCTGTACGACAAGGTCGCGCTCGAGACCGGCTACGAGGCGGGCCCCGAGAACCGCGGGTACCTGCAGCAGGTGCATGTCTCCGACAGCGAGGAAAAGGCCGAGAAGAACGCCCGCCAGTTCCTGTGGATGCAGGGCGAATTCACTGGCTTAGCGCACCCGGTCTGGTCGAACCCGTCCGGCTATTTCTCGCCGGCGCTGCGCCGCAACTTCGTCGAGTTCGCGGTCGGGCGCGCTGAGAACCCGCGCGGGCGCCCGACGTTCGAGCAGCAGGTTGCCGATGGGCGCGTCTTTTTTGGCACGCCAAAGACGGTCATCCCCAAATTGCGCCGCGTGCTCGAAGAGACCCGCCCGAGCATTTACGGCATCTGGGGCAATGACGGCACGGTCAGCAACGAAGATGCGCGGACCTGCATCCGCCTCCTCGGCCAGGAGGTCATGCCGGCGATGCGCGAGATCGGCAAAGAACTGGGGCTCACGGATCCATTCGAGGCCGACGCCCCCGTGCACCTGCGCTACTCGACCGACCTCAAACAGATGCCGCAGGCGGCGGAGTAAGGCTGTGCAACCTCGCCCACCCAGCCCTAAGGGCCTGGTGGGCGAGGTGGCGGGTTGTCGGTTGCCACCGGCGTTGCCGACCTCCAGGGTATGGAACCGTGCGCAACCGCTGTCCCGGCGGAAAGCCGGGACCCATCCACCCGCCGCTCGTGCCGTCGAGAGGGTGGACCCCGGCCTTTCGCCGGGGAAGCGAGCATTATTCTTTGTCGTCACAAACCGCCTTGTTCTTTCTAGGCGGCCCTGGCGCTCACTGTCGGCTCACGGGCGGCGCGGCGGATCATCTCGGCGCCCTTCTCGGCGATCATGATCGTCGGCGCGTTGGTGTTGGTCGACGTCACGGTCGGCATCACCGACGCGTCGATGACGCGCAAGCCCTCGAGGCCGTGGACGCGAAGCTGATCGTCGACCACCGCCATCTGGTCGCTGCCCATCTTGCAGGTGCAGGTTGCGTGATAGACGGTCGAGCCTTTCTGCCGTGCGTAGTCCAACAGCTCGTCGTCGCTCGCGACATCGGCGCCGGGCAGGATTTCAGCGCCAACATATTTGGCGAGGGAAGGGGCGGCGAAGAGCCGGCGGACGAAGCGGAGCCCGCCGATGATCGCCCGCCGGTCGGTCTGCTCGCTCAGATAGCGGGGATTGATCGCCGGCGCTTCTCTCGGATCCCGGGATTTGGCCTCGATGTAACCGCGTGACAGCGGCCGCATTTGCCAGGCGCCGGCGGTGATGCCGGGGAAATCGTCGAGCTCGCCGATCTGGCCGTTCTTGAAACTGCCCGGCGCAATGCTGCACTGCACGTCGGGTGTCGCCGATTCCTCCAGCACCTTGACCGAAGCCGCGGCCAGCGACGCGCTGTAGGTCAGCATGCCCTTCCCGGTGACGAGGTAGCGGACGACTTCGCCGGCCAGCGCCAAGCCGCGCGAGCGCTCATTGACGGTGGCTGCGCCGCTGACCGGGTAGCTCATCCGCGCGATAAAGTGGTCCTGGAGGTTCTGCCCGACCCCGCGCAGCGCGTGATGGACCGGGATGCCGACGCGGTTCAGATGCTCGGGCGCGCCGACACCGGAAAGCTGCAAAATGTGCGGTGAGTTGACCGCGCCGGCGGAGAGGATCACCTCGCGGTCGGCGTCAACGCGCTTGACCGTCTCGCCGCGCTCGTACTCGACCGCGACAGCCCGGCGGCCGTCAAAGATTATGCGGTTGACCTGCGCCTTGACGATGACTTGCAGGTTGGGGCGCTTCTGGACCGGACGCAAATAGGTGCGCGCGGTGCTTGCCCGCCGCCGGCCGCCGCGCGTCTGCTGACACCAGCCGATGCTGTCGCCGGCGCCGGGCGGCAAGTCGTTGACATCCTCACGGTATTCCAGACCGATTTCCTGGCCGGCTTTGATTACTGCCGCGCAAAGCGGCGACCGGTCCATCTTCGAGGTAAAGAGCGGACCGCCGCGACCGCGCACCTCGGTCTCGCCGCCCTCCCAATTCTCAGCCTTCTTGAAGAAGGGCAGCACCTCATCCCAGCCCCAGCCGCGATTGCCGAGCTGCGCCCAATGATCGAAATCCTCGGGCTGCCCACGGATGTAGATCAGCCCGTTGATCGAAGAAGACCCGCCCAGCACCCGCCCGCGCGGGTAGAGGATCGCCCGCCCCGCGGTGCCGGGGTCGGGCTCGGCATAATATCCCCAGGTCAGGGTCGGGTGATCGAGCATCTTCATGAACCCGGCCGGGACGTGGATATAGGGGTTCCAGTCGCGGCCGCCCGCTTCGATCAGCAGAACCTTGACGCTCGGATCCTCGCTCAACCGGTTGGCGAGGACGCATCCCGCCGAGCCGGCGCCGATGATCACGTAATCAGCCTTCATGGCTTCTCTCCCCAATGCAGACATATCCGGCCGTGCTGACCATCGCGGGAGCCTATCGGGAGCCGCCTGCGACGGCAATCGGCCAACGGCTCCGTCATTGACGCCGCACCCTTTTTGCGAGTAGGCGTCTTCCACAAAAGGTTGATCGGAGCAGGAGATACATATGGGCGTGGCAGCAATGAACCATTTCACGGTCTTGAGCGACGACCTCGAGGCGACGCGCCGGTTTTACTGCGATCTGTTCGGCTTCAAGGTGGGTTGGCGGCCGCCCTTCCAGTTTCCCGGCTGGTGGCTCTATGCGGATGACGACACGCCGATTCTGAACGTGATCCATCAGAAGGATCTGCCGAAAGACCGCGGCGGCGTGCTCGACCATATGGCGTTCTCCGCCAAGGATCTGCCCGGCACCGTCGAGACCCTGAAGCGCGAGGGCATCGAATACGAGCTTCGGCGCCTGCCCGGCGGCGGCATCTGGCAGCTGTTTTTCCACGATCCGTGCGGCGCCAAAGTCGAGCTCGACTTTGACAAGGACGAGAGGGCGCCGGCAGGCCACGTCGAGGCCTGACCCTCACCCGCCTCGCTCCGCTCGGCACCCTCTCCCGTAGTGCGGGAGAGGGACGCAAGACTTGCATCTCAAAGCCCCTCGCCCGCAGTGCGGGAGAGAGGGGAACCCATCGCGCTAGCGATGGGTGGGT
>JBJMQW010000096.1:0-5976 GCA_045802495.1 Allostellaceae bacterium | reverse complement strand
TAGAGATGCAACGACGCGACCCCGCACGCCGCGTTCCCGCGAACACGGTGGCCCAGCTCACATCCGTCCGCTGAGCCATGGCAAACCTATACCCCGGCATCGCTACGTCCCAGCCCACGTTTGCAGAGAGGCTCAGCGGCGTCTCCTGGGTGCTGGTGTTGCTGATTTGCGAAACCGGGGGTTTCGGCTTTGCCGTGCTCTACTCCGCCGCTGACGGCAGGATGCAACCCTGGGCCGCAACCCAGATGATCCGCTTTGCCGTCGCGCTGATCTGATGTTGGGGGCGGCGCTCCTCGGCACGCGGTTTTGGTTCCGAGGGCGTATTGGGCCTATGCGGTCGCGCTGGCGCTGATCGCCGCGGTTGATTTGCGTGGCTTCATCGGCATGGGCGCGCGGCGCTGGATCGATCTCGGGGTCGTGCAGCTGCAGCCGTCCCAGATGATGAATGTGGTGTTGGTGCTGGCCCTCGCGCGCTACTTCCACGGCCTTTCGAATGAGGACGTCGCGCGAGTACGCTTCCTGATCCCGCCCGCATTCATGGTACTCATTCCGGCCGCTCTCGTTCTCAAGCAGCCAGATCTCGGAACCGCCGTCATGCTGGTGCTGACCGGGGCCGCTCTCTTCTTTGTCGCTGGCGTCCGCCTGCGGATCTTCGTGCTGATGACCGGAGCGATCGCTGCGGCCCTCCCGGTCGGCTGGCATTTCCTGCGCAATTACCAGAGGAACAGGATCTACACATTCCTCGATCCAGAGAGCGATCCGCTTGGCGCCGGCTATCATATCCTTCAATCGAAAATCGCGCTCGGCTCGGGCGGGCTGTTTGGCAAAGGCTTTCTCAACGGCAGCCAAAGCCACCTGAGTTTTCTTCCGGAAAAGCACACCGATTTTATCTTTACGACCCTTGCCGAGGAGTTCGGGTTCGCCGGGGGGCTCACGTTGTTGGCGCTCTACGCGCTGATCATGGCCTACGGGCTGGCGATTTCACTGGGCTGCCGCAACCAATTCGGACGGCTACTGGGATTCGGTGTTACGACCAATTTCTCGCTCTATGTGTTCATCAACACCGCAATGGTTATGGGCCTCATTCCGGTCGTAGGAGTGCCACTGCCGCTGATCTCCTACGGCGGCACCGCTATGCTCGCGGTAATGTTCGGCTTGGGTCTCTTGTTGAGCGTCGGCGTGCATCGCGATGCACGGCTCGGCCGCAGCGGCGACCTCCGGTCCGGTTAGGGATGATTCTCTGACCCCAAATAGCGGATCTTCGCGCGGCTGCTGCCAGAGGACCCCCACGGCACGTCATCTGCATTACACATCGTTGGTTTGATCCGCCCCGGTCGAATTGCAGCGGTGGGTGCTTATTTTCATCGCGCGTTCTTGGAACACCACCTAGATTGTCGAGTTGAGGCGGGAGGGAACAATGACAGAAAAGGATCCGGCGGAGAGCGGACGGCGGCTGCACGTGACGATGCTTCTGGTCGCCTCCCGCCGCGCGCTCGACAATGCGCTCGCCGAATTGGGTTTTGCCGAGGACGACGATCGTGTCGTCGAGCATGACGGCCGTCTCGCTTTTCTGACTTGCACCCATGAGGACGATTGCGACGATATGTTCGCGTTGATCACCGAATTGTCGGCGCGGGGCGAAAGCTGGGAATTGCAGTCGCGCATTGACGCCGAGGCAGGCCGCGCGATTTATCAGTCTTTTGCGCGATACAGACCGGTTGAGGCGGTCGATGCCGCGGTCGAGGAGGAGGCAGAGCCGGAAACACCAGAGACCCCCCTCTACGATGTTGAGACTAGCGAAGGGCTCCAGACCCTGAAGCGTATCCTGAAGCGGATCGAACCCGCCGATGCGTTTGCGACGATCCGCGCCGGGCGCGACGGACGCGCTACCGCCCGCATCCTGCGCCGGGGATCACGGAGGCTGCTCGCGGCGGCAACAGCCACGGACGAAGCCACCTTGCGCGGGGTGATCCGAGAAATCCTGCCCAATGTCATGCTTGACGTTGCCATGAAGCCGCCCGGATAGACCGTCAGCGGCCGACCGCCTCACCCACGTTGCCGCGCCCGGCGAGTGAGGGTCACGTCTACACCTAGAGGCACCCGTTCCGCCGCATGCGCGTGATCAACAAGCTGCCGAACCTGGCATCGCTCGTCCGTAACCGCACCGTTCGCCTTGCGGTCACCGGGCTCGTCCAGTCTGGCAAGACCGCTTTCATCACGAGCCTCGTTCACAATTTGCTGGATGCCGTCCGCCAGCCGGCGCGTCTTCATTTCCTGCGGGCAGCCGCCGAGCGGCGCATTTTGTCAGTTCAGCTGGCCGTGCCGGCTGACGGCGTGCCGCCATTCCCGGTGCACGAAACCGTTGCGGCACTCGCCGACGATCCGCCGCACTGGCCGGCGAGCACAACGGATTTGCGGCACGCCCGCCTCCTCTTGCGTTTTGCCCAATCGGGACTTCTTGGCAATTTGATTGGGCAAATTGCAGGCACCGCTGAGCTCAGCCTTGAAATCCTCGATTATCCAGGAGAATGGCTGCTTGATCTGCCGCTGTTGCGCCAGAACTTTGGCGACTGGTCGCATGAAACCCTCGCCTTGGTGCGGCGCGGAATACGCGCCCCGCTAGCCCGCGACTGGCTTGACTATCTCGCCCGACATCCGGCGGATCGCGCCGCTGACGAGGAGGTCGCGTGTGAGGCGCACGATCTCTACCGGACCTTCCTCGCCGCCTGCCGCGAACGCGAGCAACTGAGTCTCCTGCAGCCGGGGCGATTTTTGAACCCTGGGCAGATGCCGGATACCTCAATTCTGCGGTTCTGTCCCGTCCCGTTGGCCGTCGGCGCTCGCGCACGCCCAGGCAGCCTCGCCGCGTTGATGGAGGCCCGCTTCGACGCTTACAAGCGGACTGTCGTCCAGCCTTTTTTCGCCGAGCTCGCGCGCGATGTCGATCGCCAGATCGTGCTCGTCGATGTGCTGCGGGCGCTCAACTCAGGAGAGGAGGCGTTCGCCGACCAGCGTTTGGCGCTCGACATGATCTTGGCGGCCTTTCGTTTCGGGAAGCGGAGCCCACTGCGCTGGTTATTCGGCGCCCGTATCGACCGGGTGTTGTTCGCCGCGACCAAGGCCGACCACGTTCCGGCATTGCAGCGCGATCATCTCGAAGCATTGATGGCTAATCTGGTTGAAGCTCCGACCCTGCGCGCAAAGCAGGCACAGGCGCGGGTCGCGGCGACTGCGATCGCCTCGATCCGCTGCACAGAGGATGGCACCGACTTCATCGATGGCCGAAGGGTCGATGTTGTAATCGGATTGCCCGAAGGAGGCGAACAACGGATCCGGTTCTTCCCCGGGATCGTGCCGGTGACATCGCCGCCCTCCGGCTTTTGGGGCGACAGGTTTACGGAATTCCCGAGATTCCAACCGCCGCGCATCACCCGGGCAGCAGGGGAGGGCATTCCCCATATCAATCTCGACAAAGCGCTCGATTTTTTGTTGGGAGATGCCCTCGCATGACGATTGAATCGACGGTGCCGCAAGAGCGCTTGCGGCCGCGAATCCTTGAAACCGAAGAAACCGGGCGGCTAGAGCTTAACCTACAGCCAGCGCCTGCGACCAACCCGCCAGCCTTGCGGATCGACCGATCCCGGTCTCCCTTTGCGATAGCAATGACGGGTCTCGGAATTCTCGTGGTCGGCGTCATCGGCATCGAATTTGCCCTATTCATCGATGGCGCCTTCGAGCACGGCACCGGGTTCGGCGTTGCGGCGACGACCGCAGTTGCCGCGGGTTGCGGCGGCGCGGCCTACTGGCTGGCCGCGGAGCTGCGCGGGCTGTGGCGTCTTCGCTCTGCCGAGCGGCTTCGAAACCTGATCCCCTCGGCACTGTCCAGTGAGCTCAAATCCGAGATTGCCACGGCCGCCGGTATCCTTGCACATGATCGGCTGCTCGGGGACGCGGTCGATCGCTACCGCGGCACCGTCGAACCGTATCACAGCGGACAGGATGCGCTCGAGCTGTTCAACAGGCTCGTGCTCGTCCCGGCCGATCGGCTGGCGGAGAGAGCGATCCGGCGAGCCGCCGGACAGACCTTCGCGATCAACGCGATCAGCCCGACGGCTCTGCTGGACACGCTGCTGTTTGCCGCTCGCGCAATGCGCCTTCTGCGCCAAATCGCCGAAATTTACGGCCAACGGCCGGGGCTGGCCGGCACCGTGCACCTGTTGCGGCGGCTCGTCGGTGGCGCCGGCATGGTGGGCGCCGTCGATCTCCTCGGCGGGGTGCTGGCCCAGCAGCTCGGCGGCGCCGTCCTGGAAAGACTCAGCGCCAGCGCCGCCGAAAGCGTCTACGCCGCGCAAAAGATGGCGCGGCTCGGCATTCTCGCCATGGCGCTGTGCCGACCAGTCGAGTTTCGTTCCGGTGAGGTCCCCTCACTACGCCGCCTCGTCTCGGGTATTCTGAAGACCGGCACCCAGCAGGATAGCTGATATGACATGGCGGTGGCACCGGGGACAATCGTACGCACTCCGGCGACTGGCCGCTGAATACCTCGCCGACCCTGGACGAACTCGGCCAATCGATAGACAAGCTGATCGATACGACCCCGATAGGCTTAGTTCCCAGCGTTGCACGCGAGGCTGCGCCTGCGTAGCCTCGCAGCATGCTCGCACCGATCACTCTCGACGATATCGAGGCGCTCGCGGTCGGCGCGTGGATCCTCGGCACGGGCGGCGGCGGCAGCCCCTATCTCGGGCTGCTCAACATGCGGCGGCTCTATGCCGAGGGGCGCCGGGTCTCGCTGATGTCGCCGCTCGATCTCGCCGACGATGATTGGGTCGCGGTCGTCTCCAATATGGGGGCGCCGCTCGTCGGCCAGGAGCGGCTCGCCGACAGCCGCAACATTGCCCGCGCCGTCGAGATCCAGCGAGGGCTGCTGGGCGCAGATCTTCGCGCCGTCATGGCGCTCGAGATCGGTGGCGGCAACTCCATCCAGCCCTTGATGGCGGCGGCGCATCTCGGCCTCCCCGTCATCGATGCGGACACGATGGGACGCGCTTATCCCGAGGCGCAGATGACCAGCGTCGCGGTCGGCGATCTGCGGCCTTATCCCTGCGTGCTCTATGATCCACGCGGCATCGAGGCGGTCGTAACGAAAGTCCCGGACTGGAAATGGATGGAGCGCGTCAGCCGCAAGATATGCGTCGAGCTCGGCTCCATTGCCTCGACCTGCAAGGCGCCGCGCACCGGCCGGGAAATCAAGGAATGCGGCATCCACTTCACGGTTTCAAAGGCTGTCGCAATCGGCCGCCGGGTAAGGCAAGCGCAGCGTGATCACGACGATCCGGTCGCGGCGGTTCTCCAAGAGGGCCGCGGCAAGCTGCCGTTCCGCGGCAAGGTGATCGGCGTCGGCTCGGCGCCGACATCCATCTTTTGTTTGGCGGCGCCGTCCCTCGGCATAACGGGCGACGGCGAGTTCAACCCGCTGCCGCGGCAGGGCGTGAGGATATCGGCCTGGAGAAAAACGATCAGCTTTTCCCGCACCTCGCACCGCAGATCCCGGCGGGCTGGCATTGTGCGCGCTCACCGAAGCGCGCAGCTCGACCATGCTTTCCGGTGCGTCGGTGACCTGCAGGACGGCAACCTTGGTCCCACAGCTTGCCTTCGTGCAGAATCACTGAACCGAGCGGATCGGTGTTCTTGTCGGTCCAGTTCCGGAACGGCTTTTCGATGAAATAGGTCAGCGGCACGATCACGCGCTGCAGGTCCCAGATCCGGACCACGATACCGGCGGCCCTACCGAGTGTCGGAAGGAAGGCCACCAGCAGCCGTCGTTCGACAACCAGGGTCACCGGCCTGCGGAGATTGGCGCCGGATAATGCGAGACCAGACATGATGATCACAATGAACGCGCTTGCTGGGCCCCACGTAATGGCCGGTGCGGTTATGATGATCGCGCCGCTGGTCCAGTACGGAACCCAGGGC
>JBJMQW010000095.1:0-15967 GCA_045802495.1 Allostellaceae bacterium | reverse complement strand
CTGGCGCGCGCTTGGCAAATGCTGCTGAAAGGGCTCGCAGAGGTGCAGACGGCACCCTCGGCAATTCAAGCTGCGGAAATGGTGCTCGTACGCCTCGCCTACGTCGCCGATCTGCCGGTGCCCGGCGAGCTCGTCCGCGCGATCGCGGCGCCCGAGAGGTCTTTGCCCGGTCGCGGCAACGGTGCGGCGGTCGGCCCCGACGGGCCAACCCTACGCCGCGCTGCCGCGACTCCACTTCCGACCGAAGCCGTCGACACAGTGCCGACCGCTGCCGGGGCGCTTCGCGTCGCGTCCAATCCGGCGACAGAGCCGCGATCCCACCTCGCACTGGAACCCGAGGCTTTGGCGGAGCGGGACCCGGTGCCGCAAAGCTTTGACGAGGTCGTAGCGCTCTTCGACAAGCACCGCGAGGCGTTGATCCGATCGCATCTCTGGTCGCTGCACCTGGTCCGCTTCGAGCCCGGCCGCATCGAGTTTCGCCCCGGGGCAGACGCGCCGCGCGATCTCGCCAACCGCCTCGGCCAGCTGTTGGGCGAGTGGACGGGGATCCGCTGGCTTATAGCGATTTCCGAGGCAGAGGGAGAGCCGAGCCTACGGAATCAGGCTGAGCGCCGCGATCTCGAGCTGCGGAACGAGGTGGCGGGCCACCCGTTGGTTCAGGCGGTACTCGATACCTTTCCGGGAGCGACGATCTCCGCGGTTCGGGAACGTTTTGCCCAAGCGGAGCCCGAGGAGATTCTTTCGGGCGATCCGACGGACGAAGAGGGCACGAGAGAGGACGAAACATGAAGAACATCGGCCAGCTTATGAAGCAGGCACAAGAAATGCAGGCCAAGATGGCCGAGATGCAAACCCAGCTCGAAGCCGTCGAGATGGTTGGCGCCGCCGGCGGCGGAATGATTGAATTAACCTTGAACGGCAAAGGCGATCTCAAGAAGGTCAAGATCGATAAGGCCCTGCTCGATCCGCAAGAGGTCGAAGTCCTCGAAGATCTGATCGTGGCGGCATTCAACGATGCCCGCACGAAGGTTTCCGTCCATGCCGAGCAACAGATGCAAAAGCTCACCGGGGGTCTGCAGCTGCCCGGCGGCATGAAGCTGCCGTTCTGAATTTCCGGCGCCTTGCCGATGTGGAGGGTTCCGGCCCCAATGCGGGATGTCTGAGCTCGATACCTTAATCCAGCTGCTTGCCAAGCTGCCGGGCCTTGGACCGCGCTCCGCGCGGCGCGCCGCATTGTACTTGATAAAGCGCCGCGAGAACCTGCTCGAACCACTGGCGGCGGCACTGACCAAAGCCGCCGAAGCGATCCGCACTTGCCGGACTTGCGGCAATCTCGACACGGTCGAGCCTTGCGCGATCTGCCGCGATCCCGAAAGGGACACGGCGACAATCTGCGTCGTCGAAGACCTCGCCGATCTGTGGGCGCTCGAGCGAACCGGAGCCTTTCGCGGCCGGTATCACGTGTTGGGCGGAACCCTCTCCGCGCTCGACGGCATTGGTCCCGACGATCTAAACATCGAGCGGCTGCTCGCCCGGATAAGGCCGGGGCAGGAATTGATACTGGCGCTGAACGCGACAGTAGACGGCCAGACCACCGCACATTATTTGGCTGATCGGGTCGGCGGGCGCGGGGTCAAGATATCGCGCCTGGCTCAGGGGGTCCCGATTGGTGGCGAACTCGACTATTTGGACGACGGGACACTGACTGCGGCTCTCAAGGCGCGCCGCGTGGTGTAGGCGTCTTATTCTTCGCTATTATCTTTGTTATTTCTTGGCGACCGCCGGCGCCCGCCGCGACGACTGGCGTCCGGCACCGCGCCCAAGCCCGATTTTCTTGGCAAATTCAGAGCGTTGCTCGGCATAGTTTGGCGCGACCATGGGATAGTCTGCCGCCAGACCCCACTTGGCACGGTACTCATCGGGCGTCATGTTGTAGGTTGACCGCAGATGCCGCTTCAGCATCTTCAGCTTCTTGCCGTCTTCAAGGCAGATCAAGTAATCGGGGGTCACAGATTTTCGGATCGGCACCGCAGGTTTGAGGGGTTCCGGCGGCGGCTCAGCCGACTGGCCTTCGAGCGAGCGAAGAGAGTTGTAGACGGCATTTATCACTTCGGCGAGCTGGGCTGTCGGCAATGTGTTGTTGCTTACATAGGCGGCAACCACATCGGCCGTCATCCGCAGCAAGTCTTCCTCCGCCATTTTCGGCACTGTCGTTTCTGCCATCTTTCGCCCCGACAAGACCCAAAAGTTCGAATCGGTCGGCATAATTGGGGCACGAATATCTTGTGTCAATCGAAACTTTTAAGAGAGCACAGTAAATACCACTATCCCTTATTCAAAAACGACTTGGCGGCCAAGAAGGTGAATTCGTCATCAGAGCATCGTTGAAACCCAAGAAATCCAGCATAAAAAAGAGCTTGTGCGAGCGTGGCTTCGACGAGCCGCCACGATTTATGGTAGCCGGCTGGTATTGTCGGCCGAGATCTGGTAGACTGTATCGGTGATGGCTTAGGTTGCGCCCGGCTTTGGGTCCGCGGTGACAACGTCCGCCGCACGCCCAGCTCGTCTCCATTCACAAGTGGTCTTATGCCCTCAGCCCAGTCCTCTGTCCGCCAACTCGCCGTCGACAGTCACGTCTTCGACACCCTTTGCGCGGTCGATCCCGAGATCGCGGCGGCGATCGACGGCGAACGGGATCGCCAGCAGTTTCAGATCGAGCTCATCGCCAGCGAGAACATCGTGTCGCGCGCGGTGTTGGAAGCCCAAGGCTCGGCGATGACAAACAAATATGCCGAAGGCTATCCCGGACGCCGATACTATGGAGGGTGCGAATTTGTCGATGTCGCCGAAACTCTCGCCATCGATCGCGCCAAACGCCTGTTCGAGTGCGAGTTCGCCAATGTGCAGCCGCATTCGGGGGCGCAGGCCAACCAGGCGGTCTTTGTCGCGCTGCTCGAGCCGGGTGACACCATCCTCGGAATGGCGCTTGCGGCCGGCGGCCACCTGACTCATGGGGCGCGGCCAAATCTGTCGGGCAAATGGTTCAATGCCGTCTCTTACGGCGTCCGCCGCGACGACGCGCGCATCGATTTCGACGAGGTGGAGCGGCTGGCTCGGCAGCACCGGCCAAAATTGATCATCGCCGGCGGCAGCGCTTATTCGCGCGTCATAGACTTCGCGAGGTTTCGTGCGATCGCGGGCGATGTCGGCGCTTTTCTGCTGGTCGACATGGCACATTTCGCGGGGCTGGTGGCGGGGGGCATTCATCCGAGCCCGCTACCCCATGCTCACGTGGTTACGACTACCACGCACAAGACCCTGCGCGGACCGCGAGGAGGTCTGATCCTTGCCGCGGACGAGGAGCTCGGCAGACGGATCAACTCGGCTGTTTTCCCGGCATTGCAGGGTGGCCCTCTCATGCATGTCATTGCGGCGAAGGCGGTCGCGCTGCGCGAGGCCCTGCAACCTGCCTTCAAACTTTACGCCGAGGCAGTCGTCAAGAATGCTCAGGCGTTGGCGGCGACACTCTCGGAGGCCGGGCTCGATATCGTCTCGGGCGGCACCGACACGCATCTGATGCTGGTGGACCTGCGACCGCTCGGTCTGACCGGCCGGGACGCCGAGGCGAGCCTCGAGCGGGCCGGGATTACCTGCAACAAGAATGGCATTCCGTTTGACCCGCAGAAACCCGCTGTGACCTCCGGGATTCGTCTCGGTTCGCCGGCGGGAACGACGCGGGGCTTTGGGTCGGAGGAGTTCCGGCTGGTCGGGAAGCATATCGTCGAGGTCTTGCAGGCGCTCGCGCAAGGCCCCGTCGGCAATGGTGCGACCGAGGCAAGGGTGCGCGACAAGGTGTGCGAACTGTGCGCTCGCTTCCCGATTTTTACCGGGGAAGGTGGGCCGCGAAACGCCGCCAGTTAGAACGGGGAGAGGAACAATGCGTTGTCCGTTCTGCGGAGCCGATGATACGCAAGTGAAGGATTCGCGGCCGACGGATGATCGAGGGGCCATCCGGCGTCGACGGTTTTGTCCCAACTGTGCGGCCCGCTTCACCACCTTCGAACGCGTCCAGCTCCGCGAATTGAGCGTCATAAAAAAGCATGGGCAACGCGAGCCCTTTGATCGAGACAAGCTCGCCCGCTCGATCTACATCGCGTTGCGCAAGCGCCCGGTCGAGCCTGAGCGCGTCGAACGCATCATAAACTCGCTGGTCCGGCAGCTGGAGAGCTCGGGAGAGACGGACATCCCGAGCGATATGATAGGCGGCTTGGTGATGGAGGCGCTGTCGAGCCTCGACCAGGTCGCCTATATTCGTTTTGCCTCGGTCTATCGCAACTTCCGCGAGGCCAAGGACTTTGGGGATTTTGTCGGGCGGATCGCCGCGGATGGCGATTGATCCGCCTGCATATGGAGAGCGCGACGCGATGCAGGCGGCGCTCGCTTTGGCGCGTCGAGGGCTCGGCACGGTATGGCCAAACCCTGCGGTCGGCTGCGTCATCGTTAGAGACGGGCGCATCGTCGGTCGAGGTTGGACGCAGCCTGGCGGGCGGCCGCATGGCGAGACCGAGGCGCTGCGCCGAGCGGGGGATGCGGCCCGGGGCGCCACCGCCTATGTCAGTCTCGAGCCCTGTTGTCATTGGGGGCAAACCCCGCCTTGTGCCGATGCGCTGATCAAGGCCGGGGTGCGCCGCGTCGTCGTGGCGCTGGAGGACCCCGACCCGCGGGTGGCAGGCGAAGGCCTGCGCCGGCTACGCGCCGCCGGCCTCCAGGTCGAGACTGGGCTCTGCGCCGAAGAGGCCGGGGCGATTAATGTCGGATTCTTTAGCCGTTTGCGCCTGGGCCGGCCGGTCGTCACGCTAAAGCTCGCCACTTCGCTTGACGGCCGTATCGCCACCCGAAGCAACGAAAGCCGCTGGATCACCGGGCCAGCGGCACGCGATCGCGCTCACGCCCTGCGCGCGTCTCATGATGCGATCATGGTGGGAAGCGGCACAGTGACCGCCGATGATCCGCAGTTGACCTGCCGACTACCGGGACTGAGCAAACGGTCGCCGGTACGGGTCGTCGTCGACCGACATCTCGCCATACGCTCCGATACCCGCCTGGTTGCCGACGCCAAACAGGTGCCGACCTGGATCATAACTCTTCCTTCGGCCGATCGAGCCCGGCGGCAGGCGCTCCACGACCGCGGTGTCGTGGTCATCGAAGTCGGCGCTGATGGCGTGGGCGGCATCGATTTTGCCGCTGCTCTCGCAGCGCTGGGTGAGCGCGGCATCACGCGACTTCTCGTCGAGGGTGGCGGGCAACTCGCAGCGGCCTTGGCGCGGGCCCGCCTCGTCGATGCGCTCGTCTGGGTTCACGCGCCCCTGCTGATCGGTGGTGACGGTGTCCCCGCCGTCGCCGGTCTCGATCTCGAGATCCTCGCACGCGCGCCTAGGTTCGAGCGTTTGTCGGCGGAAACCGTCGACGGCGATGTTCTGACTGCGTTGCGGTATCGTGAGTGAAGGAAGGCAGGATCGTTGAGATTGGCAGTGAACCACGAGACCTACCCGGACCCCTATCTGCGCGACATCTTGACGGGCGTGCATACGATCGCCGTTGTCGGCGCCAGCCCGCGGCGTGCGCGGCCGAGCCACGGCGTCATGGCCTATCTGCAGCGCCACGGCTACCGGGCGATCCCGGTCAACCCCAACGCGGCGGGCGCCACGATCAACGGTGAGATCGTCCATGCAAGGCTCGCCGAGGTGCCCGACCCGATCGACATGGTCGATATCTTCCGCCGGTCCGAGGCGGCTGGAGCGGTCGTCGACGAGGCCATCGCGATCGGCGCCAAGGTCATATGGATGCAGCTCGGGGTTCGCGACGACGCTGCAGCCGCCCGCGCCGAGGCCGGCGGCATCAAAGTCGTAATGAACCGCTGTCCGGCAATCGAAATCCCCCGCCTCGGCCTGTAGCGCCCCTCACCCCGACCCTCTCCCCGCAAGCGGGGCGAGTGAGTGATGTGCTATGCCGTCTCCGCGCAAGCGGGGCGAGGGCCAGGATGAGGGGCAGCTGGCGGTCGGATTAGCTGAGCCAATCGAGCTTCTCTTCCTCCTCCAGCCGCTGGAGGCGTTCGTAGAGCGCCGTGGCGCCCTGCTCGCCGAGCCTTCCGCGGGTCAGGCGCCGGAATTTATCCGCCAGTTCGCCGGGTTCGAGCATGCCGCTCTCCGCACGGCGTTCGAGGCGGCGTCCGTCGGCGAGCGCGATCGTGACCGTGCTTGCCGTTCCGCCATGCTCGCCGGCCGGTTCGGCGACCAGCCGGACGCGGCGGCAGAGTGCGCGGATTCGCGGGTCGGCGAGCGCCGTCTCGTCCCAGGATTCGGGGTCGCGCGCCTCTCGGCAAAGCGCCAGCGCGACAGAGAATGGAATGCTGTACTGCGCCAGCATCAGATCGTCCGGCTCCGGAATGTTGTGGCGCTCGACCATGCGCGCCGTGCCGGTAACGGTGATCGCCTCGACCTCGGCGGCGGTGAAGCCCCGCTCGGCCTGCAAGTCGCGCACCGCTCTGACCGCGGCGTGCGCCGTGGCATGGCAGGGATAGCGCTTCAACACCGTGGTCGAGACGACAAAATCCTTGCCGAGGCCGCGGGTCAGCTCGGCCAACTCCCATTTTGTGCAGAACACCTTGAGGAATCCGAATTCGCCTTCGAGCACGGTGCGCGGCCCGACAAAACCTTGGGCCGCGAGGCTCGCCGCCAGCACCCCCGCCTCGGAAGCGCGTCCCAGATGCAGCCGCTTGACCATGCCGCCGTTCCCGCGGGCGAACTCCAGCAATCCGCCGCACAAGGAGCCGGCAATCCCCAGCGCGTTGGTCATCGCATTCGCGTCGAGCCGCAACAGATGCCCGGCCGCGACCGCAGCGCCGAACGGGCCGGTAGTGCCGGGCGCGTGGAAGCCGCGGGCCTCGTTGGTATGGCCGGTCGCACGCCCGATGCGGATCATCACCTCGTTGCCGGCAATGAAGGCGGCGATCAGCGCGCGGCCGCCGGCGCCGCGCTCTTGTGCGACTGCGAGCGCCGGAGGGAGCACGGTCGCGCCGGGATGAGCGCCGGCGCCGGGCCGCGTCAGGCTGTCGAGCTCGAAGGCGTGCGCGAGCGCGCCATTGGCGAGCGCCGCAGCGGGCGCCTGCACCGCCGGCCCGTCCCGGCCGAGGATACGGCTTTTGCCGCCGGGCCCGGTGCGCTCGGCGTAGTCGATGACAATGCGGCTCCATGGCATGGCGGCGCCGCAGATGGCAGCGGCGACCGTGTCGGTGATGCAGTCCTTCGCCTGCTGTACGGCCGGGCCGGGCAGGTCCTCATAGCGGAGAGCGGCAGCGTATTCGGCAAGCCGGACGGTTTCTTGTGCCATGGTGCTGACCTCTGCTGACTAGTACCACTTGCGGACAGACGGGGCGCCTCTTATCAGTCGTCGTCACCGGGCTTGACCCGGTGATCCACGCCTTCTTGCCGCCCGACGCGACTGTCGAGCACGCGGATGGCCGGATCAAGTCCGGCCATGACGACCGATCGGATTGAGCCATGGAAGCAATCGGCGGAGAAGCAATAGACGTGATCGTCGTCGGCGCCGGCAACGCCGCGACCTGTGCCGCCTTGTCGGCGCGCGAGAACGGCGCCCGCGTGTTGATGCTCGAAATCGCGCCCGAGGAGGCGCGCGCCGGCAACTCGGCCTTCACCGGCGGCGCCTTTCGCGTCGTCTATCACGGCTTTGACGACCTCGCGCAGCTCATTTCCGACATCAGCGACCACGAGCTCAGCAATGTCGATGTCGGGACCTACACCGAGGAGCAGTATTTCGACGATATGGGCCGGCTGACGCAGTACCGCTGCGACCCGGACATGACCGAGATCCTGATCCGCAGCAGCTTTGAGGCCGGCGTGTGGATGCGCAGCAAAGGCGTGCGCTTTCAGCTCGGGCTCGGCCGCCAAGCCTTCCGGGTCGACGGCAAATTCAAATTCTGGGGCGGGCTCGCCTGCCATATCTGGGGCGGCGGCAAGGAATTGATGAAGACCCTGCATGCCCGGGCGGCGCGCGACGGGATCACGGTGCTCTACGAGACCCCCGCCATCGGCCTGCTGCAAGGGGACCGCGGAGTAGAGGGCGTGAGGGTGCGCCATCAGGGCCGGCTGCAGGAATTGCGCGCCAAGGCGGTGATCCTCGCCTGCGGCGGGTTCGAAGCAAACGCCGAGATGCGGGCCCGCTATCTCGGGCCGAACTGGGACCTCGCCAAGGTGCGCGGCACCCGCTTCAACACCGGTCAGGGTTTGAAGATGGCGCTCGACCTCGGCGCCGCCGTCGCGGGGCATTGGTCGGGCGCGCATGCCGTCGCCTGGGATCTGAACGCGCCGCCTTTCGGCGATCTCGACATCGGCGACCGCTTCCAGAAGCACAACTATCCGTTCGGCATCGTCGTCAATGCGCGCGGCGGGCGCTTTCTCGACGAGGGGCTCGACTTCCACAGCTACACCTATGCTCAGTACGGTGGCGAGATCCTGAAGCAGCCCGGCATGTTTGCCTGGCAGATCTTCGACCAGAAGGTCGTCCATCTGTTGCGCGAGGAATACCGCATCCCGCGCATCACCAAGGAAAAGGCCGACACTTTCGAGGCCTTGGCCGAGCGGCTCGAAGGCGTCGATCCCCGCCGCTTTCTGGACACGGTGCGGACCTTCAACGCGGCACCCCGTCCGGATGTGCCGTTCAACCCCAATATTCGTGACGGGCTCAAGACGAGCGGCCTCCCGGTCGACAAGACCAACTGGGCCCAGCGCCTCGATCAGCCGCCCTACGAGGCCTATGCCGTGACGACCGGCATCACCTTCACCTTCGGCGGCCTCAAGATCACGAATAATGCCGAAGTCGAGGACACCTCCGGCCACCCGATCCCCGGGCTCTACGCCGCCGGCGAAATCGCCGGCGGGCTCTATTACCACAACTACGCCAGCGGCACGGGCCTCATGTCCGGCGCCGTCTTCGGTCGCATCGCCGGAAGAAACGCTGCGGCGCATGTGCGATCTGTTGACTGATTTGGGGCATCTAGGATATACTGTTATTAAGGTGTATATCCACGGAGGAGTTCGGTGCAGGTCGCAAGATGGGGCAACAGTCTAGCGGTCCGTCTTCCCGCTGCGGTAGTCGAAGCGCTAGAACTAAAAGAGGGCGACGAGATCGAGATCCACATTGCCGACGAGCGCGAGTTCGGCGTCTCGCGCAAGCCCGGGCGTGAAGAGCTGTTAAAGCGTCTTCGCGCTTTTCGCGGGCGCCTTCCGGCCGACTTCAAGTTCGACCGGGATGAGGCGGATGCCCGGTAGCTTCTTCGACACAAACGTGCTGTTGTATGTCGCATCCGGTGATCCCGCCAAGGCGGACCGGGCCGAAGAGCTGATTGGCGCCGGCGGTGTGATCAGCGTGCAGGTACTGAACGAGATTACCAATGTTGCCCGTCGCAAAATCGGCATGTCGTGGGGAGAGACGCGCGCCTTTCTGTCCTTGATACGCGCTCTGCTGCCTGTGCAATCACTGACCATCGCAATCCACGAAATGGGACTCACGCTAGCTGAGCGCTATGGACTATCGACCTACGACGCCATGATCGCCGCCTCGGCGCTGCACGCAGATTGCGGCACGCTCTGGTCCGAGGACATGCAGGACGGGCTCGTGCTGGCTGGCCAGCTCCGCATCGTCAATCCGTTTCGTGCTTCCTGAAGTTGCGAGAATGCGGGGTTGGTTTTCGTCAGCTGCTGGCAAATGATCTGATCGCCCGATCCGGTCCCGTGCATTATTCGATCACATCGTCCACCCGCAACAACGTTATTGCGCCTGCGGCAAGAATCGTGCGTCGCGGCGTGGTCAAAGGGCTGCCGCGGCGCAGCGGTGTTGGCAGTGCAAGAAGGCTATGCCGGAGTTCCGATACCGGCTCGCCTATACTGGCGCAGTCCAACCTCGCACGCGCCCCAGCCGCGCATCGGAAGGGGTTGTCGAGTGATGCAGAATTGCGGAATGTTGCAAAATCGCGAACGCCTTCGGGAGACTAAACAAAAATGAGGATCGACCAAGCCGTCAATATCGAAGACCTGCATCGCATGGCGAAGCGGCGGCTGCCGAAGATCGCATTCGATTTCATCGAGGGCGGCCTCGAAGACGAGCGCGGGCTCGAAACCAATACCTCTGCCTTTCACAAGCATAAATTATTACCGCGTTACCTGGTCGATGTGTCGAGGCGCGACCAGACAAAGATGATCTTCGGCCAGACCTTTGCGAGCCCGTTCGGCATCTCGCCGACCGGCGGGGCGGGGCTGTTCCGCTACCGTGCCGATTTGATGCTGGCCGAGGCCGCCCGCGACGCGAACATCCCCTACATCATGTCGGGCGCCAGCAACGACACGATCGAGGCGGCGGCCAAGATTGCGCCGAAAAACCACTGGTATCAGCTCTACGCAGCCCGCGATCACGCGGTCAATGCCGATTTGATCAAGCGCACCGCCGATGCGGGGCTCGGCGCGCTGGTGCTGACCGTCGACACGCCGGTCGGATCAAAGCGCGAGCGCAACATACGTAACGGCTTCGCCAATATCCGCGGCGGTCTGTTCCAGGCGCTGAGCCTCAAGCCCTCGATCCTTGCCGAGGCGCTGACCCATCCGGGCTGGATCGTCGAATATTTCAAACGCGGCGGCGGCACGCCGATGCTGGGCAACTGGGAGCCCTACGCGCCGCCGGGCTCGAACGCGGAAGAAGTTTACAAGCACTCCAGCTCGCTGCGCCCCTTTAATGCGCAGACTTGGCGCGATCTGGAGACTTACCGAAAGCTGTTCCCGCGCGCCCTCGTCGTCAAAGGCATCATGAGCCCGGCCGACGCATTGCGGGCCCGCGATGTCGGTTGCGACGGCATCATGGTGTCCAATCACGGGGGGCGCCAGCTCGACCAGGCGCCGGGTTCGCTCGACGTGCTGCCGGCGATCAGGGCCGCCGTCGGCGACAAGCTGACCTTGCTCCTCGACAGCGGGGTTCGCCGCGGCGCCGATATCCTGATAGCGCTGTGTCTCGGCGCGGATTTCTGTTTCATGGGCCGGCCGACCCTCTATGGCGCCGCGGCGGGCGGACTGGCCGGCGTCAAAAAGGCGATCGACATCTTCGTCAACGAAATCGACCTGGTCATGGGGCAGATCGGCTGTCCGAGCCTTGACCAGCTCGGCCCAGATTTCCTCTGGCGCGACGACTGGGCGCGCAACGCCTGACTGCAAGAGATTACTCAGCCATGAACTTCGACCAAGCCGTCAACATCGAAGACCTGCACCGGATCGCCAAGCGCAAATTGCCGAAGATCATCTTCGATTACATCGAAGGCGGGGTCGAGGACGAGCGCGGCTTGGCGCGCAACGAGGCCGCGTTTCACAAGCACCGGCTGTTGCCGCGGTACCTGGTGGATGTTTCGAAGCGCGACCAGTCTGCGACAGTGTTCGGCCGAACCTATTCGAGCCCGTTCGGCATCTCGCCGACCGGCGGCGTCGGCCTCTATCGGCGCGAAGGCGAGGTCATGCTGGCCAAGGCGGCCGCCGAGATGAACATCCCGTACATCATGTCGGGCGGCAGCAACGCCTCGATGGAAGAGGCGGTCCGGGCCGCTCCCAACAATGTCTGGTTTCAGCTCTATGCCGCCAAGGACGCCAATGTCACCGACGCGCTGATCGGGCGAGCGCGCGACTGCGGCGCCGGTGCGCTGGTGCTGACCGTCGATGTGCCAGTACATCCCAAACGCGAGCGCAACTACCGCAACGGCTTCTCCCGCATCCGCGGCGGCGGCGTCATGGAATCGCTGAAGCTGAAGCCGTCGATCCTGCTGGAGGCGGTGACCCACCCCGCTTGGGTCATCGAATATATGCGGCTCGGCGGCGCGCCGACCCTCGGGAATTGGGCGCCGCACGCCGGCAATGGCGCGAGCACGGAGGAGGTGATCGCTTTTGGTCGCGGCCAGACCCCGGCCGCGGCGCAGACCTGGCGCGACCTTGAACGCTACCGCCGGCTCTTTCCCCGCCCGCTCGTCGTCAAAGGCATCCTGAACCCGGCGGACGCGGTTCGGGCCGCGGAAATCGGCGTCGACGGGATCATCGTCTCGAACCATGGCGGCCGCCAGCTCGACCAGGCGCCGGCCTCGATCGAGGCCTTGCCGGCGATCAAGGCGGCGGTCGGCGACAAACTGACCGTGATGCTCGACAGCGGCGTGCGCCGCGGCGCCGACATCCTGATCGCTTTCTGCCTTGGCGCCCAATTCGTGTTTTTCGGCCGCCCAATGCTCTACGGCGCTGTTGCCGGCGGGCTTCCCGGCGTCAAGAAGGCGCTCGACATTTTCCGCGCCGAGATCGATCTCGTCATGGGGCAGATCGGCTGCCCGAGCCTCGACCAGCTCGGGCCCGATTTCCTGTGGCGCGAGGACTGGACGCAGAACCGCTGACGCGGCTCTACACTGCGCGCTCAGTTGCCTGCGGTTTGCACTACCGGCCTCGCAGAGGCTGGCCGGTCAAGCGCGCTGTCCATCTCTTCGAAGGTGCGGCCCTTGGTTTCGGGGCCGAACACCCAGAAGCCGACGATGCCGAGAAGGTACCAGCAGGCGAAATAGACGAAGGCCGGTCCGAGCATGACCAGATTTGGCGCCGCTGGCTTGATGATGTCGCCGGCGCCCATGATCACCGCCAAACCGGCCGGCCCCAGGACCTTGCCGCCGAGGTTGCCGATGCCGTAGCTCATGCCCATACCGCTGCTGCGCAGCCGGGTTGGCCAGATCTCCGACATATAGGGCCCGACGACCGTGTAGATCGCGCTGCTGAAAAAGCCTCCCGCGACCAACAGCATATAGAATACCGACCAGCCGCCGATAAAGACGTCATGAAAATAGCCGGCGGATATCAGCAACAGCGCTGCCATTCCGCAGGCCAAGGTTCCGGCGCCGCGGCGTCCGAGCGGCTCGATCAGGGCGGTAATGAAAAACCGACCGACGATCCCCGAAAGGCTGACAAATGCCATCAGAAACGCCGCATGCGCCGGGGTCGTGTTGAGGACGATCACGAGCAGCGTCGCCCCCCAGAGACCGAGCGAAGCTCCGCCGGTCTGCGTCAGACCGGTCAGGCAACCAGCGGCAACCAGCCGGGGGTATTTGAACAGCTCAATCCAGCGCGTCTTCTCAAGCGTTGGTAGGGCCGGCGGCAGTGTGATCTCCTTTGGATCGATCATCAATGCCCAGGCGAGCGACCGGCGCGCCTCCTCTTGGCGCCCCATGCGGATCAGCCAGCGCGGCGATTCCGGCACCCAGTAGCGGATCATGAAGACCAGCACGAGGGGCGACAGACCGACCAGGAACAGATAACGCCAGCCGATTATGGGCAGCAGCCAAGCGGCCACAAAGCCAGCCAGCATGCCGCCGGCCGGCAGCAGCGTCGTGACGAGCGCGCTGACCCAGCCACGCTTATAAGCAGGGATGAATTCCTGCACCAACGGCAGGTCGATCGTGAAGATGCCTGCATTGCCGATTCCGACAAAGACCCGGAAGAACACGAGGAACAGCCAGCCCGGGATCACGGCACTCGGTCCCGGCGTAAAGACCATGATCCCGGTGGCGAGCGAGATCGTGACGGCCGACCCGATGAATACCGTGCGCCGGCCAATCCGGTCGCCGAGCCAGCCCCAGATGAAGGCGCCCGGAACCGCACCAAGACCGGATGCCAGCAGGATCGCGCCGCCCTGCCAGTAGGGCAGCTGCCATTCCTTGGTCAGCGCTGCGGTGATGTAGCCGATCAGGAAGAAGTCGAAGAAATCGAGCAGATCGGCGACATTTGCGGTGCAGATCAGCTTCCACTGATTGGCCGTCAGCCGCTTCTGCCGCTCTAAAAGTTCAATCATGATTGCTCCTCCTGTTCATGCAACCCACTCGACTGGCGCAACCGCGCAACATCCCGCCGGCCTCGACTCATACCCCGGCGGAGTGGGCCAAGGGTTGCGCTGCGGCGGCCGGCCGGCCGAGCGAGGTGTCCATCTCCTCGAAGCTGCGGCCTTTGGTTTCGATGCCGATCAGCCAGAAGGCGAGAGCGCCGAGGACGTACCAGAACGCGAAATAGGTGAATGCCAGCCCGAGCGACTCGAGATTCGCAGCCGGCTTGATCAGGTCACCGGCGCCAATGATCAACGCCAGCCCGAGCGGGCTGATTATCTTGCCCGCATTGCCAACGCCGTAGGCGAGCCCCATGCCGCTGACCCGCAATCGGGTCGGCCAGATCTCCGCCATGTACGGCCCGACGACTGAGTAATTGGCGCTGCCGAAGGCGCTCGCGGCGATGACCAGGACATAGAACAGCGACACTCCGCCGATGAAGACATCGTACAAATACCCGGCGAGGACAGTCGTTATCGCCCCGCCGACACAGCACAATATGCCTGAGCCGCGGCGCCCGAGCGGTTCGATCAGCGCGGTGACGACAAACCGGCTGAGGACCGCCGCGACGCTGACCCAGATGTAGAGAAAAGCTGCCTGCGCCGGCGAGACACCAAGCACAAGGGTGAACAGGGTTGCTCCCCACAGAAACAGCCCGACGCCGCCGGTCTGGGTGAGGCCAGTGAGACAGCCAGCGACGACACTGCGCGGATATTTGAACAACTCGCGCCACCGCACCTTCTCGGCCTCGGGAAGAAAGGCCGGCAAATCGATCTCTTTCGGGTCGACCTGCAAGGCCCAAGCGAGCGACCGGCGTGCCTCCTCGTGTCGTCCCATGCGGATCAGCCAACGCGGCGACTCCGGCACCCAGTAGCGCACCATCAGCACCAGCACGATCGGCACCAAGCCCAAGAGGAACATGCCACGCCAGCCCATGATTGGCGCGAGATAGGCGCCTGCGAGCGCGCCCAGCAGGCTGCCCGCCGGCAACAGGGTGGTGACCAGCGCGCTGACCCAGCCCCGCTTCGACGCCGGCATGAATTCCTGGACCAATGGCAGATCGACCGCATAAAGACCCGCATTGCCGGTGCCGACAAAGAAGCGCATGACGCTCAGAAAAAGCCAGCCGGCTACCCAACCGTTCGGTCCGGGAGTGAAGTACATGATGCCGGTGGCGAGCGCGACATTGAGTGCGGTTGCGATGAACACCTTGCGCCGGCCGATCTTGTCGGCCACCCAGCCCCAGAAGAAGGCGCCGGGAACGGCACCTATCCCGGAGGACAGGAGGATCACCGCCCCCTGCCAATAGGTCAGCTGCCATTCCTTGGTGATGAAGGCGAGGACATAGCCGATCAGGAAGAAATCGAAGAAGTCGAGCAGATCGGCGAGGTTGCCGGTAACGATCAGCTTCCACTGGTTCGCCGTCAGCCGCTTCTGCTGCTCCAAGAGCTCGATCATGGCATCCTCCCCGATGTTGCTTCGATCACAGGGTGCGCGCGCCGGAAGCGATTTTCTTGTCGTTAGTGACCCTGCGCCGTCCTCCAGGAAACAATAGCTGCAACGGCTCCGCGTTGGCAACGGGCCGAAAGGCTTAACGAGGCGAGCGCTGCAGGATCGCCGCGGTGGCGTCGGCAGCGTAGCCGGTGGCGACCCGCACATCGACGACGCAGACCTTGCCGGCGCGCACCGCGGCGACGGCCTCTGAGACCGCCGCCGCCAGATGCTTCGGGTTCTCTACGGGGCCAATGCCGGTGCAGCCCTGGGCGCGCGCCATTGTTGCGAGATCGATATCAGGACCTTGGATGGCCTGCCCGATCCAGCGGTTCTCAACGGGCCGGCCGCGCTGGCGGGCGACCCGCTCCTGGTGGAGTTCGTCATTGAAGAACGAGCGGTTGTTGGCGATGACGACCAGCAGCGGGATGTCGTTACGCACCGCTGTCCATAGCGCGGTGACCCCCATCAGGAAGTCGCCGTCGCCGAGCACCGCAACCGGCAACCGGCCGCTGCCGGTGT
>JBJMQW010000094.1:0-3229 GCA_045802495.1 Allostellaceae bacterium | reverse complement strand
CTGCGGGGTATCGTCAGCGACAGCTCGGGCAGGCAGATGATAACAGGTGCGTCATCTCGGACAACGATCGCAGCCCGGACGGGGCGCCGCTTGCTTCGCTAGGCCGACGCGGTGATCACATGCGCTTGCATTCTGGCGCTGATTGGCCCGGAACCGAAGCGGGCGGCAATGGCGCTCGCGGCCGCATCGGTCGCAACCTCTAGGCTGCCCGGATCGCGGGCTTCGATTGCGTTCCGCAGCGGCGTTCCTTGGCAAAGACCGATAGCGGGATCGCGCGCCGATTGAGCTCGGCTGAGATGCGGCACCGTCTCGGCTTTCACCGACGAAAATCCAGCCTCCGCCAGCTCGCGTCGGATCGTTTGGAGGTCGTGATAGCCATGCGGAGTTCGCGCGAGGAAACGCAGGGAATCGTCCTTGTAGAGCGCTAACATGGCCTCGGTGACGGTATGGGAAATTTCGTTTTCCTCGATGCGATCCCACACGTTGAAGACAAAGCGGCTGCCAGGTTTCAGTACGCGCACAACCTCGCGATAAGCAGCCACCTTTTCGGGGAAAAACATTACGCCGAACTGGCAGACCACTGCGTCGAAGCTCCGGTCCTCGAACGGCAGCGCCAGCGCGTCGGCCTGCCGCCAGATGGCCCGGGCCGCTCCTTGCTGCGCCATCGCAAAGTCCAGCATCGGCTGGTTCAAGTCCGTCGCGACGATATCCGCAGCGTCGGGAAGCGTGCGAGCGAGATGGCGAGTTACAGTCCCGGTTCCTGCGGCCGTTTCGAGCACCCGACCCTCTGCGATATCTGCCAGCCGCCCGGCGATATCCATCGCATAAGGCTCGAAGAACAGCGGCCCCAGATAACGATTGTAAAACTCGGGTATCGAGCCGGCGAACACGGCATCGGTCTGCGCCATAGAACCTCCCTTTCAGATTGTGGTTATAGCGTCAGTGGCGGCAATTCGATCCAGCGCCGCTCCCGGTTGCTTTGATAGCACGCCTCGGCTAATTGGACGCTCTTGGCGCCTTCGAGAAAGGACGACGGGAAGGGCCCGGCTTCGGCGACGTGCCGCAGAAACAATTCCCACCCGGCGCGATAGCCGTTGCGCAGCGGCTCGATGTCCGGCATCTCCTGCCATTGCGCGTCGAACATCATTGGCTGGGGGCGCTCGGGGTCGAAGAACGGTTTCGGAGTCGCCACCAGCGGCTGCACAAAGCAGCGGTGCAGCCCGCAGACTGCCGAGCCCTCCGTTCCGTCGACCTGGATCTGCAGCAGGTCGTCGCGCTTGACGCGGCTCGCCCATGACGAGCTGACCTGCGCCAGCACCCCGCCTGCCAGTTCGAACATCGCAAAGGCGGTGTCCTCGACATCGACGTCGTAGGATCTACCAGTCTCGTCAAGGCGCTTCGGGAGGCCAGTCATGTGGCGGCACGACACCGATTTGATCCCTCCCAGCAAGCGATCGAAGATGTAGCGCCAATGGGCGAACATATCGAGGATCAGCCCGCCTCCGGTCGCCTTGCGGTAATTCCAGCTCGGCCGCTGCGCCGAGTAGGGCGTGCCGTCGAACACCCACCAGCCAAAATCGAGCCGAACCGACAGAACGCGGCCGAAAAACTCCATCTCGTAAAGCTTGCGCAATTTGGTCAGCCCCGGCAGGAACAATTTGTCCTGCACGACCCCATTCTTCAGACCGGTGCGATTCGCCTGGCGGGCGAGCTCCACTGCATCGTCGAGCGACTCGGCGAGAGGCTTTTCGACGTAGACGTGCTTCCCCGCAGCGAGCGCCGTATGGACCCGCTCTGCCCTGCCGCCAGTAGCGGTCGCGTCGAAATAGATCGCAGCGGTGCTCTCGGCGAGACAGGCGTCGCGGTCGGTGCTCCATCCGAGGCCGTCATGGGCTGCCGCCAGAGCGGCGAGCTTCACCGGATTGCGGCCGAGCAAGACCGGCTCTGGGACAAGTCGATCGCCATTGGCGAGGATCAATCCGCCTTCACTGCGGATCGCCATCAAGGACCGTAGGTGCTGGGTGGCGCCGAGGCGCCCGGTAGCGCCCTCGATTACGATGCCGATAGTCCGCGCGGTCATCCTGCTGCTCCCCTTCTCGTTCCTTCGCCATGCTCGTCCCTACACGCTACGGACCTGCCGTTTCCCGCACCGTGCAAGGTTCGGAGATCTGAAAAATCGGCGTTAGCACGAACCCGGTTGATGCCCGTAGTCAATAGCGGGAAACCAGCGAGGCGGTTGAGCGGCGAGTGGATGCTGCGTCTCTCCACGGCTCGACGACCGAAAACCGCTGCTCGATCAGGTCGGGATCGTCGAAGTGACGGCGCCCCAGGAACGCGGTGGCATGCCTTCCCCATTGTCGCATCGCCCCGGTTTCGTCGACACCGGTCGGCCAAAACAAAAGGCGCTCCCCCCCGATCGGTGCCGGGGACTATGCCATCGGGACAACGCTTGCGGTGAATTCGACCGTCGGGGTGGCCCGTTTCTTCACATATCGCCGGGCAGCTTCAGACATCCCATATGTCCTCGATGGGTGTCGCCGCGAAAATTTGTGGCTTATCGACGAGTGAAGCGGTGGCCGCCTCCGTGGCTGGCGGCGCCGCCTATATCGGCTTTGTCTTCTACCCGCCGAGTCCGCGCGCGGTCAGCCCGGACCGGGCCGCCGGGCTCTGCGCCGAAATCCCAACGGGGATCTTGCGGGTCGGTCTTTTTGTCGATGCCGATGACGCGCTGATCGAAACCGCATTGGCTGCGGCGCCGATGGATATCCTGCAGTTCCACGGCAGCGAGAGCCCGCAGCGGGTAGCAGACGCCAAGCTCCGCTTCTCGCGGCCGGTCATGAAGGCAATGCCGATCGCCGGGCCGCAGGATGTGCTCGCCGTCGTCCCGTATGAGGAAGTCGCGGACTTGCTTCTGTTCGATGCCAAGCCGCCGCGGCGGCCGGATGCGCTGCCGGGCGGCAATGGCCTCGTGTTCGACTGGAATCTTATCGCGGCCCGCTCGTGGCTTCGCCCATGGCTGTTGTCGGGGGGTCTGACTGCCGATCTGTTGCCTGAGGCTGTGCGGGTGTCGGGCGCCGCGGCGGTCGACGTCTCCTCCGGCGTCGTAAGCAGCGCCGGCCAAAAGGATCCCGCTAAGATCCGCGCGTTTCTCTCCGCCGCCCACGCTCTTTAACCGCCCAAAGACACAGACAAGACGAGGAGCGGGTTGCTTTGTCTGCGTCTCTGTGGT
>JBJMQW010000093.1:0-8415 GCA_045802495.1 Allostellaceae bacterium | reverse complement strand
GCATCGCGACGGCACCCTGGCGGAGTACGTGGCCGTCGAGGCACGCAACCTCGCGCCGCTGCCCGGCGACGTCGACTTCACCGTGGGTGCGAGCCTGCCGATTTCGGGGCTGACCGCGTGGCAGGGACTGTTCGACCACGGCCGCCTTCGGGCGGGGCAAAGCGTGCTGGTGCACGGCGCGGCCGGTGCAGTCGGATCGATGGTAACGCAACTCGCTCGCGAGGCTGGCGCCTACGTCATCGGCACCGGACGCGCTGCCGACCGTCAGAGGGCGCTCGATTTCGGCGCGCAGGAGTTCGTTGACCTCGACAACGACGCGCTGGAAGACGTCGGCGGCATCGATCTGGTGTTCGATGTCATCGGCGGCGACATCCAGAAGCGGTCCGCAGGCCTGATTCGAGCTGGAGGAACACTGGTGTCCATCGTCGGGCCGGCCGAGGCGCGGCCCGCCGACGGCTTGGCGGTCGACTTCGTTGTCGAGTCCGATCGTGCCCAACTGAGTGAGATCGTCCAGCGGGTGCGGGACGGACGACTGCGGACGAACATCGGCAACGTCTCGACCCTCGACGATGCCGTCGCCGCCTTAAACCCGACCGAGCGACGCAGGGGGAAGACAATCATCCGCGTTCGTCCGTGAGTGACACGCGCCTATCGATGCACGCGGCCGGCCGGCGCTGTCCAGATCAGCCGGCTGCGTCCTATCAGACCCGCCGGGGGCAACCTGGGAAACTACCCATGGCCCCTGGCATTAGATGTCGAACGGCCTCCATCCCTGCAGCATTTCCAGCAAAGAGAGCGAAAACACTCTTGTACTTCAACCTATCCCATCACCCACATGAATCACCAATTAAACACTTTTGCGGCTCTCTAACCTTTGAGGTGAGCGTCCGATGACACGACGTTCGGCAACGGCCCTTCTGCCATTGGGCGCTCTTGCGCTTTTTTATTGCTTGGGGCAACCAATCGGCAGCCTGGCGGCGGACGCACCGCCCGCGCCGCCGACGGTGACGGTCAGCCAGCCGATCCAGCGCGAGCTGGTGGAGTGGGACGAGTATACCGGCCAGTTCGCCGCCAAGGAGTATGTCGAGGTCCGCGCGCGGGTCAGCGGCTATCTGACAGAAATCCACTTCGAGGACGGCCAGCTCGTCAAAGAGGGCGATCTGTTGTTCGTCATTGATCCGCGCCCCTATGAGGCGACGCTCGCGGCAGCGCGGGCGCAGCTCGCCCAGGGCGAGGCCCAAGTCGAGTTGGCCACTCGGCAGCTCGGGCGTACCGCTGAGCTGCGCAAGAAGGATTTTGAGCCGGCCAGCACCTACGACCAGCGCGTCTCGGACCTGAAGGTCGCGACTGCCGCCGTCGAATCCGCCAAGGCGGCCATCCGCTCGGCTGAGCTCAATGTCGGGTTTACGAGGATCACCGCGCCGCTGACCGGGCGCATCAGCAACCACCAAGTGAGCATTGGGAACCTGATCAGCGGCGGCGACGCCGCCACAACCCCGGCGCTGACGACGATCGTATCGCTCGACCCGATCTATTTCTATTTCGATATGAGCGAGGGCGACTATCTCGCCTATCAGCGGGCCACCGCCGCCGGCATGCTGACCGAGGCGCGGGACACCACACCACCGGTTTATGCGCACCTGACCGATGAGACGGAATGGCCGTGGAAAGGGCAGCTCAACTTTCTCGATAATCAGGTGGATCGCGGTGCGGGGACGATCCGCGCTCGCGCGATCTTCTCGAACCCGGGCTATTTCCTCACGCCCGGGCAGTTCGGGCGGATCCGCATCCCGGCCTCGCAGCAGCACACTGCGATCCTGATACCCGACGGCGCCGTCGTCACCGATCAGTCGCGTAAGGTGGTGATGACCGTGAAAGACGACGGCACGGTTGAGCCAAAGGTCGTGCGTCCGGGGCCAATGACCGAGGATGGCCTCCGGATCATCCGGTCGGGTCTCGAGCCGAGCGACCGGGTTATCATCAACGGGCTCGTGCGAGCGCGGCCCGGCGGCAAGGTCACGCCGGAACCGGGACAGATCGAGACGGCGGCTCGGCATTGAGCGGACCGTCATGAACCTGTCGCACTTCTTTGTGGACCGGCCGATCTTCGCGACCGTCCTGTCGCTGTTTGTCATCATCGTCGGCGCGGCGGCCTACTTTGCATTGCCGGTCGCTCAATACCCGGAGATAGCGCCGCCGACGATTGTCGTCACCGCCAGTTATCCCGGCGCTTCCGCCGAAGTCGTCAGCGATACTGTGTCGACGCCGCTCGAGCAGGAGATCAACGGCGTCGAAAACATGCTTTACATGAACAGTCAGGCGACCGGAGACGGCAATCTGCAACTCACGATCACCTTCGCGCTCGGCACCGACCTCGACATCTCTCAGGTGCTCGTCCAGAACCGTGTTTCGATAGCTGAGCCGAAACTGCCCGAAGAGGTGCGGCGGCTCGGTATCACGGTAAAAAAGAACTCGCCCGACATGCTGATGGTGATCCACCTCAGCTCACCGGACGGGTCGCGCGACCAGCTCTACATCTCGAACTACGCGACGCTTCAGGTGAAAGACGTGCTGGCGCGGCTCGACGGTGTCGGCGATGTCAGGATCTTTGGCGCACGCGATTATGCGATGCGGATCTGGCTCGACCCCGAAAAGGTCTCGGCGCGCAACCTGACCGCCGGTGAGGTCGTCGCGGCGCTGCAGGCGCAGAACGTCCAGGTTGCCTCGGGCGTCCTCAATCAGCCGCCGACCGCGAGTCCGGGCGCCTTTCAGCTTAATGTCGAGACATTGGGACGGCTCGTCGACCCGCGCCAGTTCGCCAACATTGTTGTCAGGAACGACCCAAGCGGGCGGGTCACACGCATTCGCGACGTCGGCCGCGTCGAGCTCGGCGCCCAGGATTACGGCGCCAACAGCTATCTCGACGAGCGGCAAGCCGTGGCGCTACTGATCTTCCAGCGTCCCGGCTCGAATGCGCTGGAGACGGCCGACCGCATCAAGGCGACAATAAAGGAGCTGGCGCGCAGCTTTCCGAGCGGCCTCAGATACGACATCGTCTATAACCCGACCGAGTTCATTGCCGAGTCGGTCCACGAGGTGCAGAAGACGATCTTCGAGGCCGTCATCCTCGTCGTCATCGTCGTCATCCTGTTTCTGCAGACCTGGCGTGCCTCGGTCATTCCGATTGTCGCAATCCCGGTGTCATTGATCGGCACTTTCGCCGTACTCGCCGCCTTCGGCTTCTCGCTGAACAATCTTTCGCTGTTCGGGCTCGTGCTGGCGATTGGTATCGTCGTCGACGACGCGATCGTCGTCGTCGAAAATGTCGAGCGCAATTTGCAGCTCGGTGTGAGTCCCAAGGAAGCGGCGCACCGTACGATGGACGAAGTAGGCGGCGCACTGATCGCCATCGCGCTGGTTCTATCGGCTGTGTTTATTCCCGCCGCCTTCATCCCGGGCATTTCCGGCCAGTTCTTTCGGCAATTCGCGATCACGATCGCTTCCGCGACAATCATTTCAGGCCTCTGTTCGCTGACCCTAAGCCCGGCGCTCTGCGCTTTGCTCTTCAAGCCGCACCACCCCCACCCTAACCCTCCCCCGCATGCGGGGGAGGGAAGGGAGGGGGTGCGCGGATCGGTGCTGACCCGGCCCATCACCGCCTTCTTCGGCGGCTTCAACTACGCCTTTGACAAGCTGTCGGCCGGGTATGGCGCATTGACTCGGCGGCTGTTGCGCGTCGCCGTGCTGGCTCTTGTCGTCTATGCCGGGCTCATCGGGCTGACCGGCTGGCAGTTCGTCCGCGCTCCTACCGGCTTCATCCCGAACCAGGACCAGGGATATCTCATCACCGTCCTGCAGCTCCCGCCTGGCGCCTCGCTCGCCCGCACCGACGCTGCGGTACGACGCACGGCGCAAATCTTGCGCGATACGCCGGGGGTCGCGCACGCCGTGCAGTTTGCGGGGTTCGACGGCGCGACCTTTACCAATGCGCCGAATGCCGGCGCCATCTTCTCGCCGCTTGAGCCGTTCCAGGAGCGCGCCGCCAAAGGGCTCAGCGCGGAGCACATCATGGCCGATCTGCGCCAGCGGCTGGCCCAGGTTCAGGATGCCTTTATCATCACGATCTCGCCTCCCCCGGTGCGCGGCATCGGCACTGCTGGCGGCTTCAAGATGATGGTGCAGGACAAGCGCGGCCGCGGTTTGCCGGCTCTCGAAGCAGCGACGCAGGACATCGTGACCGCCGGCAACCAGACCCCAGGCCTCGTCGGCGTCTTCTCGCTGTTCAACACCAGGACCCCCAAGGTCTTCGCCGATATCGATCGCGTGCGCGCCGAGATGCTCGAGGTGCCGGCCAGCCGTGTGTTCGAGACATTGCAGGTCTATCTAGGCTCGGCCTACGTCAACGATTTCAACTATCTCGGCCGCACCTATCGGGTGACGGCGCAGGCCGATGCGCCGTTCCGTGACGAGATCCACGACATCGTCAATCTGAAGACGCGGAACGACAGAGGCCAAATGGTGCCGATCGGCTCGGTAGCGCAGTTCCGCGACATCACCGGCCCCTATCGTGTCCCGCGTTACAATCTTTACCCCGCCGCCGAGGTCCAGGGGAGCACATTGCCCGGATACTCCACGGGATACGCTCTGGCGGCGATGGAAAAGCTCGCCGCCGACCGGCTTCCCGACGGTTTTGGCTTCGAGTGGACCGATCTCGCCTATCAGCAGAAGCTCGCCGGCAATACCGGGCTGCTCGTCTTCGGCGCCTCGATTGTCTTTGTGTTTCTTGTGCTGGCCGCGCAATACGAGAGCTGGAGCCTGCCGCTCGCGGTGATCCTGATCGTGCCAATGTGTCTGCTGGCTGCGGTCAGCGGGCTTCTGCTGCGTGGGATGGACGTCAACATCCTTGCGCAGGTCGGCTTTGTCGTACTGGTGGGGCTCGCCGCAAAGAACGCAATTTTGATCGTCGAGTTTGCGCGCCAAGCCGAAGAAGAGGGCAAGGATCGATTCGAAGCCGCCGTGCAGGCGGCGCGAACCCGGCTACGGCCGATCCTGATGACCTCCTTCGCTTTTATACTGGGTGTCGTGCCGCTGGCGATCGCGACGGGTGCCGGAGCAGAGATGCGCCAGTCGCTCGGCACCGCCGTTTTCTTCGGCATGCTCGGCGTCACCGGGTTTGGCCTGATTTTTACGCCGGTATTTTATGTTGTCCTACGTGGGCTGTTTGCCAGTCGGCGGAAGGCGTCGGTGCTCGCCCCTGAGTTGTCGGCCAAACCTGCCGAGTAATTTCCTGTCGCGATCGGCCGTCCAAAAAGGCCTGCCAAGCCGCTTCAAACGCAAAGCGCCGCGCGATGTCGACTGGCGTGGGCTCAGGCGCGACGCTCGCCGGCCCGAGGCGGCCGGCCATGGATATGGACGTGCCGCCCGCCTGCCTCTTCGAGAATGCGGGTCGCCGACAGTTCGCGCTCTGGATCCTCGCAGCGCACCCATAGGAGCGCCGCCCCGGCGCGCAGCGCGGCCTCGAAATCCTCGCTGTGGCGGGGTGCGGTATAGTCGTCGAACAGCTCCTTCAATGCCGCGCCGCCGAGTCCGGCGCCGACCAGCGCCGCGACGGCGGCGGCGATCGCGCCGCCCGACAACAGGATGATGCCGGCGACGGTCAGCGGCGCGATGTATTTGATCTCATCGGCGAGACCGGCGGGCAGGAGCTTCGGCTGTCGTCCCGGCGGCTCACCGGCGGCGGCGAGCGAATCATGCGAGGCCAGCACGGAAAGATCGGTCGTGTCGAACCCGACGGCGAGCAGGTTCGAGACGGCGCGGTGAAAGTGCGCGCGGTCGGGAAACGAGGCCACCGCCTCACGAATGACCGGAAATGACGGCGAACTCTCAGCCATACCGATCCTCTCTGTGGTATCGCGCCATATGCACGTCGTGCCTTTATGTTTCCTTAAGGAAACTAGAGGCAGTTGGCGAGGTTTGAAACCTGTATCAGGCAGGTCTGTCGGATGCGCCTCGTTCGTCCCGTACCGGCGGAGGCCCTGCTCGGCCTTCGCGCCATGAAGACAGTGGCATCAGCGGGTGGCGCAGTCGGGCCGTCGCAACGGGCGCTGATGGAGGCGGCGAAACAGGTCCTTCTGCGGATCGACGCCGATATCGACTCGCTTGCTCCGATTGATCCGGCGGGCTTCGCTGCCGGCTTCCCCAATGACGTTTTGCGCAACCAATTCGTCAACGGCTTGCTTGTGGTGGCACTGGCCGACGGGGTGCCCGCTCCCGCGGTGACCGCATCGGTGGAAGCCTTTGCACAAGCTCTAGGCGTCGATGCACCGGCGCTGCGCGATTTTCGTCAATTGACGCAGCATCACATGGTGCTGTTCCGATTCGATTTCTGGCGGCACGGTCATATTGGCCAAATCATGCGCAACCAGCTGGACCAGCACGGCATTCTCGCATTGGCCAAGAGCGTTCTCGGCCTCCGCGGATTAGTGGAGGATACGGAGCTGGCCGCCAAATACCGTGCATGGGAGCGCCTTCCTCAGGACACGCTCGGCTATGCCGTTTGGCATTACTACCAAACGAACGGGTTTGCTCTTCCCGGCGAGCGCACCGGCTTTCCCGAGGCCGGCCTCTATCACGATTTCTCCCATGTTCTCGGAGGGTACAACACCGACCCGCCCGGCGAGATCGAAGTCGCCGCCTTTACTGCAGGCTATAAGCAATACCGGCCGATCTATGTCGTGCTGTTCGCTGTTCTTATTTTCAGCACGGGCATCGATATGCGGCCGGTGCCCGGGTACAGCCGTGCCGGTATCCTCCGCGAGCCCGGAATGGCGGCTCGCATGTTTGCGGCTCTGGAGCGGGGCGGCGCCGTTCGGGTCGATCTTTCCGATAAATGGGACTACTGGCCTTATGTCGAGCTGCCGATCGTCGAGGCCCGACACCGTCTCGGCATCCCGCCGGCTCAATGATCGGTCCCTCCCAAACGAAACCCTGAGCTGATCGGGGAGCCGGCCGCGCCTCCCCTGACCACCGCCGCGCGGCGAGCGCCGCCGGCTCCCTCGCGCCAATCCTCTCTTTCGGTTTCGCCTCCGGAACGTGGTACCGTCGGTGTTTATCCGCGCTCGCCGTTTTCGCCTCACCACGTCGATAGAGGAAATGCCCCGTCCCGCTCCCGGCACCCTTTTGCCGGCGCCTTCGCCGGTGATGGTCCAGTACCATGAGATCAAGGAAGCCAACCCGGGCTGCCTGCTCTTCTTCCGGATGGGGGATTTTTTCGAGTTGTTCTTCGAGGACGCGGTTGCCGCGGCGCAGGCGCTCGACATCGCGTTGACCAAGCGCGGCCGGCACGAGGGGGCCGACATCCCGATGTGCGGCGTGCCGGTGCACACCGCCGAGGCCTATCTCGCCCGGCTGATCCGCGCCGGGTTCAAGGTCGCGATCTGTGACCAGATCGAGGATCCGGCCGAAGCGAAACGGCGCGGCGCGAAGATGCTGCGGCGCGCGGTCGTCCGTGTCGTGACCGCCGGCACCTTGACCGAGGAAGGGTTGCTCGACGCCCGCCGGCATAATTACTTAGCCGGGCTCGCCGAGGCGGGCGGCGAGGTTGGCCTCGCCTGGCTCGACCTGTCGACCGGCGCTTTTGATCTCGCTCCGAGCAGCGAACCCGCTCTCGCGGGCGATCTCGCCAGGCTGATGCCGGGCGAGATCCTGCTGCCGGAGCGGATGCTGACCCGGCCGGCGCTCTTCGAATTGTTTGCCGAGTGGAAGCCGGCGCTGACGCCGCTGCCGAATGCCCGCTTCGAGAGCGAATCCGGGCGCCGCCGGCTCGAGAATTTCTATGGGGTCGCCGCGCTCGACGGGTTCGGCAATTTCACCCGCGCCGAGCTCGCGGCCGCCGGCGCCCTCGTCGATTATGTGGGTCTGACCCAGCAAGGGCGGGTGCCGCACCTGCAGCGGCCGCACCGGGTCGCGCCCGGCTCCGTCATGCAGATCGATGCGGCAACGCGGCGCAACCTCGAGCTGACGGCGAACCTGGCCGGGGAGCGCAAGGGCAGCCTCCTCGCAACGATCGACCGGACGGTCACCGCCGGGGGCGCACGTCTCCTCGCCGACCATCTCGCGGCGCCGCTGACCGAGCCGGCGGCGATCGCGGCGCGCCTCGATGCGGTCGAGTTCTTTGTCGATCGTCCGGAGCAGCGCGCATCTCTGCGCGAGCGGTTGAAACGCTGCCCGGACATCGAGCGGGCCTTGACCCGCCTGAGCCTCGGCCGCGGCGGCCCGCGGGATTTGGCGTCGCTGCGTCAGTCGCTGGGGGAGACCGCCGCGCTGCGCGACATGCTCGCAGAGCCGGGTCTCGTGCCGTTGCCCGATCGGCTTGCCGAGGCGCGAAGAAATCTTGGCGAACACGGGGTTTTCGTC